>JANNJV010000414.1:0-4673 GCA_031395945.1 Gemmatimonadota bacterium | reverse complement strand
GCTCGAGCTCGCGGATGAGTCCAATGCCGCCGAACGTACCTTCGTCGCTGCCCGCCGTGAGCAGACCGCCACGCTGATGGAATTCGCGCACCCATCGCATCCAGATGTCGAAATTGCGCTTCCACGCGATCTCGTCGGACGTCTTCCATTCCCGGTGAAACGCGCCGTGCGTCGAAGTGTCGGGGCCCGCCTCCAACTCGCTGGGATGCACCAGCGTCTCGCGATAGGCGGCGCGCAGATGCCGCGCCAGATCTCGGTTGCTCTCGTACACGGACATCGTGGGATCCCAGTTCGTGCGATACTTGAGCATCGTGTCGATCACGGCGCGTAATCGTTCCGGGTGCTGGTCGGCTTCCTCCCACAGCTTGCCCGCGAAGCGAAAGCGATCGAGCTCGTCCCAGTAGTTGTAGTCGGCAGGGAAACTCTGCGAACCCAGCAGCGCCGCGTCCGGGATGCCGTACCAGTGCTCGATGGAGCGCACGCCCGCCGTGGATGCGACAACGGCGTCGGACTCGGACACCTTCAGGTCAACCATGACGAACATGCCGAGCTTCTTCGCTTCGTCCGTGGCTGCCTTCATCACGTCCGGGTAGTGGCCCGGGCTCTTGCTGATCTTCACGCAGTCGGCGCCCATATCCTTCATCTGCTTCACCATCAGGCGGGCCTTGTCCGGCGTGTTGCCTTCGTCCCAGCGGCGCAAAGGGAGCGGCCAGCGCTGGCAGAGGATCAGCCGCGGCGCAACGATCTGATTGGCGTCGCCCTGGCGCCGCTGATCGCCCAGCTGGGGCATGCCCGCGCCATTGCCCGCGTCGCGGACAACGGTGACACCGTGCCCCAGATAGATGCGATAGACGTAATCGCTGCCGCGCGCCCCGAGGTTCGCGCCGTCCCTGGGCAAGTGGGCGTGCATCTCCACAAGACCTGGAGTGACATACATGCCCGTGGCGTCGATGACGCGGTCGCCCGTCGCTCGTTGATAGTTCCGGCCGTACCCCGCCGCGTTGACGGCGTCCATCGGGATCATGTTCACAATCGTGTTTCCCTCGATCACGATGTCCACCGGGCCTTCCGGGGGCATGCCGCGATTCGTCCCGGGGCTTCCACGTCCGCTGATGATCGTCGCGTTCCGAATCACCAGCCGGCCGTATCGCTCTCCCTTCGTGGTGCCCAGCGCGATGGGGCCGTCGCCGCCGGCGGGTTGCAGGAATCGGGCTGCGGGCTCTGGACTTTGGGTCGCTGGGCTTTGGGCTGTGAGCTCTGGGCTGTGGACTGCAAGGAGCGTCAGCGCGAGGGCAATTCGGCAGCGCATTCTCGGGGAGGTTGAAGGCGCCCAAGCTTGCGACGCGAGCGCGTCGCGCGCCAGACTGTCCGTATGCCGTTGACGTGGATTCCCGCAAACTTGGCCATCGCGAACTCCGTGCACCATCCCATGGAAGGAAGCCACTAGCGGTGGAGATCCGCGAGATCGGCGTCTTCGTTGACTACCTGACAAGCGTGCATGGGAGAACGCGGCGCGTGTTGCAGTGCATTCCGCCGGCGGACCTGGAGTGGGCTCCCGCGGCGGGAAAGTTTTCCTTTGGTGACATCGTGCGGCACCTGGCCGGCATCGAACGCTGGATGTACGGCGAGACGGTGCAGGGAAAGCCGAGCCGGTATTCCGGTCACGGAAGCGATCTCGCGGATGGCTTCGACCAGGTGCTTGAATACTACGATCGCCTGCATGACGAGTCCCGAGCGATCTTTGCGGGACTCACCACGGAGGCACTCGCGCGGAAGTGCATGACGCCGGCAGGCACGCCGATCACCACATGGAAGTGGTTGCGCGCCATGCTCGAGCATGAGGCGCATCACCGCGGTCAGATCTATCTCATGCTCGGCTTGCGTGGCGTGCCGACACCGCCGATCTATGGTCTCACGTCCGAGCAAGTCGCCGCGCAGTCAGCGAGGATCTAGCGCGCTCACTTCATGTCTTCGTGCGAGCCCAGGACTTCACGCACCTCGATCCAGAAGTGTTCGATGGGCGCGCCGCTGGCGGACGTGACCTTGCCGCCAGGCGCGCCGGAGAGCTCGGCGGCCAGTTGCTTCGCGCGCTCGGCATTCTTGACGTTCACGAGAAAAAAGCCCGCGAGGAACTCCTTGGATTCGGGGAACACACCATCGGTTACCGGCTTGCCTTCCTTGCCTGCGCGCACGAGCGTTGCCTCGGTCGGCGACGCGAGTCCCCATGTGCCAACCAACTCGCCGGACTTGCCCAGCTTGCTGGTGAACTGTCCCATGAACGCCTGGTTCGCCTCGAGAATCTTCTTGGGCCAGGCGAGGTACTGCGCGTAACCGTCGCGCGGCGTGTTCATGATCAGCAGGTATTTCATGACAGGCTCCTTGTCTTGTTTTGGCGGCCCGGCTTGGGTCCGCCGTCACGAGTAAGTCGGAGCCGGTCGTGCGATCTCGACATCGACAGGGCTAGGAGTTGCCGACCTCAGCGCGCACACGACGTCCAGGCACCGGGACCCGCGCGCCCGATCCAGCGCGCTGCCTGATCCGGTTGGCCGAGCTTCTGGAACGTGCATGCCAACCAGCCCATGGAGACGCGGTCGTTGGGGTTGGCCCTCACGGCGCGTACGAAGAAACGTCGTGCCACATCGTAGCTGCCTTCAGCCAGCAAGACAGATCCCATCTCGCGCAGCGCAGCTCCGTTGTTCGGTTCCAGCTGCACTGCGCGTCCGGCCTGGATGCGAGCAATGTCGAGGTTTCCTCCATCGCGAGCGATGCGCGCGAGATACACGTGAGGCATCGCGCTGCGCGGTACCTCCTGTGCCGCGCGGACAAACTCCGCCTGGGCGGCCGTTGGCGATCCCTGCTGCCAGAGCCGTACCCCACGCGCGAACGATGCGTTGCGTTCCGGCGCGTCGGACGCGCCGGCGAAAACCACGCCCAGTCCGGGCTCGCGTCCCAGCAATCGGGTCGCAACGAAGTAGCCGCCCGCAACAAGAACCACGACGGCAGCAGCGGCCCACCATAGGAATCGTGATTTTCGGCGGGGGCCAGTAGCCGGGGTTCGCGAAGACTCGACGACTGTTGCTGGCGCCGGGGTGGCTGGTGCGCGCGTCACGGGTGCCGGGGTCGCTGGTGCGCGCGTCACGGGTGCCGGTGTTGATGGGGGCGGCGTGAGAAGCGTCGCCGGGGCGCTGGGTCGCGTGATCGGCACAGGGCTCCCCGGAACGCTGAGCCTTGGCTTTCGCTGCTCGGCACTTCGGGCGATGGCCACCAATTGCGTGCGGACCAGATCCAGCGATGCGGGCGCGGGATGTCCGAACGCGGCGATGGCGGCGTCGAGATCCGGGAAGCGCTCGGCGGGCTCCTTTGCCAGCATCCGCCCGATGGCGTCCACGACCGCGGCCGGCAGATCCGGCCGGTCGTTGCGAATGTCCGGCGGTGGACTGAACAACTGCTTGGTGACGATCTCCGCGAACGTGTCACCGTCGAAGGGCTTTTTTCCCGTGAGCATCTCGTACGCGACGATGCCCAGCGCATATTGGTCGGAGCAACCGGTCAGCGGCTTGTTGTGAAACTGCTCGGGACTCATGTAGTGCGGCGTCCCCACCATCGTACCCGTGGCCGTGAGGTTGTGCGCATCCTCGAGTTTGGCGATCCCGAAGTCGGTCACCACCGCCCAGCCATTCTCGTCGATCATGATGTTGGCGGGCTTCACGTCGCGATGGATCACGCCGCGATGGTGCGCGAAGGAGAGCGCGCTGGCTGCCTGCTGGAGGATGAGGCGCGTCATCTCGAGGTCCAGCGCCCCGCGATCGCTGAGAATGGAGTCGATCGATCGCCCCTCGATGAACTTCATGACGAAGTAGACCAGCCGCTTCGTCTCCCGGACGCTGTGGATCTGGATGATGTGCGGATGGCTGAGGCCAGCCGCCATTTGCGCCTCACGCTTGAACCGCTGAACCATGGACGCGCGCGTGATGAGGTCCGGCAGCATGGTCTTGATGGCCACCCTGCGGTTCAGGGCGACGTCGAGTGCCAGGTATACCGCGGCCATGCCGCCCCTGCCCAGCTCCCGGTCGATCTCGTACTCCCCTTGTGTCGCTTCCTTGATGAGGGGGAGCAACGCGTCGAGGACGGCATTGGGATCGTCCGGCATGTCTGGCTGGAAGGAATCGGGAATGCGCCCCTCCGTCACACTCATTGAAGCGTTTTCTTCACGGCTGGCGGGTCGTCACAGGAACCCGGGCAACTTGCCATGCAGCGCGGTGGCGCGCAATCGGCGCCGCGAGGCTGATTATCGGGGCACCGTGGCGTGAATGGCTTTGGAAGCGGCAGGGACTTCGCGACGATAATCCAGGCCCACTGCCGCGGCGACCGTCGCCGCGATCTGCGCCTCGGTGACGTTCGTGGTGTTGCGCAGCTCGCCGTGCGCCTGCATGCCGGGTCCCATCATAGCGACCCAGGTCTCATCGGCGCCGCGAATCGCAGGCCCATGATCCTTCCAGTCGCGCGCGGTAGCGCCGCGGCCATGATCTGCGGTAAAGATCAGCGTCGTCTTGCCGCGATACTGTGGGTGCGACTGCACGGCTGCCCAGAGCGCCGCGAGATACGTGTCCACCGTATGCGCCGCGTTCAGCGTCCGATCGTAGCGTCCCTGGTGTGCCCAGTCGTCGGTCTCG
>JANNJV010000283.1:0-11628 GCA_031395945.1 Gemmatimonadota bacterium | reverse complement strand
TGCTGAACCTGCCGGTGAAAGACGCGCTCGTCGAGCGCACGGCATCCGGCGAGGAGCGTCCGCTGCCAGGAGAGAAGTACTACATCCCGGGCTCTTTGCTCCGTGTTTCCGTTGATACCACCGCATCGATTGCCTGGGGATCGCCCGCTGCGGTCGACGTCATGTTCGACGAAAGCCCGGTGTTCAAGCTCGACGCCGACGCGGGTTCAAAGGGCGTGCGGACAATTGCCTGGTTCGATACGCCGACGCCGCTGCGCAGCGGCTGGGCGTGGGGCCAGCAATACCTCAATGGTGGTGCCGCGATCGTCGAGGCGCGCATCGGTCAGGGCTCGCTCTACCTGTTCGGCCCGGAGATCCTGTTCCGCGCGCAGCCGCACGGCACGTTCCGGCTCTTCTTCAACTCACTGCTCGATCCTAGCCGATCGCCTGCTCCACTAACGCCGTAACGGCCAGCGCGCGTTCAGAAGCCATTCGCAACAGGCGTCCGCACTCTTCCACGAGGCGGGCGCCTTTTGCTTTGTCGTCCAGCGAGCTCACGTTGATGCGAACGTTGTATACGGCGCCCTTGCAGGCCGCTTCGGCGAGGAGTGCGGCGACGCCCGCGTCCGAGACAGCGTTGGTGTTGCCGCGCGCCGCCACGGCGGCCGCCAGGTCCAGCACCCGCACGCAGGCACGCGCTGTCTCCAGTGGGACCTCGGCGGCCCCCAGCAGCGCCCGTGTCACCGCCTCCTTCTTTGCCGCGGCGGCGGCGGGAGACTCGCTTGGCAACTTGTAGGCATCCATCACCACCGAGTACGCGGCGGCGTCTTTCGGACCCAGCGCTGACAGCTCGTTTACAAGTGCGGAGGCCTGGAGCGCGACCTCCTTCATCTCCTTTTCGACGGCCGCGTACTTCTTCTTGCCGATCGTGAGTCCCGCGACCATCTGCGCGAGCGCGGCGGCCAGCGCCCCGGCATGAGCCGCCACACTGCCGCCGCCAGGCGCTGCTGTCGGCGCGGCCACCGCTGCCACGAATCCGCCCAGCGATTCACCGCCGCCGACGGCGGAGCGGACCTTGTGCTCCAGCACCATCTCGGGCTTGAAGTCGCGCAGCTGCACGTGTCGCGCGGCGGTATCGAACAGCACGCGCTCGGGGACCAGACCGACGATTTCGCTCCACGTGGGTGATACGCCGCGCGCTTCTGCCTCCATTTTCACGACGTCGAACGCGCGGTAGAGCGGTGTCTTCTCCGTATCCACAAGGTTCATGGATACCTGCGCCTGTCCGTCCACCTCGAGCCCCAGTCCTTTCACGTAGCGCAGACCTCCCGACGAGCCGCGGACCGCCTTCGCGACTTCCTTGGCGACCGGGACGTTTTTCGCGTCGCCAAGGTAGACGTTGTACGCCACGAGAAAGGGCCGCGCTCCAATGGCCACGGCGCCGGCGGTCGGGTGGATGCGCGATGGACCGAAGTCTGGCACACGTGCGGGATTCTTCCCGATCTCGTCGCGCAGTCCTTCGAACTCGCCGCGACGAACGTCGGCCAGGTTCTCGCGATCGGGGCGCGTGGCGGCGCGCTCGTAGAGGAACACCGGCACCTCGAGCTCCCGTCCGACACGCTCGCCCAAGGCTCGCGCGAGCACGATGCAGTCCTCCATCGTGCTGCCTTCGAGCGGGATGAACGGGACAACGTCTGTGGCGCCCATGCGAGGGTGCTCGCCCTGGTGCCGGGTGAGGTCGATATGCGTACGGGCTTCGGCTATACCCGCAAAGGCGGCGTCGACCGCGTGTTCGACTGGAACGACGAAGGTGATGACCGTGCGGTTATGAGAGTGGTCCGAGGAGACGTCCAGGATGCTGACGCCCTTCACCGTTGCGATCGCGTCGCGGATGCGCGTGACGATTTCGGGGCGGCGGCCTTCGGAGAAGTTGGGGACGCACTCGACGAGTTTCATGGGTGGTAACGAAAGGTGAGAACAGGGAACAGGGAAGGGGGAACGGGGAAACCGTTTGAGTTTCCAATTCCCCCTTGCCCGTTCCCTAGCCCCGCCTTTGGAGTTGCTGTAACAACCAGGCCTGCATCACCGGATTTCCAGCCACGATCGCGCCATGGTCCACCCGGGCCGGCCTGCCGTCGAGATCCGTCACCACACCGCCCGCTTCGCGGATCATCAGAATACCGGCGGCGATGTCCCACGGTGCCAGGCTGTACTCCCAAAAAGCATCGAACCGCCCGCACGCAACGTCGCAGAGATCCAGCGCCGCCGCTCCGGCGCGACGCAATCCGGCAGTGGCCTCCATCAAGCTGGGAAGCACCGCAATGTAGGGCGCGACGCCCTCGCGGTGCTTGAACGGAAAGCCCGTGCCGATCAATGCGCGGCCTGGTTCGGTGATCGCCGAAACGCGAATCGGCTGACCATTGCGCCGAGCGCCTCCGCCCACCGTGGCCGTGAACAGCTCGCCGTTGGGAACGTTGAGCACCACACCAGCCACCGGCGCGCCCTGCGACAGCGCCGCGATCGAGACGGCGTACCACGGAAACCCGTGCAGGAAGTTGGTGGTGCCGTCCAACGGATCCGCGATGAAGGTGAGCTCACCGTGCGCCGCCGTAGGGGAGCCTTCTTCGGCGAGCAAGATAGCGCCCGGGTGCCGTTCGGAGACGACGGCCGCGATCGCGGCTTCGGCGTCCCGGTCAACGTGACTGACAAAATCGGCTGGCCCCTTCGCTTCCCAGTGCACTTCGCTCAGCTTTGCGGCAGCGGTGCGAATCACCTCGGCCGCGCGGACGGCGGCCGCCACGCATGTCGCCAACAGGGCGCGACCGTCCGTCGGGCGCACGCTTCCTTGCCCGGCATTTTGGCCACTCCTACCTTCACCTGATGTCACGGATTTTTAGCGGGATTCAGCCCTCGGGCGAGCTGCACATTGGCAACTACCTGGGAGCGGTGAAGAATTGGGTGCGTTTGCAACATCAGCACCCGACCATTGTCTGTATCGTGGACTATCACGCCATCACGGTCCCCTACGATCCGGACCTGTTGCGCGTGCGGCGTCGCGAAATGGCCATCTCGTTGCTTGCGTCGGGCATCGATCCGAACGTCGCGTCGCTGCTTGTTCAGTCAACGGTGCCGGAACATACCGAGCTGGCCTGGATCTTCAACACGGTTGCGCCACTGGGAGAACTGGAGCGGCAAACCCAGTTCAAGGAGAAGTCGCAGCGGCAGGAGAGCGTCGCCGTGGGACTACTGACTTATCCCGTGCTTCAGGCGGCGGACATCCTGTTGTATCACGCGGACCTGGTTCCGGTTGGCGAAGATCAAGTGCAGCATCTCGAACTGTCGCGCGTGGTCGCCCGGCGGTGGAATGCGCAATTCGGACGCGGGAAGGAGTTCTTCGCGGAGCCAAGGCCGCTCCTTTCACCCACGCCCCGCATCATGGGACTGGATGGCATGTCCAAGATGTCCAAGTCCCTGGGCAACACCGTGGGCCTGCTCGAGTCGTCGGAACAGATCTGGGAGAAGCTACGACCGGCGGTCACCGACCCGAAGCGAGTGAAACGCACCGACCCGGGCACGCCGGAGGTCTGCAACATTTTTCAGTTGCACAAGGCTTTCAGTCCTCCGGCTACAGTCGAGCACGTCGCCGTGCAGTGCAGTACTGCGGGATGGGGTTGCATCGATTGTAAGCGGGTATTGCACGAGAACATGGTAGCCGATCTCGTTCCTATCCAGGCGCGCGCGAAGGAGTTGAAAGCGAATCCAAAACTCGTGGACGACGCGCTGGCCTCTGGAACCGAAAAGTGCGCGACGATAGCGAAACAAACGATTCGCGACGTTCGGGAGCGTATGGGCATAGACTAGAACGTGGGCAGCGGGCAGTGTGTAGAGGGAAGTGACCATGCTCACGCATTCCCACTCCGCACTCCCCACGCTTCACTTTTCAATAGGCACAGCTTCTGCGTTTTACTGTGGACGGAGGTACCGAACGAATGCGGTATTTACGGTCCATATTGGCGCGGTTGCGCTCATGGCGATTGAGGAAGCAGGGCATTGCCTCGGGGCCGTCCCTGCTGCTTTCGTTCGGTGCCCCCATCTTCCGCGACGTCACGCGCGACGGCGTTCGCGTGTACAGCTTGTGCGGCGGATGTGGCTCGCGTCTCGAGTGCAGCGCCACACTCTGCGAGGAATGCGCGCAGGGCCCCCACACGTCAGCCTTCTGAAGTCTGGCGCCGCTGCGCCCCCACGCATACGATTTGCACCGGACGTTTCCTGACGATTCTCAGGGGATGCCATGAAGCAGACCGGACCAGTTGGCGTCGTCACGCTAGTTTGTCTCAGCCCCGGGAGTAAGCCATCCTCCTCACGCTCGCTTCTGCGTTACCCGACTTCAGGGAAATCGTAGGGACCTTCCGGCTCGACCTGCTGCTGAAACTGTCGCTTGCGGTCGTGCTGGGCGGGGCCGTTGGGCTCGAGCGCGAGATTGCCGGCAAGCCGGCGGGTCTCCGGACCAACATCCTCATCTGCATGGGCGCCACGCTCCTGACCGACGTGTCCATCGGAATGGTGGTGGGGCCAGGCGGGGTCAGGCTCGGCGACCCGTCGCGACTCGCGGCCCAGATCGTCACCGGCATCGGATTCATCGGCGCAGGCACGATCATGCAAGCGCGGGGCACGATCACTGGGCTGACGTCGGCGGCCACCATCTGGGTGGTGGCGGCCGTCGGAATCACCATCGGCGCAGGGCACTATCTCGAGGCCGCGGGCGCCGGGGTGCTGGTCACCCTGGTGCTGGCCGGGCTGGGTAACATCGAGCACCGCCTGCGCCGCGCGCGGCGGGTGTTGAGCTGTACCATCCGCGCAAAGCCCGGGTTCTCGAACGATGAGCTCGAGCTTCTGCTGGGTGCCAGCGGCATCAAGATCCTGGCGTCACACATGTTCGATCATGCCGAGGACCGCGTTTTCGAGTTGAAGCTTGCGGGTCCGGCCCGGCAGTACGACGTGGTCACCGAAAAACTGCTCACCAACGCCGACATCCTCAGCGTGCACGTCGGCTGATCGCGTGTCAGAGCGGCTCCTCGTGGTGGATCTCGCGGCCCGGTCGAAGAACTGGGCCCTCACCCCCGAAGGCGAAGCGACCATCGTGGCCGCCAAACCCGCGGGATGGCGTATCCACGTGGTTCGTGAGCTCACGAGCTCTGACGGTGACGGCCCGCCGCAGCCCAGCACCGAATCCATGGACGCCATTCGCGACGCGGAGGCCTATTTCGGCTTCGGCATTCCGCGCGTGCTGTTCCTGCAGAATCGCAGCCTGCGCTGGGTGCACTCGGCGGCGGCCGGGGTGGGTAGTGCGCTCTACGACGAGATGGTGGCGAGCCCGGTGATGCTCACCAATTCCGCAGGTGTCCACGCCGTTCCGATAGCCGAGTACGTGGTCGCCGGTGTCCTGCACTTCTTTCGCGGGCTGGATGTCGCCGCCGCGCAGCAGCAGGAGCGTGTATGGGACAAGAAGTTCTTCGTGTCGCCCGAGTCTCCCGTTCGAGAGGTCGGCCAGGCCGTCGTGCTGATCATCGGCGCCGGTGGCATCGGCGGTGAAGTCGCCACGCGCCTGACGGCGTTGGGCGCCCGATGCATTGGCGTGCGGCTACATCCCGAGCGCGGCGTGCCCGCGGGGTTCGAACGCGTGGTTGGGGCCAATGCGGTCGACTCTGAACTCAGGATGGCGGACGTCGTCGTACTCGCCGCTCCACTCACCAACGCAAGCAAGGGCCTGCTGTCTGCCGACCGCCTGCACCGAATGAAAGCCGGTGCCATCGTGGTGAACGTGGCGCGCGGAGCGTTGGTCGATGAAGTCGCGCTGGTAGGATTGCTGAAGAGCGGGCACCTGCGCGGCGCGGTGCTGGATGTGTTTCGCGAGGAGCCACTGGCGACGCAAAGTCCGCTGTGGCAGCTTCGGTCCGTTCTGCTCACGCCACACATCTCACCCGTGTCACCGGGCCGTTTCTGGCCGCGTGCGCTGGAGCTGTTCTGCGACAACTGGGGCCGCTACCATCGAAGCGAAACGTTGCGAAACCTCGTGGACAAGCGGGCAGGATATTGAGAGTACGAGAGTGATCATCAATGCCGGCGTTGGAGTTGGGGACGGGGTGCCGGCGGGCGCTGGACTCGACTTCATTCAATTATGAGACAGGCATTGCGCGGCGTGTATGGTCCGGTCACCACCCCGTTTCGGGCGGACGGAGAGCTGGATCGTGCGGCCTTCGAATCCAATGCGCGGGCGCACATGCAGCAGGGGCTGGCCGGCCTTGTGGTCTCGGGATCGACGGGCGAAGCGGCGTTGCTGGATGAGCGCGAGCGCGAGCAGTTGGTGGAGTGGGCGCGTCCGCATGTCGGCAGCGATCGACTCCTGATTGCGGGGGTAGGTGCAGAGTCCACTCGCACCACCCTGAAATTCGCGGATAACGCCGCGGAGCGTGGCGTGGATGCGGCGCTGGTGGTTGCACCGCATTACTTCGGGAGCGCCATGGACGATGCCGCGCTGCGCGCGCATTACCTCCGCGTCGCGGACGAATGCCCCGTGCCGGTCCTTTTGTACAACATCCCCAAGTACATGCATTTCAGGCTGTCCAACTCACTCGTGCAGGAGCTTTCCCGCCACGAGAATATCATCGGCATCAAGGACAGCTCTGGAGATCGCGAGTCGTTGGAAGGCTATTTACAGTCTCAAAGCGACGCGTTCGCCGTGCTCACGGGGAGCGGCCAATTGTGGAGGACGGCACTGCAGCTGGGCGCTCGCGCGGGGATTCTCGCCGTGGGACTGTTCGTGCCCGAGCTCTCGCTCGCGGTGGCCGACGCCGTGTCGCGCAAGGACGCCGCGTCGGCGGACGAGCTGCAAAACCGGCTGCTCCCACTGGCTAAGACAATCGTGGGAGAACTGGGAGTCGCAGGCGTGAAAGCCGCGCTCGATGCCGCGGGGTTGCGCGGAGGAGCCCCCCGTTCCCCGCTGCAACCCCTCGGCGCAGCCGATCTGGCGCGCGTGCGCCAGTTGATGCGCGACGCGGAGCAACCCGTCGCCGCCTAACCGTTTGTCCTCCCCTGCGTGATGCGCGAAGATCCGTCGTTCGCCTCGCTCACGCAGGATTACAAGCTGCTGATCGAGATCGCCGCGTCTCCGAGACCCACCGGCGGCAGCGCCATCGCCACGGCGCGCGAGCGGTGCGCGCTCGAGCTGCGCCAGATGGGCTTCGAGGTGCGCGAGCGCCAATTCGAGTTCTCTGAGTTTCCCGGTCGCTTTGCCACTCCCGTGCTCGGCGCGGCTGGCGCCATGGCCGTCGGCATCGCCGGGCACTGGGGCGCTCGAGGCGCACAGTGGTCGCCGCTGCTCGTCGTGGCGATCGGAGCAATCGCGATCTATCTGGCCGGGCGATGGTTGTCGCGCAGTGGCGTGCGTGCGGTTCCGGTGCTGCGAAATCAGGGAACGAATCTCGAAGCCACTAAGGGTCGCGAGGCGCCGGCCATCTGGTTGTGCGCGCATCTGGACAGTAAGTCGCAACCAGTGCCCACGCTGGTGCGGAGCGTTGGGATCGTGTTGGAATCACTCGGTTTGATCGTGACGCTTGGACTGGCCATCGCCGCGGCCTTCGGCGCTTTCACGCATTCCATTGTCTGGGCGGCGGCGGCTGCGCTGACACTCGCGGGCGCCGTGCCCGTAGTGCTCAGTGTGGTAGGCTCACAGTCTCCCGGAGCGCTCGACAATGCGTCGGGCGTGGCCACCGTGCTGGCGGCGGCGCGCCAACTCGGTGATCACCGCCGCGTAGGCGTATTGATCACCGACGCCGAAGAGCTGGGCTTGGCCGGGGCCCGTGCCTGGGCGGCCGAGGCGCACTCCGGCGTCGTGCTGAACTGCGACGGCGTCGATGACGCTGGCGAGGTGAAAGTGATGTTCACAGGCAAGCGGCCCACTGACCTACTGATGGCAGTATCGCGTGCGTCGTCCTCCACTGGAGTGGCGCACCACGCAGCTCGGATGGCCGCTGGCATACTCACCGACTCCGTGGCGTTCACCGACGCCGGCCTCTCGTCCGTCACATTCAGCTTTGGCTCGTTGCGATCACTGGCTCGAGTGCACAGCGGCCGGGACAATCTGGACCAGCTGCGCGGCACCGGCATTCCGGAGACCGCCGCACTGATGGCCGCCACAGTCCGGGAACTTCGATGAGGGCTCTGGGCTCTGGGCACTGGGTCCTGGGCTTTGGGCCCTGGATTTGAATGGCCGTCGCTTAGAGCCCACGACGCAAAGCCCATAGCTCTTCCACAGCCCAAGACCCCAAGCCCATAGCCGTTCCCATGGAAATCATCCTTCTCGCTGCGATCCTGCTGCTCTCCGTCTTCATCATACCGTTGGGGCTGCCTGGAACCTGGGTAATGCTCGCGGCCGGCGTGGGGTATTCGATCCTGGTGCCGGATTCCATCGGCTGGTTCACGCTCGTCGCGGTGTCTGTCATCGCGGTCATCGCGGAAGTGCTCGAGTTCACGATGTCGGGCACGTACACCAAGAAGTATGGCGGGTCGCGCCGCGCCAGTTGGGGCGCGATCATCGGCGGTACGGTGGGCGCCATCATGGGCGTGCCCGTTCCCGTCATCGGATCCATCATCGGCGCCTTCGCCGGTGCCTTCGCCGGCGCGCTGATCGCCGAGTATTCGCTTGGCAGCGGTGCCAAGGCGTCCACGCGTGCGGCTACGGGGGCGCTCATTGGACGCGCTGTTGCCGCGGCGATGAAGGTTGCCGCCGGCCTGATGATCACCGTATGGCTGCTCTGGAGCGCGGCCTTCTGAGCTGGCCACGACTGATTGACTCTCTCTCGTGAGAGGGTAGATTCGATCAACGCCCCGGCGATCGGCCGGGGCGTATTTTTTTGTGCCTTGGGAGCGACATGTTCGAGGACTCACGACGCACCGTGGTCGTAGTCGGCTCACAGTGGGGCGACGAGGGCAAGGGTAAGCTCGTAGACGTGCTAGCCGAGCGCGCCGCGTGGGTGGTGCGCTACCAGGGCGGCGCGAACGCTGGTCACACCGTAGACCTGGGCGACCACACGTTCGTTCTGCACCAGATTCCAAGCGGCATCCTCCATCCCGGCGTGCGCTGCGCCATTGGCAACGGCGTCGTGCTGGACCCCCAGCAGCTGTTCGTGGAGATCGACGGCCTGGTGAAGGACGGCATCGACGTGGAAGGGCGCCTCTACGTCAGCGAGCGGGCCCATCTGGTGCTGCCGTACCACAAGCTCGTGGACGGCGACAGTACCGCGAGCAAGGCCATCGGCACCACCGGCCGCGGGATCGGTCCCGCGTACGAGGACAAGGTTGCGCGCCGGGGCGTGCGGGTGCTGGATCTCCGGAATCCAACGCGGCTCACGGAGCTCGTCACGCAGGGCGCCGAGCACGCAAACGCGCAGCTGGGCCGCTTCAAGAGCAAGAAGCGCGTGGCCGTCGATGAGACTATCGATCTCCTGGGCGCACTCGCCGAGCGATTGCTTCCGCTGGCCGAAGACGTGGGGCTCATGATCCATCGCGCGGTGCAGAGTCGCGCGGCCGTGCTTCTGGAAGGGGCGCAGGGCTCGCTGCTGGATGTGGATCACGGCACGTATCCCTATGTGACATCGAGCAACACCACTGCGGGCGGCGCGGCGACGGGTGTCGGCATTGCGCCCACGGTCATCGACGCGGTGCTTGGGGTGGTGAAGGCGTATACCACGCGCGTGGGCGGCGGCCCGCTGCCCACCGAGATGGATGAGGCCGTGGGCGAGCACACCCGAAAGCTGGGCAACGAGTTCGGCGCCACCACCGGCCGTCCCCGCCGGTGCGGCTGGTTCGACGCGGTGGTGGTGCGCTACGCCACGCGCATCAACGGCCTCACCGATCTTGCGGTCACCAAGCTCGATGTGCTGGACACGTTCGACCGGATCGCGCTCTGCTCCGGGTACGAGATCGACGGTGAGTTGCACGAGGAGTTTCCAGCCGACCTCACCGCGCTCGAGCGGGCGGTGCCCAAGTATGAATGGGTTCCGGGATGGCAGCGTTCCACCGCTGACGCGCGCAAGATCGAGGACCTGCCCGGCGCCGCCCGCGCGTATCTCGACCGCATGCGCGAGCTGGTCGAGGCGCCTATCACGTACGTGAGTGTGGGGACGCGTCGTGATCAGATCATCGGCCTGTGACCTGCTGATCGTCGGGGGCGGACCGTGTGGGCTCGCGGCCGCCATCAGCGCGCAACGCGCGGGTCTCACGGCCGTGGTGCTCGAAGGACAGGCGATCTGCAGTACCATCGCGCAGTATCCCACCTACGTGAGTTTTTTCTCGACCGCCGAGAAACTGTCCCTGGGCGACGTGCCCTTCGTCGTCGCCGGCGACAAACCCACGCGACGTGACGGGCTGGCGTACTACCGCGCCGTGGTGCGGCATTTTCAGATTCCGGTACGGCAGTACGAGCGTGTGCATCGCATCGACCGCGACGGGGCGACGTTCGCCGTCCAATCGACGACGAGTGGTGGTACGGAGCAGACCACGCGAGCCGCCGCGGTCGTCATCGCCACCGGCTATTTCGGTTCTCCCAACCGGATCAATGTCCCGGGAGAAGATCTGCCGCACGTGAGCCACGTGTACCGCGAAGGACACGAGGCGTTTCAGCAGCAGGCCGTCGTCGTGGGGGGTGGGAACTCTGCCGCGGAAGCCGCGCTCGATCTCTGGCGATCGGGCGCGCACGTGACGCTCGTGCATTTCGGTCCGACCTTCGACAAGAAGATCAAGCCGTGGGTCCTTCCCGATCTCGAAAATCGGATGAAGGATGGAAGCATCGCGGTCCGGTGGAACTCGCGCGTCACCCGAATCGAGGGGGACGCCGTTAGTCTCATGACCAGGGACACGATCGAGCGGCTGAACGCGACCCGGGTGTACCTGCTGACGGGCTTCGCCCCCGACCTCCAACTGCTGCGACAGATCGGCGTTCCCATCGACCTGCAGACCGGCATTCCGCAGCACGATCCGGAGTCGCTGGAGACGTCGGTGCCGGGCGTCTTCATCGCAGGCGTCGTCGTCGCCGGTTATGACGCCAACAAGGTCTTCATCGAGAATGGGCGCTTCCATGGCGACAGAATCGTCGCCCGCATTCTGGGACAGCGCCCGCCTACGGAGCCCAAGCTCAGCGCCGAGCTGGATACATGACCAGCAGCTTGTCGAGCTAATTTGCCTAAGCCCAGAGCCCAGAGCCCAGAGCCTTTTGCCAAACTATCCCGACGTTCTCGAAAAGCTCGTGTCGCTCGCCAAGCGGCGCGGATTCGTCTACCAATCGTCGGAGATCTATGGTGGCGCGGCGTCCGTATGGGACTACGGGCCGTTGGGCGTCGAGCTGAAACGGAATCTCCAGGACCGCTGGTGGCGTGACATGGTCCGGTTGCGCGACGACATCGAGGGGCTGGACAGCGCCATCCTGATGCATCCGAAAGTGTGGGAAGCCAGCGGGCATGTGAGCGGCTTCGTGGACCCGCTGGTGGAATGCAAGAACTGTAAGCGGCGCTTCCGCGCGGACGATCCCGCCCTCAAGGGCGAGCCCGGATCACCCACGGCGCAGTGTCCGTCGTGCGGCATGAAAGGCATGAT
>JANNJV010000222.1:0-6134 GCA_031395945.1 Gemmatimonadota bacterium | reverse complement strand
GCCGGGCCGCCCGATCGCGCTTGGCATCGGACAGCATGTTCTTCACGTGGACGTAGGCGAGCCGGGTCCGCGGGAGCAGTATGCGCGAATACGGGAAGCGCAGTCCCGCGACGATGGAGGGCATGGACCGGCAATATTGGCCGGTGCGCGCAAAGGTGCTAGGTGCTGCCAGGTGGTCGGTTATAGGTGGTTGGTGGTAGGTCGCAGGGCACTCCCCCTCCCACCCACCACCGATCACCCACCACCTACCTCACGCCGCGTGCTGCGCCAGCTTCGTCTCGATGTGCATTTTTGGCACGGCGCCGACGATCTGATCCACGACCTTGCCGTCCTTGAAGAACAGCAGGAGCGGGATCGAGCGCACGTTGAACCGCGTGGCCGTCTTGATGTTGGTGTCTACGTCGAGCTTCGCCACCTTCACTTTCCCCGCGTATTCGGTGGCCAGCTGCTCGAGAATGGGCGCGATCATGCGGCAGGGGCCGCACCATGTCGCCCAGAAATCGACGACGGCAAGCCCGGCATGCTTCTCGATTTCCATCTCGAACGTGTCGTCCGTAACCGCCCTGGTATTGTCCCCCATATGCCTGCCGCTCCTCCCCTTCGTCGTGAGAGCCTGACTATTCCTGGAACGCCACTCTATAGATGTAGATTCCCAGCGCCCTTCCAGCGCCGGAGTACTTGAGATGCAAAAGGCCACGCCACGTGGCACCAGGATCGCGCACATCGGCATCGCCGTGGACGCTCTCGATGGTATCCTCCCCTTCTACCGCGATCTGCTGGACCTCCCTGAACAACCGCTCGATGACACTGACGGTGCCCGGATCGCCGGATTCCGGTGTGGCGACTCGCTCGTGGAGTTGCTCGAGGCGAAATCGCCCGAGTCTCCAATCGCCCGGTTCGTCGCCAAGCGAGGTCCCGGCATTCACCACATCTGTTTCGCTGTTGATGATCTGAACGCTACACTGGAACGCTGCCGCCGTGCAGGTGTCAGGCTCATCGATAACGTGCCGCGCATCGGTGCCGAGGGCAAACGCATCGCTTTCCTGCATCCCGCGTCCACTGGTGGCGTGCTCATCGAGCTCACCGAGTCCTGACTACCGCCGAGCGCAGATGTCCTTGAGCGGGTCGGTTTCGAAGGCGCGCACGTACCAGCGGTTCTCCGGCCCCCGAGTCGCAAAGAAATTTGCCACGCGCGTCAAGTCGTGGTACTTGATTTCCAGCGCCAACACGCGTTCGCTGTTCGTGGAGGGCGACTCACTCAGCACACGGTAGCTGTCGTGCTTCAGGTAGCAGAACAGAATGAGCTGGCGCTGCTCCAGCTCGTCCTTGTCCATGTTGCCCCGGGCCGGTCCGGCAGTGCTCCCCCAGATATTGGCGAATGCCTGAAGGTCCTGCGCCTTGGCGGCCGTCATGAAGCGCTGCACGGCGTCCCTTGACGAACTGCCCCCGGGTGTGTTGACGCCGACAGGCGGTGGCGTCGTGGAGGCGACCTGCCGGCGACACCCGGCCAGAACAAGCAAGAGGACAATCGCTAGCTTCTTCACGCGCGCGCTCCGAGAGGACGGTGGCAACCTAACGCTGACAACTCAACTATAGTACTCGGCGCAGGCCATCGGGTTCACTACTTCGCACGCCCGATTCCTCCAACTCCCATGCGAAGACAGCGCCTCTACATCAACATCGACCATGTCGCGACCGTGCGTCAGGCGCGGCGCGGCGACCAGCCCGATCCCGTGGCCGCGGCGCGCGTCTGCGAGGATGCCGGCGCCGATGGCATTACGGCTCACTTGCGCGAAGATCGGCGCCACATTCAGGACCGCGATATCGAGCGTCTGGCCGGCGAGGTTCGCACGGTTCTCAACCTCGAGATGGCCTGTACCGACGAGATGATTGCCATTGCGCTACGCGTAAAGCCGCTCCAGGTGTCGCTCGTCCCGGAACGCCGCGAGGAGGTCACGACCGAAGGTGGTCTCGACGTGATGGGCAACGCTGCCCGCATCCGTGACGGTGTCGCCAGGCTCAACGAGGCCAACATCCGCACGAGTCTCTTCATCGTTCCCGATGAGCGAGCCGTGGAGGCCTCGCGCGCCATCGGCGCGCACGCCATCGAGCTGCACACCGGCCACTTTGCCCACCATCCCGGTGAGCCCGCCTCGTTGAAGGCGCTCACGACGGCGGCGACACTTGGGGCGCGACTCGGGCTCGCGGTGCATGCGGGTCACGGGCTGACCGTCGGCAACGTTGTGCCTGTTGTCCGTATCCCCGAGGTTGAAGAGCTGAACATCGGGCACTCCGTGGTGAGCCGCGCCCTCTTCATCGGACTGGCGGAAGCGGTGCGAGAGTTGCGCGAAGTGATGGACTCGGCCCGCGCATCGGCCTAACTTCGAGACGCGATGAGTTCAAACCCCTCCGCCTCTTTTCTCGACTTTTTCGTTCTCGAAGCCAGCGAGTACGTCGAGGCCCTCGACGGCTTTGTGTTGCGTGCCACGGCCACAGGGCCTGATTCGGAAGGTCTGCAGCGCGCCGCCCGGGCGCTGCGCGGCAGCGCGACGATGGCCAAGCTACCCGCGTTCGCCGAGCTCGCGTCGTCGGTCGAGGCGGTGGGCCGCTCGCTGCGGCAGGGAACGCTCCCCTGGGACGAGGCACTGAAGGGCGTGCTGACGTCCGCCGTGGATGATCTCAAGATCCTGGTGCGCGCGGCGCGCGCGTGGTCGCCCGCGGAAGACCAGTGGGCCATGAAGCGCGTCTCGGAGCTGGCAAAGTACGTCCAGTATCCCGCACCCCCAACGCCGCCGCAGGCTGCCACCAGCCCGGCGTTCTTCTCCAGTGAGACCAGCAACATCGCGGCTGGCCTCGAACTTTTGGCCACCCGTCCCGACAATCGGGAGGGCGCCATCAACGTGTTGCAACGCGTTCGCGCGCTGCGGGGCGTGGCGGGCGTTCAAGAGATATCTGCGCTCGCCGAGGTGTCAGAAGCGGCAGAGTCTGCGCTGCGCCCCATCGAACTGGGCGAGAAACGCCTGTCCGCCGAACGCGTCAACTTGCTCCGCGCGGCCGCGAATCTGCTGCGCACCATCTCCGCGGGCATCACCGGTGGACAGCCGGTGACGATCTCGACGCCGCACTACAAGTCATTTCTGTCGGCTCTGGACGCGATGTTGGCACAGGGGAGCGGTGCCGATCGCGTGATCCCCGTCGCCGATCTCTTTTTCAACGACGCGGGACCACACATCGTGAGCGCGTCGACGAACCCACCCACCACGCCCATCCAGCGATTTCGCATGGAAGTGGTGAGCCTGGGCGAGCATCTCCACCGGGTCATCGAGGAAGCGCGACAAGCCACTGACGAGATTCATCGCGAGCATGCGCGCGGTGAGCTGGGTCGCTCGCTACGCGCCATTCGCCAGACGGCCGCAAGCTTCGGCCAGATGGCGGTGGCGCAGACGGTCGAAGCGTACCTCGAGCGCACCGGCGACCTCAACGTGTCCGCGTTGGATTCCATCTCGAGCTTCGCGTCAACCATTTCACCCGCCGCCAGCGCGCCCACCCCGGTGCTGCAGCAGCGGTCCGTGCCTCCCCTGCGAATGAGTCAGGCGCAACAAGCCGTCGCCAACATCGGGATGCCGCGGGCAGAAGCCCCGGGCGGGCGGCCGATGCCGCCGACTCCGGCGCAGCAGGCTCCGGTGCCCTCGAACGGTCCGGGTGCCGCGCCCGTCGCGACCTCGGCAAGCCATGCTCGCGTGTTCTCCGCCGTGTCGTCCCCCGCCGCCAAGGCGCACGCGTCCTCCCTGGACGCGACCATCGCGAGCTTTGACGCGATGTCAGGCGAGAGGTTGGCGGAGCCGGTGCCCATTACGGACGACATCATGCCCGTCGACGCGCTGCTCTATCGTGGTCGCGCGGCGATCGATCGCGCGGTCGAAGTGCGCGACGCCATCCGAGGCGCTGGTGGCCCACCGGCGCCCGAGATGCTCGAAGAGCTGTACGATCTCGTTGAGCTCGCGCGCGCCAACTGATCGAACGCCCATGAAGATTCCGTGGCGCGGGGCGGTGGGCCTGGCGCTCACTGTTCTGCTGCTCTGGTGGGTCTTCCACGACGTCCCGTGGGCGGAAGTCCAGGCCCACATGCGGCAGGCCAATCCGCTCCTGACACTGCTGGCGGTGGCGGTCGGCACCTGCATGTTTCCGTTGCGGGCCCGTAGGTGGCGTCCGATTCTCGACCCCATCGCGCCGGACCTACCCTTCCAGCCTCTGTGGCGCGCCACCGCAATTGGGATGATGGCGAATAACGTACTGCCCGCGCGCGCCGGCGAGCTGGTGCGGGCATTCATGCTGTCGCGCCTCACCCCGGTTCCGTTCTCGGCGTCGTTCGCTTCGCTGGTGGTGGACCGCGCCTTCGACGCGGTCATCGTCCTGGCGCTCATGGTTCTCGCGATGTTCGACCCGCGTTTTC
This sequence comes from Gemmatimonadota bacterium, assembly GCA_031395945.1. Taxonomy (GTDB): domain Bacteria; phylum Gemmatimonadota; class Gemmatimonadetes; order Gemmatimonadales; family Gemmatimonadaceae; genus DASPMP01. The sequence goes on along the minus strand of JANNJV010000222.1, from coordinate 1,681 downwards.
CGTCCGACGTGCTCGTGGCTGGCCGGCCGGCGTACCACTACGCGGGAAGTGGAGTAGTCATCGTCGCCGTTCTCGCTGCGGCGATGTACGGTGTGGTGTTTTTCCCGGATCGATTGATCCGGCTTTACGCCATGTTCGCGCGGCGCGTGGCACCGCGGTTCGAGGATCGTGGACGCATCATGTTGCGCTCGTTCGCCGACGGGCTGGGGGTGCTGCGGCATCCCGCCCGTTTCGCCTCGGTGCTATGGTGGGCCCTGCTCCACTGGTTGGTGCAGGCGCTGGCGTTCTACATCATGTTTCGCGCGATCGGCATCAGCGCGCCGTTCTCTGCCACGTTGTTCGTGCAGGGCCTCATCGTGATAGGCGTGGCGCTCCCGTCAACACCCGGGTTCTTCGGGTTGTTCGAGGCCGCCGCTGTGGCCAGCTTGACGCTGTATGGCGTCTCCGAGAGTCTCGCGGTGGCGTGGGCCGTGATCTATCACGTGCTTTCGCTCATCCCCATCACGCTTTTTGGACTCTACTACCTCGCGCGGAGCGGGCTCAAGCTCAGCGACCTGAAGCAGATCGGCCGCTGATGCGAGTTGCGCGGGTGCGGGCGCAGGCGAAGGTGAACCTGTTCCTGGACGTTCTGGGTCGCCTGCCTGACGGCTATCACGAGATCAGGACCCTGTTTCACCGCATCGACCTTGCGGATGACGTCACCGTGCGCGTCGGCGGAAACGAGCGGTCGTTCGACGCGTCGGGTCCCGCCATGCCCCGGGAGGGGCTTGGACCCACTGAGAAGAATCTTGCTTACCGCGCCGCCGTGGAGTACGCCGAGCGTGTCGGCGGGGACTTCCTCAGGGGTTTTGCGATCGAGGTGACGAAGCGGATTCCGGTGGGCGGCGGCCTTGGCGGCGGAAGCGCGGACGCCGGCGCCGTTCTACGCGCGCTGAACGCGTTGGCACCCACACCACTGGACGGGGATGAATTGCAGAAGCTTGGCTCCACGCTCGGAGCGGATGTCGCGTTTCTCACCGGCGCTGATGTGATGGCGCTGGGTGCTGGCCGCGGGGATTCTCTCGTGGGCGTTCCACAGGTCCTGGCGCCGGCGCAGCTACTCCTGGTCGTGCCGCCATTCGGCATTGGGACCGCGGACGCCTACCGGTGGCTTGACGAGGATCGGGGTCTCGCCGGGTCGCCTGGAGGTGATGGGACTGGGCACGACCGGGCCCGGGCAGAGTTGCAGCCCGGTTGGAAGGGCCTGACGCGGGACTCGCGAAACGACTTCGAGCCCGTGGTGGAACGGCGCCATCCAGTCCTTCGCGAGATCCGCGAGCGACTCACCGCGATGGGCGCTCGAATGGCACGGCTGTCGGGTTCCGGGTCCTGCGTTTTCGGGCTTTTCGACGACTTTACTCCAGACCCGCTGCAGCTTCGCGTCGAGGCGCTGGTCATCCCCACGCGCACGTCGTCGCGAGTTGTCCAAGTCGAAGTGCTGGAATAGCTTTCCTAGCTCACTCGGCGAGCGCGTCTGCCCCCTCGTCCAATGGCAGGACATGCGGCTTTGGACCGCAGAATGGTGGTTCGAATCCACCGGGGGCAATGGGTGAAATGCTGGCTTTGGGTTATGGGCTGTGAGCTTTGGGCTGTGGGCTGTGTGCCAGAGCCCAAAAGCCCGTAGTCCAGAGCCCAAAGCCCA
>JANNJV010000180.1:0-2151 GCA_031395945.1 Gemmatimonadota bacterium | reverse complement strand
GCAAGCAGCGCTCCGGGCACATCATCTCGATCTCCTCGTCCGCCGGGCTTTCGGGCTTCGAGTTCGGAACAGCCTACGCGGCGTCGAAGTTCGGGCTCGAAGGGTTTATGGAATCGCTGCGCGCGGAGGTCGCGCCATTCGGGATCCATACGACCATCGTCAATCCAGGGTTTTTTCGAACGGAGCTGCTTTCGGAGGAATCGACGAGCTACGCCAAGGGGGCGATTGGGGACTACGCGGAGCGCCGCGATCCGTTGGTCGCCTATTGGAAATCGATGAACGGCAAGCAGACTGGGGACCCTGCCAAGCTCGCGCGAGCGATCATCACCATCACGAGTCAATCGCCGCCACCTCGCCGCTTCATCGCCGGTGCGGATGCGATTGGTGTCGTGGAGCAGAAGATGACTGCCCTGAAGGAGGACATCGAATCAGATCGACGGCTCTCAACATCGCTCGACTTCGACAAGTGACCAAAAAAACGCGACGCGTGACGGTGACGCGGAAGGTGTTCAATTGACTCCACGCACGATCATCGCTAGCTCACACAACACAACACACCGGAGATGGTCGTGGCCTTCACCATCACAGTGAACGGCGGCTCGCACCGCGTCGACGTCGACGGCGATACGCCGCTCCTCTGGGTTCTGCGCGACGCGATCGGTTTGACGGGCACCAAGTACGGCTGCGGCGTCGCGCAATGTGGTGCCTGCACCGTCCTTCTCGACGGCAAACCGCTGCGATCGTGTACGCTGCCAGTGTCAGCGGTTGGGTCCTCGAAGGTTACGACCATCGAGGGCGTCACGGGACGAGTCGCGAACGCGGTGCAGGGTGCGTGGAGCGCGCGTGATGTCCCGCAATGCGGCTTCTGCCAGTCGGGACAAGTGATGAGCGCGATCGCGCTGCTGCGCACGGTCCCCAAGCCGACCGATCGCGACATCGACCTCGCCATGAACGGCAACATCTGCCGCTGCGCCACGTACGTGCGCATTCGCGCCGCCGTGAAGGATGCCGCCAAGACGCTGGAGGGCTGACGCATGAGCGCAATCGATACTCCCATCACGCGACGCACCGCCGTGCAAAGCATGGCCGGCCTGGTGATCGGCCTGTACCTGCCGCGCGGCCTGCGGACGGCATCGGCCGAGACAACGATCCCCGCCGCGCCATTCGCGCCCAACGCCTTCGTGCGCATCGGGACCGACAACACCGTCACGGTGCTCATCAAGCACATCGAGTTTGGCCAGGGACCGTTCACCGGGCTGGCCACGCTGGTGGCCGAGGAGCTCGATGCGGACTGGTCGCAGCTCCGCGCCGAGCACGCCCCGGCGAACCAGGAGCTGTACAAGAACCTGTTCATGGGCATTCAGGCCACGGGCGGCTCGTCGGCCGTGGCCAACTCGTACGAGCAGATGCGTCGGGCAGGCGCGACCGCGCGCGCCATGCTGGTACAGGCGGCGGCGCAAACGTGGAACGTGCCGGCGAGTGAGATCACGGTCGATCGCGGCATTCTGCGGCACGCGCGCACGGGGCGGCAGGGGCGCTTCGGCCAGTTCACCGACGCCGCGTCGCGGTTGCCGGTGCCCTCCGAAGTGAAGCTCAAGGATCCGTCCACCTTCCGCCTCATCGGCAAGGACAATCGCACCGTCGGGAAGCTGGACTCGAAGGCAAAGTCGAATGGCACCGCGAAGTTCACGCTGGATATCCGCGAGCCGGGCCTGCTCACCGTCGTCGTCGCGCGCCCACCGCACTTCGGTGCCCGCGTTGCCAGTTTCGACGCGGCCGACGCGCGCGCCGTTCGCGGCGTTGTGGACGTCAAGCAGATCCCCTCGGGCATTGCCGTCTATGCCGACGGATTCTGGCCGGCGAAAAAGGCGCGCGACCGGCTGCGCATCACGTGGGACGAGAGTGGCGTGGAGCGGCGGGGGACCGAGCAGCTCGTCACTGAGTATCGCGCGCTGGCGCGCCGGCCGGGATTGGTGGCCGCCACGCACGGGGACGTCGACGCAACTCTCGGTAACGCGAACGGAGTCGTCGAAGCCGAGTTCGTATTTCCATACCTGGCGCATGCACCGATGGAGCCACTCGATGGCTACCTGCGCTGGGATGGCCAGCGGGCGGTGGCGCGGTTCGGCAGTCAGTTCCAGACTGGAGAAC
>JANNJV010000171.1:0-1700 GCA_031395945.1 Gemmatimonadota bacterium | reverse complement strand
ATCCAGGCAATTCGAGACACGACCCGGTGCGTACGGGCGGACGCGACCACGTCCGTGGGATGCTTTCCCGAAGCTGAGCGAGGTTTTTTCGCCGCTATGAGCTTCATCCGGCGGTCCACGCCTGACTCAGCGATCTTCATGGCAGGGACCGACCATCAACTGAGCTACTTTACCGAGCGGCGCGTCCTGCTCGCCACCACGGTCGAAGCTCGGGATCACACCGCACTGCTCGCCGAATTACGCGCTCGCGGCGTGGAGTATGTGTTCTTGACGCCCGTGCGTGCGCCATATGCGCAGCTTTTTGCCGTGCTGAAGCAAGGGTGTGGTGATCTGGAGGTGGTGAAGGAGTTACCTGCCGTCACCTTGTTGCTGCGAGTCACTCCGGAAGGCACGTCGACGCCGCACAGGAATGCGTGCGCCGATCTCCAGCGCTACGAGAAAAGCGGCGTGAGATCAACCCTTTGGTAGAAACGCGGTCCTCCAACGCGACGAGGAGTCCGGGTGCTGTTATGTGCTCCAGGAGCGTCAGGCGTGCAATCGAATGGCAATGAGGCGCGATGCGAGGTAAACGCGTGACTTCGTCGAATCGCGCGGGCGTGATTCCTGACGCCCTGCAATGATCTGCGGCTTTACTTGCAGTCGGAGAAAGACGAGCCGAAGAGCACCGAACTCCACTTAAAGGCGAGGTAGCTCGTGCCATTCTTGCTTCGAAGCATGGCGATCGTTGCCCACATCGCGTCCGCGCAGCTGCTTCGGTGACGGTTTCGCGGGCGTTCGTGTCGATTGGCGGTGTCCAAGTCCTAATCATGCTAGTGGCATTGGGGCGCGCGAAAGTGCTGTCCGTGCTTCTCGGCCCAGCTGGCTACGGTGTAGTCAGCACCATCGATCAAACGGTTGTGAGTTTGGTGCAACTGGGTGGATTGAGCCTGCCACTGGCTGCCATGAAGTTCATGGCGCGCAGCCACAGCGACGGGCCGGAGGCATTTCAGCACACCTTTGCGACGTTTCTACGCGGCATCACCATGTTGTCGGTTGCCGCCACGGCAGTGGGCGCGGCGCTTTTTCTGTTCTTTCCGTCGATCTTTGGCGCCGATCTAGCCGCGTACAGGGGCTACTTCCTGCTCGCACTCCTGGGCGTGCCCGCCACGATGCTCAACATCTTCTTCATTCACACGCTCGCTGCCGCTCAGCAGGGCGCGGCAAGCGCGTGGCTCAGCATGCTTGTGCTGCTGGCCCTGGCCGCCGGAGCCACTGCTGGGGTGGTCATGGGAGGCATCCCAGGTCTATACGCCCTGACGGTCAGTATGGGAGTGGTGACAACGGTCGCCACTCTCCTCCATCTGCGATCCCGGCTGCGGCTTCGCTTGCGAACCGCTTCACATGGCGTGCGAGCCGAACTGCGGAAACATCCAGAGATAGTCGCGTATTCGCTGTTTCTGTATTCGGCACTCGCTTCGTATTCGCTGATCCTGTTGGCTGTGCGCTATTTCGTGTTCGATCGGCTCGGCGCCGATATCGCTGGCATGCTCCAGGCGCTCATTGGCGTGGCACTCACGCTTGCGGCGGTCCCAAATGCCGTGAGTACGCTGTACCTCGCCCCCCTGGTAAACCGACGCGCGGTGAATGACGAGAAGTTTGCTGCCGCGAATCATTTTGCTGAGAAAATCCTTCTGTTTCTTACCGTTGGCGGCGTCGCTGTC
>JANNJV010000399.1:0-15952 GCA_031395945.1 Gemmatimonadota bacterium | reverse complement strand
GCGGTGAACTCCAGTCAGGGCAGTATGGGCAAGCTGCTTCGCGACACCACACTTTACACGAGTCTCGTGGGCATCGCGCAGGGAGCCGACTCACTCATGAGCATGATGTCGAACGAAGACGGGCTCATGGGGAAACTGCTCACCGATCAGACGTTGTATGATCAGCTGACCAAGCTGACCACCGACCTCGGCGCGGTGCTGTCGGACGTCCGCCGCGACCCCCGCCGCTACACCAAGGGCATGATCTGCGTGCTGAATTGCAAGTAGGCAGCCGTCAGGCTTTGCATTGCAAAGTACTTGATTTCGGGCTAACTTGCCCCGCTCGCGCATTTCTGATCGACGGAACCTTTCGACTAGACCATGGTACGAACCTCCGCTATGTTATTGGGCTGACGCGCATTAGCGATTTCGCGAACGCGTGCACGGTCGCGTAGCTCAGCTGGTTAGAGCGCTGCTTTCACACAGCAGAGGTCCACGGTTCGAGTCCGTGCGTGACCATTTGCCCCCTGAGGCGGCCCCCCGCCACAGAAGCACCCAGGCTTTCGAGGATATGCGGTTTCAACTCATGCGGATGCTGTTGGCGTCCGTCTTTTTCTGCGCCGCTGGGCAGGGCGCCCTCGCGCAGCAACCCCGACCCACCCCCGAGCAGGCGCGCGTGCTACTTCAAGCGCGCCCTGAGCTCGTTCAGCAACTCCGGCAGCGGCTCGTTTCCAGCGGCATGACGCGTGAGCAGATTCATGCGCGGCTGCGCGCCGAGGGATATCCTGAGGACCTGCTCGACCCGTACCTCCCAGGTGGCACGGGTGCAACGACGGCTCCGACCGGAGACCTGTATAACGCCGTTCAGGAACTCGGCATCGCCGACAGCGCCGACGTCGCGTTTCTGCGCGCAATTCAGTCGGACACCTTGAGTGTGGGCGTGAGGGATTCGCTGCTCCGGCTTCGCGATACCCTCGACCGTCGAGACTCGACGCAAGTCACCGTGGCCCGACGCGTGGTCGTGCGGGCAGACGTCGCCGATTCTATTGCTCGCTCAGACAGCGGCTTCAACATTTTCGGCCTGGAAATCTTTCGGTCGTCGACCTCGCGCTTCGACGCCAGCACTTTCGGTCCCGTGGACGCGAACTATCGCCTGGGGCCTGGCGACCGGTTGGTGTTGATCCTGACTGGCGACGTCGAGGCATCGTATACGCTCGACGTGACGCGCGAGGGCTTTGTGGTCATTCCCCAGGTGGGACAGCTCTACGTCGCGAACCTCACGCTCGGCCAACTCGATGACGTCCTGTATTCGAGGTTGGGGCGCGTCTATTCAGGTATTCGACGGGGCGGGGGCGCCACCACGCGGTTCTCGCTCAGTGTCGCGCGCCTGCGGATGAACCAGGTATTCGTCTTGGGAGACGTCGAGCGCCCAGGGAGCTATCAGGTGTCCAGCGCCGGCACTGCCATCACCGCGTTGTATGCCGCGGGCGGCCCTTCGGCGAACGGAAGTGTGCGGTACATCCAGGTCCGGCGCGGGAATCAACCCGTCGGCACCCTCGACCTGTACGACTATCTGCTCCGCGGCGATGCGACGAACGACGTTCGATTGGAGACGGGAGACATTGTCTTCGTGCCGCCGAGATCCCTGCGCGTTCGCGTGATCGGCGAGGTCATTCGGCCTGCAACGTATGAACTGAAGGCCGGAGAAACGCTGGCAGACTTGATTCGAGCCGCCGGCGGATTTCGTGCGGATGCATCGCGCCGTCGCGTGCAGATCGAGCGAGTCCTGCCACCCAATCAACGCTCGGCAGATGGGCGCGATCGGGAAACCATCGACGTGTCCTCTGACGTGGCACCCAATGGGGGAGCGATGAGCATCCCCCTCGAGGCGGGGGACGTCGTACGCGTGTTCCCGATCTCGGAGCGCGTTCGAAATACGATCACCGTGAAGGGAAACGTCTGGTCACCGGGGCCGCAGGGATTGCGGCCGGCCATGCGCATCGCAGACGCCATTCGCCTGGCGGGCGGCCCAAAACCCGATGTCTATCTCGGCCAGTTGCTGGTATCTCGTCTGCGGCCGGATTCCTCGCGAATCCAGTTGCGGGCGTCGCTGCTCGATTCCACCGGCGCTGTGGTGAACGATTTTGCGTTGCGGGAAGACGACATCATCGAATTGTTTTCGCTCACGGATTTTCGGCCTGACAGGTACGTCACGATCGGCGGAGCCGTTCGAAAAGGTGGGCGTTTCCCGTATCGCCAGGGCATGACGCTCCGTGACCTCGTGCTGCTCTCCGGCGGCTTGAAGGAAAGCGCCTATCTCAGGGAAGCCGAGATCGCACGACTGCCCGACGATCGCTCCGGCACGACGACCGCCATAACCATTCGCGTCGGCCTGGATTCCACCTATCTCTTCGAGCGGAAGGCCGGTGAGCCCTATCTGGGCGCGCCAGGGCTGCCGGCATCGGCGCAGGGTGCTCCAGAAATCGAGTTGAAGCCGTACGACAACGTCCTGATCATGCAGCAGCCCTACTGGGAGCTGCAACGAGTCGTGATGATCACTGGAGAAGTCCGGTTTCCCGGCCAGTATGCGCTGCGAACGCGCAGCGAGCGCATTTCCGATCTCATCGAGCGGGCTGGGGGTCTGACCACGGAAGCGTATGCGGAAGGCACGGTCTTCATCAGGACGAAGGCAGACGTAGGGCGCGTCGCGATCGACGTTCCTCAGGCGCTCCGCAGACACAGCGCGCCTGACAATCTGCTGCTGATGGATGGCGATCAGATCACCATTCCCCAACGGTCCAACGTCGTGACGGTACGTGGCGCCGTCAATGCACCAAACGTCGTTGCCTACGTCTCAGGCAAGGACATCGAGTACTACATCGATCAGGCCGGCGGTGCGGCCCGCAATGCCGATCGCCGTCGCGCATTCATCACCCAACCCACCGGTAAGCGCGAGACCAAGAGCCGGTTGCGCCCGAGTCCACGGCCGATGCCAGGCAGCCTTGTCATCGTGCCGGAAGTCGATCCCCTGGGTCGAACCAACTGGGTAACGGTCCTCGCAGCTGTCGCGCCGATCGTGGCGAGTCTTGCGGCGCTCGTCATCTCGCTGCCGTAGTTATTCAAAGCAGGACTAGATTGGGGCGCATCGGCATGCCGGTGCGCCCCTCGCTCGTTTCCGCGGTCCTGCTGCTCTCGGTGCTGGGAGTTTCGCTCTCAGGACCGCTCGTGCGTCTCTCGAATGCGCACCCCATCGCCATCGCCGTGTGGCGCCTCGCCTTTTCGCTGGCGATCATCGCGGTTCCATTGATCATCACCCGCGCCTGGCAGCAATGGCGCGCGCTCGACGCCACTGCGCTTGCCCTCTCGGTGATTGGCGGCGTCATGCTCGCCCTGCATTTCTGGTCCTGGAACACGTCGATCGAAATGACGACCATCGCAGCGTCCGTCGTTCTGGTGAACGTGCAACCGTTGATTGTTGCCGCGCTTTCCGCGACCTGGCTGCATGAACCGCCGTCGCGGCGGCAGTGGCTCGGCATCTCGATCGCGATGGCAGGCGCGGCCGTGGTGGTACTGCCGGATCTCGTTGCCGCCGGCTCTTTGTCGCTCCGCGGCCGCGGCGCGATCGGCGATTTGCTCGCGCTGGGGGGCGCGGTCACCGCGGCACTCTACTACGTCATCGGACGCCGGCTTCGAATGACACTCGACCTGTGGGCCTACGTTGGTCTTGTCTATAGCGCGTGCCTGGTCACCCTCCTCGTGATCGCGGCGCTGATGCGAGTGCCACTCGGCCCGTTTCCCAGGCACGAGTATGGGATTTTCGCTCTGCTGGCGCTGGGCCCGATGCTCCTGGGACACACCGGGATGAACTGGGCACTGCGCCATGCCCGTGCTTACCAGGTCAACATCGTGCTGTTGGGTGAGCCGATTGGGGCCACGCTGCTTGCCGCTATGATGCCCGGCATTCGCGAACAACCGGGCGTGTACACCCTGGTGGGCGGCGCGCTTGTCCTCGGTGGCATCCTCACCGCCGAGCGCCGCGCACGGGCCTAGACAGGCTTCGCCCTCGATTATGTTTCGAAGGTGAAGCCCGACAGGGCGCAGGAGGCAGCGAGCCCACCATGAAGTCGTTCGATCTCGACGTCATCGCGACGCGAGGAGGGGTCGTTGAATCCCGACACCGCATCCACGCGGCGGTCGTCGATGCGCGCGATTGTCTCGCCGCCGGCGCCGGTGAGCCACGCCGATTCACGCACTGGCGATCATGCGCCAAGCCGTTCCAGGTGATGCCGTTGCTGCAATCGGGTGGCTTCGACGATCTCCAGTGGGGCGACGACGAACTCGCGCTCGCGTGCGCATCGCATGGCGGAGAACCCGAGCATGTCGCCATCGCCGAGCGGATGCTCTCGGCAATAGGCCTCGAAGAGGGGGATTTGGCGTGCGGACCACATGAACCGCTTTCCAGTCGCGGAGCCAAACTGCTGCGCGACGCGGGGGAGCGACCGACGCGACTCCACAACAACTGCTCGGGCAAGCACGCCGCGATGCTGGCGTGCGCTCACACGGCCGGCTGGCCGATGTACGGGTACGAGCGCTCTGGGCACGATGTGCAGAAGGTGTGCTTGGCCAGCGTCGCGCATTGGACGGGCATGGAGCCCGGGGACATCGGCATTGCGGTGGACGGATGCGGCGTGGTTGAGTTCGCGATGCCGCTGGAGCAGATGGCGCGGGCATACTCACGCCTGGCGCGCGCCGCCACGGAAGGCGCGGGAATGCCCAAGCGGGTCATCGGGGCCATGCAAACGCGCCCGTTCCTCATCGGCGGAAGCGACCGATTCGACTCCATTCTCATTGAAGAGACGGAGGGACGAGTGGTCGCCAAGATCGGCGCCGAAGGCGTGCATTCCGCGGCCGTGCTCGACCAAGGCATTGGCGTAGCGATAAAGGTCGAGGACGGAGCCCAGCGTGCCCAGTTTCCGGCGCTCGTCCGATTGCTGCAGCACGTGGACGCGCTGCCGCAAACGCTGCCTCCAAAGCTCGAAGAGTTCATGACCCGGCTGATCCGGAACACTCGCGGAGAGACGGTTGGCGAGATCCGGCCGGTTTCCTAGCGGCGATTCGCTCCTCCGCACGTTGACGTGATGCCATCGGCCGCTCCAAACGGTGTAGCTCTCTCATATCTGGACGACGCCACACGGTCGCTCGTTCGGCTGTCGGCGCTGTTGGCTGGCGGAACCGAGCATCGGATTCGCGATGCCCTCCAGCTCGCCTACGCAGCTACGCCGCATGCATGGATAGAAGAACTGTTGCTACAGACGTATCTCTTCGCCGGCTTTCCGCGCGCCTTGAATGGCATGCGCGAATGGCGGCGGCTATGCCCACAGCCGGCCGCGCCCCTGTTGGATGTCGACGCGGGGGGCGAGCGTGCGGCTGGCGAAGCCACGTGCGCGCGCGTCTACGGCTCCATGTACGAACGCCTGCGCGTCAACATTCGCACGCTCCATCCACTGCTGGACGACTGGATGATCGACGAGGGATACGGAAAGGTTCTCAGTCGGCCGCAACTGGATTTGCCGCGGCGGGAGCTGTGCATCGTAGCCGCGTGTGTCGCCACCGGTCAGGATCGCCAGCTGCAATCCCATTTGCACGGCGCCCGCAATGTCGGTGTCGGCAGCGTCGCGCTCGCGGAACTCATGGAATCACTCAGCGACGTGGTGCCGGCACCTTACCTTTCACGCGCGACGAGACTCTGGAATCGCATCCGAAATGACGTTCATTGATCGAGTGCGCGTCCGCGTGAAGGCGGGGAACGGCGGCTCCGGCATCAGCGCCTTTCGCCGCGAGAAGTTTATCCCCATGGGCGGGCCCGATGGCGGCGATGGCGGACGCGGCGGGGACATCATCGTGCGCGGAGACTCCAATCTGGCCACGCTCCTTGACTACACATACCGGGATGCGTGGGAGGCGGAAAACGGAAGCCACGGTTCAGGCTCGAACAAGACCGGCGCGTCGGGTGACGACACGATTCTGCCAGTGCCGCCCGGCACCATCGTGCGAGACGCAGAAACCGGTGAGATCCTGGCCGAAGTGTTGGATGACGGCGAGACCATCGTGATCGCGAAGGGCGGGCGCGGCGGCAAAGGCAACGCATTTTTCGCGACATCCACGCGTCAGGCGCCCCGGGAGTATCAACCGGGGGAAGACGGGGTGCAGCGCGTGCTCGAGCTCGAGCTAAAGCTCATCGCGGACGTCGGCCTCGTGGGCCAGCCCAACGCGGGTAAATCGACACTGCTCTCCGTGATTTCGGCGGCGCGGCCCAAGATCGCTGACTACCCATTCACCACGCTTTCTCCGAATCTCGGCGTCGTGCAGCTCACCGACGGACGCACGTTCGTCGTCGCGGACATCCCGGGGATTATCGAAGGCGCGCATGAAGGGAAGGGACTCGGCCTGCAGTTCCTCCGGCACATCGAGCGCACCCGCCTGCTGGCATTCATGATTCCCATCGATTCCATGGATTGGCAGGAGGAATACGAGCAGCTGCGCCGTGAAATCGGCTCCTACTCGGCCGACCTCGCGCAAAAGCCCCACTGCGTCGTTTTCTCCAAAATGGATCTCCTGGGTGAGACCGAGCCACCACCCATCGACGCGCCGGAGGCATTCGGCATCTTCGCCATCAGTTCCGCAGCGCGCTCTGGTCTGGATGCGCTGCAGGCCGTGTGGTGGAAACGGCTTCTCGAGATGAGGAAGCAGAATGACCGAGCTGCCGCAGCCGCACGCGTCGAGCTTCCATGACGCCTCCCTGGCCCGGAGGGACTCCCGTTACCCGCCGGAGCTCGAGGATCTAGAAGAGAGTGCGCCCGCACGCTTGTGGGCGCGGGGGAATCTCGAGCTCCTGGATGCGCGGCCGCGCGTGGCGATCGTCGGAACCCGGCGCGCCACCTCCTATGGGCTGCGCGTCACGCGCGAGCTCACCACGGCGTTCGTTCGCGCCGGCGCCTGCATCGTCAGCGGCCTTGCGACCGGCATCGACGGGATGGCACACCGGACAGCGCTGGACGAACACGGCGTGACCATCGCGGTGCTCGGCACCGGTCTGGATGTGTGCTATCCGCGCGGGCATCGCGACCTGCAGAACACAATCGCGGAGCGGGGAATTCTCTTATCGGAACTGGATGCAGCCGATCATGGAATGCCGTTCACCTTCCTCCATCGTAACCGGATCATTGCCGCCCTGTCTCGCGTGGTGATCGTCGTTGAGGCGCCTGGAAGAAGCGGTGCACTGGACACGGCGGCGCACGGCTTGGCGATCAACCGCGAGGTCGCCGCGGTCCCCGGGCCCATCGATCAACCTCAAAGCGAGGGTACGAACCGGCTCATCCAGTCCGGCGCGCACATCGTGACCTCGATCGAGGATGCGATGGCGCTCGCGGAATTGACTCCGCCACCGCGTGTGCCGCGCGTTGACCCGGATGGAGATGAGGGACGCGTGTGGTCAGCCCTCGCAAAGGGTGGCCTGGACCTGGACTCGCTGTGTCATCACAGCGGCCTGCCGGCGGCGAAATGCCTGGCGGCCGTCACCAGGTTGGAGCTCGCGGGTGCGGTTGAATGCGCGCTCACCGGAGAGATTCGCCGGCGCTGAAGATGCCGTCGGTATCTTTCAGTGTGCTGGCCGAGCATCTGTACGTCCATGTCCCATTCTGCGCACGTCGCTGCGTGTACTGCGATTTCTCCATCGCTGTTCGGCCCCTGGTGCCAGTGAATGAATACCTCGAGGCGCTCAGACGAGAGTGGGAAAGCCGACATCGCGAGTCGTCGTTTGACCTTGCGACGCTGTATTTCGGTGGAGGAACGCCGTCCAAGCTGGGAGTGGGCGGCCTGGAAGCGTTGACCGACTTCGTGCGGCGTAAGGCCCATCTGCATCCGGACGCGGAGGTCACTCTCGAAGCCAACCCGGAGGACGTGTCCGCCGAGTCAGCGCAGGGCTGGCGGAAGGCTGGCATCAACCGGATCTCCCTGGGCGTTCAGTCGTTCGACAACTCTGTGCTGCAATGGATGCATCGAACCCACGACGCCGACACCGCCAGGAAGGCCGTTCAAGTACTACGTGAAGGGGGCTTTGATAACCTCTCGATTGATCTCATCTTCGCCGCTCCCAGCTCCCTTACCCGCGACTGGAAATCTGACCTCGATGCCGCGCTGGAACTGGGATTGGCGCACGTCTCGGTGTACGGTTTGACCGTCGAACCGCACACGCCTTTGGGCCGCTGGGTTGCTCGGCGGGATATCGTCGAGGCCCCGGAAGATGCATTTGAAGCTCAGTTCCTCGAGGCCCACGCCAAACTCACAGCCGCCGGTTTCGAGCACTACGAGGTTTCCAACTACGGTCTGCCAGGTAGGCACTCACGGCACAATTGGGCGTACTGGACGCGGAAAGCCTATGGTGGACTGGGCCCTTCGGCTCATGAGTTCGATGGCGCCATCCGACGCTGGAATATCGCGCCGTACACCGAATGGGTGAATCGAACCGGGGGGAGCCAGGACCCCCGTGATGGCCACGAGACGCTCACTGGAGAACAATCAGTCGCGGAAACCATCTACCTCAACTTGCGCACGAATATGGGACTCCTGCTATCGTCCGAGGAACGGCAGCATACCGCGCGTTGGGTTGATGCGGGATGGGCGTCCGTGGATCCGGCGTCGAGACTTCGCCTGACCGCCGCTGGCTGGCTGCGACTGGATGGGCTCGCGAGCGACTTGACTCAACTCCGAAGTCGTTACTAGGTTGGAACTTATGAGCCGCGTTGAGCAGCTCTCGGCACGCGAACGCCGCGTTCTGGAGGCAGTGATTCAGACCTACGTGCAGACCGCAGAGCCCGCCGGGTCCCGGACGGTCTCCAGGCGGTTTGGCCTTGGCGTGTCGCCTGCCACCATACGCAATACCATGAGCGACCTGGAGGAGAAGGGTTTTCTCTTCCATCCGCACACGTCCGCGGGCCGGGTACCGACCAATAAGGCGTATCGTGCGTACGTAGATGCCCTCCTGGGAAGCTCGCCGATGGCGCAGAGCGTTGATCGGGAGAAGCTGACCGAAGCCCTCACCGCATCTGATTCACCGATCGAAACCATCTTGCGACGCGCGGCGCAGAGCCTCGGTGTCCTGACGCAGGAGCTTGGCGTCGCGATGGGACCACGGCTTGCCACGTCGATTCTGCGCAGCCTGGACTTGGTACGCGTCAGTGAGGAACGCCTTCTCATGGTACTCGCTCTCGAGGGCGGCGCCGTCAGAACGGTCTTCGTCGAGGTCGCGGGCTCCATCGCGGAGTCCGCGTTGGCCGCAGTGACCAAGGTGCTCAACGAACGGCTCGCGGGTTTGACGCTGGAGGGCATCCGGACGTCGGTCGGCACCCGGCTGCGGGACAGCATCTCGTCGCCCGATGCGCGCGTGCTCCTCAATATCTTTGTGCAGGAGGCGGATGCACTGTTCGACGAGAAGCTCGCGCTCGGTGAGGATCGCGTGGTGTTCGGACAGGCATCCGTGCTGGCAGAACAGCCGGAGTTTGCCGCAGCGGATCGCATGCGCCGGCTGATCGAACTGACCGAGCGGCCGCAGGCACTGGCGGATGCGCTGCGACGTCGGGGCGAGACGTCGGGCATTTCAATTACGATCGGCGCGGAACACGAAGATGAACGGCTGCGGGATTTCACCGTCGTCACCGCGGAGTACCACACCGGCACACTCGCGGGCGTGATTGGAGTCATCGGGCCGACGCGCATGCCCTACGAAAAAGTCATCTCGCTCGTGAATCACACATCGCAACTACTCTCGGAACTTCTCGACTGACATGGCGGATTATTTCGAGGTGCTCGAGGTCGAGCGCACCGCGTCGGACGATGAGGTCAAAACTGCGTATCGCCGACTGGCGATGCGCTGGCATCCCGACCGGAACAATGGCTCGAAGGAGGCCGAAGAGAAATTCAAGGAGCTGACGGAAGCGTACGACGTGCTCCGGGATCCGCAAAAACGCGCCGCGTATGAGCGGTACGGTGAAGCCGGGCTACGTGGCGGCAGCGCAGGCGGTGGATTCCATCACTTCGATCTGTCCGAAGCGCTCAACGTCTTCATGCGCGATTTCGGGTTCGGAGGAATGGAGTTCGCTGGTGCACGTCAGGGCGGAAGCGTTCGCGCGGGCGCTGATGTCAAGATCACGGTGCAGCTGACGCTGGAGGATGTCGCGAAGGGTGTAGACCGAATGGTGACGCTGAAGCTGCTGGACCCCTGCGACCGGTGTGAGGGACAGGGCGCTGAACCGGGCTCGAAGCCACAGGTCTGCCAGAGTTGCGGCGGTGCGGGCGAGGTACGCCGCGCCCAGCGCTCGTTCTTCGGCCAATTCATCACCGTAGCGCCCTGTCCCACCTGCAAGGGCGAGGGCAACGTCATTGCGTCGCCGTGCAAGAAGTGCCGGGCCGATGGCCGAGTGCGCGCCGACCGCGAGATCAGCGTGCACGTTCCCCCCGGTGTCGCCACGGGGCAGTACATGACGCTTCGCGAAGTGGGCAACGCCGGATCGCGCGGCGGGCCGCGCGGCGACATCCATGTCGTCTTCGAAGTGGCAGACGATTCACGCTTCGACCGCGATGGCGAGGATCTCTACACCGAAGTATTGGTGACGTACGCGCAATTGGTGTTCGGCGCGGATACGACCGTTCCGACAGTCACTGGCAGCGTGGTGTTGAGCGTGCCCGCGGGGACACAGAGCGGCCAGGTGTTCCATCTGCGCGGGCGCGGGCTCCCCAGGGTAAACACCAGCGGTACGGGTGACCTTCATGTTCGCGTACAGCTCTGGACGCCAGAACGTCTAACCGAGAAAGAAGAACAGCTCATTCAGGAGCTCGCCAAGGTTCAGAAAAGCGTCCCGGTCGACCGGGGCAAGAACCTTTGGACACGGATGCGCGACGCGCTGGGCGCGTGACGCCAGCTTCATGGACCACGGTGCGCGTTCGTGACCTGACCGACCGCGCCGCGGTGATCGCGGCCCTATTCGAGGCGGGTGCCGAAGGGGTGCAGGAGTTGGACGATGAGGTTGTCACGCATGTTCGCGACGCGGATCAAAACCGCATCGCGGCATCGCTGCGAGCGGCTGACGCCGTGGCCGCGGTGCAGTTCGCGGCCACACCGGATATCGATTGGTCGGCGGAGTGGCGATCGCGTATCGGCGCGCATCGGCTTGGCACTCTGGTGGTGACGCCGCCGTGGCTCGCCAATCAGTTTTCCCACGCTGAACGGATTGTGATCGACCCTGGCATGGCGTTCGGCACAGGCGAGCACGAAACCACCAGGGGAGTGCTGCGGTTGCTCCAGGGCGTGGTTCGGGCCGGCGACACCGTCGCCGACCTTGGGGCGGGGAGCGCGGTGTTGGCAATCGCCGCGGCGAAACTTGGCGCGCGACGCGTGGTGGCGATCGAATTGGATCCTGACGCGATCGGAAATGCCGAGGAGAATGTCGCGCGGAACGATGTCGCCGATCGCGTCTCGGTCATCGAAGGCGACGCGGCGTCGCTGCTTCCGCTCGTCGCGCCAGTGCGCCTCGTTGTCGCCAACATCATCTCGTCGGTGCTCATCCAACTTCTGCCCGTCATCGCCGCAGCGCTGACATCGGACGGGGTGGCGATCCTCAGCGGCATTCTCGCGGCGGAGAAGGGTGAGATCGAGGCGGTATTAGCGTCGGGCGGATGGACGCTGTTGGCGGCCGACGAGGAGGGGCCGTGGTGGAGCGCCACCATCGCGCGCCGGTAACCCTCTTCGTCCGCCAGGCTTTCGCGGCGGGCATGCGCGTCACGCTCGAGGGCGATCCGGCGCACCACGCTCGCGTGCGGCGGACTGGCGTCGGAGACATGGTGCGGCTCGTCGACGGTGCCGGTCACGTCGGTGCCGGGCGGATTGAAACGCTGGGAAGGAACGAGCTCGTGGTCGACATCCAGGATGTCGCCTTCGTCCAGCGGCCCATCCCGCTCGAGATGATCGTTCCTGTCGCCGACCGTGACCGGATGCTGATGGCGGCGGAGAAGTGTGTCGAGCTGCAGGTGACGTCCTGGCGTCCGGCGTACTTCGCCCGATCGCGAAGCGTGACTCCGCGCGGGGAAGGCGAGAAGTTCTACGACAAAGTGGTGGCCAGAATGCAGAGCGCGCTCGAGCAATCCGGGAACGCGTGGCTCCCGGACTGCCACCTGGAAGTTGAAGCGCTGGACGCCCTTGGCGCCGTGCCGGCGGACTGGGACCGGTTGCTGCTGGATGCCTCGGGACGCCCGGTACTGGAACTCGTTCACGCCGTGAAGACCGCCATCGCCGTTGGGCCGGAAGGCGGGATAGACTCCGCCGAGCTTGCAGCCGCTCGCGCCGCCGGTTGGCAGGCGGCATCGCTGGGCACATCGACGCTTCGGTTCGAAACCGCTATCATGGCCGGCGCCGCTCTCGCGCGCGCGGCGCAGCTTTCACCTCGGAGGACGTGACGTGGCGAGTGACTGCTTGTTCTGCCGCATAATCGCGAAGGAGATCCCCGCCACACTGGTCGCAGAGAACGCGGACTGCGTTGCCTTTCGCGACATCAATCCGCAGGCGCCGGTGCATATTCTCGTGATACCGCGTCAGCACATCGCTTCCTTGAATGACGTGGGGGACCATGCCATCGTCGGGCGGATGCATCGCCTGGCGATCGAGTTGGCTGAGCAAGAAGGATTGTCGGAGCGCGGATATCGGACCGTGATCAACACGAACGCGGACGCTGGCCAGACGGTCTTTCACGTGCACCTGCACTTGCTGGGAGGACGCCGGATGAAGTGGCCGCCCGGCTAGCTTGACAGTGCTCACGCACAATTCCTTACTTCAGAACGCTCGCACTCAACCGAACCGGCAATGTCCGCGCTGCAGTCGCGCCTGCAGGGGGAAATGACGGCCGCGCGCAAAGCGCAGGACAAGGCCGCCACGCTCCTCCTCGGCTCCACGCTCTCCGAAGTCAAGAACCGCTCCATCGAGGTGAAGCGGGATCTCACCGATGACGACGTCGTCGATGTCATCCGTCGCGGCATCAAGAAGCGGCGCGAATCCATCGAGCTGTACGACAAAGCGGGGCGTGCGGAGTTGGCCCAGATCGAACGCGCCGAAGTCGCGCTGCTCGAGAAGTACCTACCCGCACAGGTGAATCCCGAAGACATTCGCTCGGCGGTGCGCGCGGCCATCGCCGCCGGCGCCAACAATGTCGGCGCCGTCATGGGAAAGGTCATGCCGCAGTTCAAGGGCAAGGCGGAAGGAGGAACCATCAACGCCATCGTGCGCGAGGAACTCGGCGGAACGTGAACCGGCACGCGTTGGCGGTGCTGGAGTTTCCGCGCGTGCTGGACGAAGTGGCTGGACGCGCGGCCTCGGCGCTTGGTGCGGAGCGGGTGCGCCGGCTGGAACCAACGACGGATCGTTCCTGGATCGAACGCGAGCACAGCCGCATTTCCGCGGTGCGATCGCTGCGCTCCGGCGATTCGCCGTGGTATCAGGAGCCCGTACCCCACCTGGTGGCGGCGCTGGAGCGACTGCGCGTCGCGGGGCTGTCGTGGAACGCCACCGAACTACTGGGTGCGCAGCAGTTGCTCCGAAGCGCACGTCGAACGCGCGAGGCGCTGACCGACGAGAGGCGGCCCGCAGCGGCTCGTGCGGTGCTGGCCGACTTCGTCCAGCGCATGATCACGAATCGCGCTGCTGAAGCCGCCATCGAGCGAAGCATCGCGGACGATGCGACGGTCAAGGATGAAGCATCGCCGGCCCTGCGCCGGTTGCGGCGCGAGCTACGGGCGTCGGAAGGCGCGCTGATACGCCTGCTCGAGAAGGCGCTCTCGAAACTCGACGAGTCGTTTCGGGTCGCCGACATGTCCGTGACGGTGCGCAATGGACGTTACGTCATTCCCGTGCGACGCGAGGGCAGGGCCGCGGTGAACGGCATCGTGCACGATGCGTCCGCCACTGGCGCAACCTTGTTCATCGAACCTCCCGCCGCGGTCGAATTCGGCAACCGGATTCGTGAGCTCGAAGTCGAGGAGCGTGAAGAAGTGGAACGCATTCTTGCCGAGCTGACGGAACTCGTGCGCCCGCTGCGAGACGCGCTGGAGGATTCGCTGGACGCGCTGGCCGAAATCGACTCGCTGCACGCCCGGGCAGCGTATGCGGCAGCAGGTGATTGCGCGACGCCGAGCTTTGCCGCGCCCGGGAGCGGCTGGGCCATCCATGTCGGCCGCCATCCGCTCTTGCTGGCTCGCGGCGTTGAGGTCGTGCCGTTTGATCTCGAGATGGACGCTGCCGAACGGACGCTGGTGCTCTCCGGCCCCAATACCGGGGGAAAGACGGTGCTGCTCAAGGCGGTCGGATTGCTCTCGGCGATGGGCCAGGCAGGAATTTCGCCCACCTGTGGTGTCGGGTCGCGCCTGGCGGTGTTCGACGACTACTTCGCTGACATCGGTGATGAACAGTCGATCGAGGCGAGCCTCTCGACGTTCAGCGCGCACCTCCGCAATCTCGCGGAGGTGCTCGCGTCCGCCACCGCGTCGTCGCTCGTACTGATCGACGAACTCGGTTCGGGCACGGATCCCCTGGAAGGCGCATCGTTAGGGTGGGCCATCCTCGAAGACCTCACGGCGCGCGGGACAACGACGATCGCCACCTCGCATCTGGGCGCGTTGAAGGAGCTCGCGACGCAGGTGCCCGGTGTCGTCAACGCGTCGCTGCAGTTCGATGCCGAGCAACTCGCACCAACGTATCTGTTCGTGAAAGGAATTCCCGGCCGGTCGTACGGCATCAGCATCGCCCGAAAACTCCGCCTGCCCGAGTCGGTCGTCGCGCGCGCCGAGGAACGCGTGCCGAACACCGAGCGGGATGTGGCTGCTTTGCTCGAGCGACTGGAGCAGCAACAGGCGGAGCTGGCCGCGCGGGACGCGGAGCTCGCCAAACTGCTTGAGGACGCGCGACGTCGGGTTCAGGACGTCGTGAAGCGCGAGCGCACCGTTCGGGAAAGGGAACGCGGTGTCGAGCGCCAGTCCCGCCAGGAAGCCCGCACGTACCTGCTCAATGCGCGAGCCGAAATCGAGCGGACGCTTCGGGACCTGAAGAAAGCTGGAGCGGACGAGTTGGAGGACAAGGCGCGCGCCGCGCGCAAACACACTGAGCAGCTGGCCGCACGCCAGGGCGACGTGATCGAGCAGCTGGATGCGGAGGAGGCGAAGGCTCGGAAGCGGGAGTCTGGCCGGCGCGCAACGGGTGGACTCGTGCCATCGGTCGGCGATCTGGTGCGAGTGGAAACTCTCGGCGGCAAGACCGGCCGCGTGCTCGACATTCGCGGTACGGATGCGCAGGTGGCGGTGGGATCGCTCAAGCTCACAGTGCCTGCGCAAACGCTGGTCAAGTTGAACCCGGAGGATGTCGAAGTTGCCGTCGCCTGGCGTGGCGACCTTCCTGACGTGCATGTGCGGACTGAGATAGATGTGCGGGGACTACGCGCCGACGAATTGGACACCGCTGTTCTCCAGGCATTGGACAACGCGATTCGCGCAGACCTGCCCTCGCTTCGCATCATTCATGGCAAGGGAACGGGCGCGCTGCGGGAGCGCGTCGCTGAGATGCTCAAAAAGGACACGCGCGTGAAGCAGTTCCGGTTGGGCGCATGGAATGAGGGCGGGGCCGGCGTCACGGTGGCAGAGCTGGGATGATTCCCGACGACATCGTCGAGCGCGTGCGCGAGCAGGCCGACATCGTCTCGATCGTCGGCGAGCTCGTGAAGCTCAAGCGTGTCGGCAACAGTTTTCGCGGGCCATGCCCGTTTCATCAAGGCAAGGATCCCAACTTTGCGGTGTCGCCGCGTGGCGGATACGTGTGCTTCGTCTGTCACGAAAAGGGGGATGTGTTTTCCTTCGTGCAGAAGCGGCTTGGACTCGATTTCGT
>JANNJV010000079.1:0-2171 GCA_031395945.1 Gemmatimonadota bacterium | reverse complement strand
GATTGCGTGAGCTCGATGCGGGTGAGCTTCCCGTAGATCTCGTCGAGGAGCGCGATGGAAAAGCCGGTGCCCGTAAGGCCCGCGTACACCAGCTGCCCGTCGTCGTCGTAGTAGCCCAGCAGCAGCGCGCCAAAGTTCTTGCGCGAATTGCGCGGCTCCGTCCACCCGCCCACCACCAGCTCCTGCTGATTCTCCATCTTGAGCTTCTGCCAGTGACGCACGCGACGGCCCGGCTCGTACAGGCCCTGACGCTGTTTGGCCATGACACCTTCCCAGCGATGCGCGCGTGCATCGCGCATCATGGCATCGGCGGAGCCGCGGGCCACGTCGCTGACCCGGACCACGCGTTTGACCGACGCTGGCGCGGTGCGCGCGACCCGTTCCAGCCGCTTGCGCCGCGCGTCCCACGTTTCATTCACCACCAGCTCGGGACCATCCACGAGAATGTCGAAGACCACGAAGGCGGCGGGCGCGGCGCTCGAACGGTCACTCACCAGGTCTGCGTCCGTCAGATGCATGCGTCCCTGCAGATCCTGGAAGCGTGCGGGGTCGCCGTGTTCGTCCAGTGCGACCACCTCGCCATCCAGCACCAGATTGCGGCCCGCCTTCCTGGCCAGATCCTGGAGCGCGCCCGCGATCTCCGGAAACTGCGCGCACTTGTCGCGGCCGTTGCGCGTCATCATCGCGACGCCCTCGCTCAGGGCCAACGCCACGATGCGAATGCCATCGTACTTTGGCTCGAACACCCACTCGTCGCCCGCGGGAACCTCCTTCCCCGCGGACGCGAGCATCGGTTGAAGCAGCTCGGCTCCTTTCGGCAATTCGCGCCGGCTCGTGGCCACGTCGCGCTCCCGTGCCTACGCCGACTTCCGGCGCTTCTTGGGACGTTCCTTCGGCGCCGGCTTTTCCTCGACCTCCGCTTCGGTCTCGGCAGGCTTTTTCTTCTTGGCCTTCTTGCCTTGCGCCAGGCTTTCCTGCAAACGCGCCATCAAGTCGATCACGTTGGTGGCTTCCGGCTCCTCCGGCTCCTCCACCGTGATCGTCTTTCCCTTCATCTTCGCGTTGATGATTTTCATCAGGTTCTCGCGATACTCGTCGGAGTACTTCTCCGGCGTGAACGCGTCGGCCAGCGCGTTCACCAGCTGCTCGGCCATTTGCAGTTCGGCGGGACGCACGGCGTCCGCCGCGGGAAAGGAGAAGGTGGACGTATCCACCAGCTCGTCGGCATAGCGCATGATCTCCATCACCAGGGCATCCTCAACCACCTTGATGCCCACGAGGTGCATGGAGTTGGAGCGCATAGTGACGGTGCCGATCCCCACCATGCCCGTCTTCCGGATGGCCTCGCGCAACAGCGCGTAGGCTTTCTCGCCGCCCTTCTGCGGCAACAAATAGTATGGCGACTCGAAGTAGCGAGGATCGACTTCGTCGGATTTCACGAAGTCCTGGATTTCAATTGTTTTCGACGACTCGATGGCGGCTGCGCGAAAATCCTCCTCCTCGAGGATGACGTATTTGCCCTTCGAGTACTCGTATCCCTTCACGATCTCGTCCCAGGGAACCGCTTTCTCTTCCTTGGAGCACACGCGTTCGTACTTGATGGTCGCGTTGTCTTTCTTGTGCAACATGCGGAAGCTGATGCGATCACTGCTGCTCACCGCCGAGTGCAACTCGACGGGAATGTTGACGAGGCCGAAAGAGATGGCGCCTTTCCAGATCGATCGTGGCATTGGTGGATTGGAGTGCGGATGGTTGCGGGCGAACCGCAACGATGAGCGCGCCAGTGAACACTCGCAAGTGATGTCATTGCAACACGAAAGCGAGGAGTGCGCAACAACCGCGCTACCAACAAAGCGTCAACAAATCTCTGTGGATTTCGCACATGTTCTCCACGCCACGCATGCACTTCTTCACATATGAGAGCGGGAAAACGCGCGAAAAATGGCCGATTTTCGCTGAAAAAATCGTTCAGAATCCGCGTGATCCACGGTCCCCGAATTAGTCGCTTTCTAGACAGTTATTCAGCGGCGGATTTTCTGGTCTATCCACCATTGTACACAAAGCTTTTCAACGTGTCGGGAAGCGCACATCGCGTTGCCAGGGCACGTACTTAGCGCGATCTCCACAGTACTCCACATGCGCTATCAACATGAATGACAACAACTTACGAG
>JANNJV010000584.1:0-2829 GCA_031395945.1 Gemmatimonadota bacterium | reverse complement strand
GAAGAAAAAGCTCGACACCAAGCGCGCCTGGAAAGAAACACGCGAGTTGATGTCGCAGCACAGGCGCTCGCTCGCGATCGGATTTTCCCTCATGATCGTGAACCGGCTGGCCGGCCTGGTGCTCCCGGCCAGCTCCAAGTTTCTCATCGACAACGTCATCGGGAAACGCGAAGCGAGCCTACTGCTGCCGCTCGCGCTTGCGGCCCTCGCTGCCACGGTCGTTCAGGCGGTCACGGGCTTCGCGCTCTCGCAGGTGGTCTCCATCGCCGCGCAGAAAGCCATCACCAACATGCGCAAGGCGGTTCAGATCCACGTCCTCCGCCTGCCCATCTCGTACTTCGACTCCACCAAGACGGGCATCCTCATCTCGCGCATCATGAGCGACGCGGAAGGGGTGCGGAATCTGGTAGGCACCGGGATCATTCAACTCGTTGGTGGCTTCCTCACCGCGGCAATCGCGATGGGCGTCCTGATCTGGCTCAACTGGAAGCTGACCGCGATCACGGTGCTCATCCTCGTGGCGTTCGGATCGATGATGGCGATCGCGTTCAAGCGGCTACGTCCCATTTTCCGCGAGCGCGGCGCCATCAATGCCGAAGTCACTGGCCGCCTGGCCGAGACCGTAGGCGGCATTCGCATCGTCAAGGTGTACACCGCCGAGCGGCGCGAGCGGCTGACGTTCGCGCGCGGCGCACACAAGTTGTTTCGCAACGTCGCCAAGACCATCACGGGGACGTCGCTGGTGGGTTCCGGCGTCATGGTGATCACCGGAATCATCGGCGTGCTCATGATCCTGATGGGCGGGAGAGACGTGCTCGCGGGACGCATGACGCTGGGCGACCTGCTGATGTACGTCTTCTTCGTGGGCATGGTGGCCGCGCCGCTGGTGTCCATCGCGTCCATCGGCACGCAGATCACCGAGGCATTTGCGGGATTGGACCGCATCCGCGAAATCCGCGACATGGCCACGGAAGACGACGCCGACGCGTCGAAGGCGCATGTGAGGGACGTGGACGGCGATGTGGAGTTCAAGCACGTCTGGTTCGAGTACAACCCCGACGTCCCCGTCATCAAGGACGTGAGCTTTCACGCCAAGGCTGGCACCACCACGGCGTTGGTGGGTTCCAGCGGCGGCGGCAAGAGCACGCTGGTGAGTCTCGTCATGGCGTTCGCTCGACCAAAGTCCGGACGAATCTTCATCGACGCGCGCGATCTGGACACGATGCGGCTCCAGGAATATCGCAGCCACGTGGGCGTCGTCCTCCAGGACAATTTTCTCTTCGACGGCACCATTCGCGAGAACATCGCGTACTCCAAGCCGGGCGCGACGCTCGACGAGGCGATCACCGCCGCGAAAATCGCGCACGTCGACGACTTTGTGGACGGGTTCACCGATAAGTACGACACGATCGTCGGCGAGCGCGGTGTGAAGCTCTCCGGCGGACAGCGGCAACGGGTGGCCATTGCGCGCGCCATCCTGGCCGACCCGCGCATCCTGATCCTGGACGAGGCGACGTCATCGCTGGACAGCGAGAGCGAAGCGATGATCCGGGATGGGCTTCGCAGCCTGCGCCGCGGCCGTACGACCTTCGTAATTGCCCACCGTTTGTCCACGATCGAGAGCGCCGACCAGATCCTCGTGCTCGAGGCCGGTGCCATTGTCGAGCGTGGCACGCACCATGAATTAATGAAGCTTGGCGGTCGGTACCGTGAGCTTCACGATCGGCAATACGGGGTGGAAAAGGACGTGTTTATCAACCCGGGAGAGGACTTCATCCCGGTTCCCGCATCGCCGAAAGACGAAATCCGGGTCCCGACGCGAACAAGCAACCTGTAGGGCGGCTGGCGGCACTCAATTGGCTGCTACTCGTCCTTGGCGCTGGTCGGAGGACTGAGTGGGCCGTCGGATTGTCATCACAGCTGTGGCTGCGTTTTCCCTCCTTGGGGCAGAGCACGCGCGCGCGCAAACCGCAACCGCGGAATTCGTCCTTGCCCCTGGAGCGCGCCCGTTCGTGCCGGGCGAGAAGTTGACGTATTCCGTCCGCGTGGGACCATTGGGGAAAGGCAGCGCAGTCGCCGAGCTCAAGGGCATCGACACGGTTCGCGGCCAGGAGGTCTACCACAGCGTATTTCGGATCACCGGCTCGTTGTTGTTCTTCAAGGTCACGGACCACTACGAGAGCTGGTTCGACCCGAACACGCTGATATCGCTGCGATATAGTCAGGACATCGATCAGGGTGCATACGAGCGGAAGCGGACGTACGAGATTTACCCGGGCGTGCGGTACCTCGACGCCAACAACAAGGAGTTCCCCACAGTGGAGCAGCCGCTGGACGACGGCGCGTTTCTCTACTTCCTGCGCACCATCCCGCTCGAGGTCGGAAAGAGCTACACGTTCAACCGGTACTTCAAGCCGGATCGCAATCCCGTGCGCGTGACCGTCGTACGCAAGGAGCGCATCAAGGTACCCGCGGGCGAGTTCGACGCAATCGTGTTACAGCCCAAGATCAAGGCGAAGGGAATTTTCGCCGAAGGGGCGAACGCCGAGGTGTGGATCGCGGACGACAGCACGCGCATGATGTTGATGATGAAGACGCGGTTGCCGTTCGGCGCAGTGCAGTTTTTGCTGCGCAGTCGCGAAGTGGTCAAGCAGAGTCTCGCCGAGCGTCCTTAGCGCTCGTTCGCGCACCTTGGCCGCGCTCGCGAGGCCACAGCGTCGTGCTCGCGCACCCTGGTCGTGCTCGCGCACCCTGGCAGCGCTCGCGAGGGCACAGCGTCGTGCTCGCGCACCCTGGCCGCGCTCGCGAGGCCACTGCGTCGTGCTCGCG
>JANNJV010000581.1:0-4473 GCA_031395945.1 Gemmatimonadota bacterium | reverse complement strand
GTGTGGCCCAGCGCGGCGACGAGTCGCCGGAGCTACCAGACGGTCCCGTTCAATCCCGCGGAAGTGATGCGCGAGATGCGGGACAACCCGCGCCGCGGTCTCGATCCGGTCGTGGTGAAGGCCTTCATGAACCTGACCGGGATCTACCCCGTCGGAACGTTGGTGGTGCTCGATACCTACGAGCTTGGCATCGTGCACGCGGTGAATTCACTACCCGAAATGCTGGCGCGCCCGATGGTCAGGGTGATCAGCGACGCGGTGGGGAATCTCATACACCCTGGCACGTTGGTGGACCTCGCCGACCGCAATGAAAGCGGGACGTTCTTGCGGACGATCATCAAGACTGAGAATCCCGATCGGTATGGTGTGCGTGTCGGCGACTATTTCGTCTGAGCGATCGCCACTGGTCGAGCGGTTCGACGCGCTGCGGCGCGAGGGACGCCGTGCGCTGGTCGTGTACGTCACGGCTGGACATCCGGATCTCGCGACATCGCTGGACCTGCTCAGGGCGCTCGAGGAATCGGGCGCCGACGTCATCGAGGTCGGCGTTCCGTTCTCCGATCCGATGGCCGACGGACCGGTGATCCAGGCCAGTTCCCAGCGAGCGCTGTCGCTCGGGATGACGTTCCAGCATGTGCTGGATCTCATCCAACGCGCCGGACTCCGCGTGCCGGTCGTCCTTTTCACGTATCTGAATCCTCTGCTGGCGGCGGGACCCCAGGCCCTGGATCGCGCTGCGGCGGCAGGCGCACATGGCGTCCTGATCACCGATCTCCCGGTCGGTGCGGACCCGGACCTCGAGGCACGGTTCGCGGCAGGTCCCCTCGCGTTCATCCGTCTCGTGGCGCCGACTACCCCGGCCCACCGCATGGCCTACATCGCCAGGCACGGTAGCGGATTTGTGTATCTCATCAGTCGCCTCGGAGTTACCGGCGCACGACAGGACCTGCCGCCCGAACTGCCGGAAACGATCGCTCGCCTCCGGCAGGCGACGACGCTGCCGATCTGCGCGGGATTCGGCGTGTCGACAATGGCGCAGGCGGCCAGCGTGGCGCGACTGGCGGACGGCGTCGTCGTGGGGAGTGCAATCGTGAGCGCCGCAGGACAAAGTGTGAGCGCCGCGGCGTCCCTGACGCGTGATCTGCGTCGCGCCATCGACTCCGCGTAGCGCTGATATGTCCGAGGGCTATGAAGTCACGTTGCGCGGGCTGGCGAGCCGTACTCGGTGAACAAGGGACACATGGCGGAGCAACCGGAGATTCCCGCATGGGCACACGTGTCGGACAGGCGACGCGCCCATATCCAGCGCGTGGTGACGTTGCTCGGCGAGTGGGCACACAAGTTGGGCCTCCCGGATGACGAGGCGTCGCGATGGCTCACGGCCGGCGTGCTGCACGACGCCCTGCGGGACGCACCCGAGGCCATGTTGCGGGCGCTGACCGGCGACGGCACGCAACGCGCTGAATTCCTGCATGGCCCTGCCGCCGCGGTACGTGCCGAGCAGGACGGAGAACGTCGCCAGGATGTGCTCGAGGCGGTGCGGTTTCACACCGTCGGCTCGGCGGAATGGCGCCGTACCGGCAAGGCGCTGTATCTCGCTGATTTCCTGGAGCCGGGCCGGACGTTTCTCAAGTCCGAACGCGCGTTCATCGCCGAGCAGGTTCCGCGTGATTTCGACGCGGCGTTCCGGCAGTGCGTGCGGCTGCGCATCGAGTGGTCGCTCAGCCAGGGAGGCGAGGTCTTTCCCGAAACCGCCGCGCTGTGGAACGCCGCGCGCTGAGACGCGTCACGGTCGCTGGCCTGGCCTTCGTGCTCCTGGCGGGAATCATCACCACGACAACCGCGATCCGCCGTCGCGGGACACCGGCGCGCGAGCCGCCGCCGGACGCCAGCGCTCCGGAAGGCGAACGGGTGCGGGTTGAAGTCCTGAACGCCACGAGCGTGCGCGGACTCGCGCGACGCGCCACGATGCATCTGCGCGACCGCGGATTCGACGTCCTGTTCATGGGCACTGCGTCCGAACAGCGCGACAGTACGCTGGTGCTGGACCGGTCCGGGCACCCCGAGTGGGCGAAGCGCGTCTCCGACGCGCTGGGCGGGGCGCGCATCGAATCGCGCCCGGACAGCTCACGCTACCTGGATGTCACCGTGTTGCTCGGTCGCTCGTGGCGCGCGCCTTCCCAACCGTTCTACCCGTAACTGCCCGCACGCCGCGGCGATATCGACGCCGCGACTCTTTCGAATGGCGACTTCCACGCCGGCGTCGCGCAGCTCGCGCGCGAAGGCCGCGATTTCGCTGGCCGGCGCGGGAGTAAAGCCGCGTGCGCCGCCCGGATGCAGGGGAATCAGATTCACGAACGCTCCGCAGTCCTTGGCGAGCTTGGCCAGCTGCAGCGCGTGAACTTCCTGATCGTTCACGCCACCCAGCATGACATACTCGAACGTGACGCGCCGATCAAATTCCGCCGCCGCGGCGATAACGTCCCGCAGCGGATATTTGACGTTGATGGGCATCAGGTCGCGGCGCAGATCGTCACTGGGCGCGTGGATGGAAATGGCCAGACGAAACTGCTCCCGCCGCTTCGAGAGCGCGACAATGCCGGGCAGAACTCCGACGGTCGAGATGGTGATATGACGCGCCCCTATGCCCAGGCCCCTCGGATCGTTGAGGATCGTGAGCGCGGGATCCACGGCCTTCCAATTCATCATCGGCTCGCCCATGCCCATGAAGACGATGTTCGTCACGGGAATCGGAGGGTCCAGCAGGCGCATCTCCCGCACCTGACCCGCGATCTCGTGCACGTCCAGGTTGCGCGAGAAGCCCATGGCTCCCGTGGCGCAGAAGGCGCACTGCAACGCACAGCCGGCTTGCGAGGAAATGCAAAGCGTTACCCGGTTGCCCTCGGGGATTGCCACCGTTTCGATGGCCTCGCCGTCGTGTAGGCGAAACAGAAACTTCTCCGTCCCATCCTTCGAACTTTGGCGCGTGAGCACCGTAAGGCGCGGCATCACGAACCGCTGCGCGACCTGATCGCGCAGCCCTTTTGGCAGATCCGTCATTTGCTCGAAGCCCGCCACCGGCGCCGTCCACAAGTGCCGCAAGACCTGCTTCGCGCGGTAGCTCGGTTGTCCAATGCCCTCGAAGAAGACACGCAGCCGCTCTTCAGCCGCCTCGGGCGTCAGGTCGAGGAGGTTTTCGGGCGTTTCTGGACTCACAGGGGGGCGGCTCACGTCGCTTCGTAACTCACATTCAATGACCACAGTGAAGTGCAAGATTTCGTTGCACTTGGACGCAGGACAACCGTCATGCCCGTTGAAGTTAACGCCTACCAACAGCTTCCAGTGAAGATTAGACTACCGTCCAGATGCCGGAGACCGCTTGAAGGTCCGAGGATGGCTGCCCCCGCTCCTCTGGGCGGGGGTCATCCTTATCGGAACGTCGTTGCCGCAGGACGCGGTGCCGCTGCAAACCGCAGGCATCGACAAGATCCTCCATTTCACCATCTACACGGTCTTCGCCTTTTTGCTCACGCGGCAGATCTCTGAGGATACAGGCCCGTGGCGGGCGGTGTTCGGGGCGGTGCTGATCACGGCGGCGTTTGGCGCTGCCGATGAGTGGCACCAGCGCTTCATCCCGGGACGCAGCACCGAGTTTGCCGACTGGATGGCTGACGTTTCCGGCGCAGTCGCTGGTGCCGTGATCTATGCGATCTTCCGCGGCAGGCACCGCTCGAGGGCGGTCATCACGGAATGAACGTTCAATCCACCGGGCAACGCACGCACATGTGCGGCGCGTTGCGCGCGAGCGACAGAGGCGATCGGGTACGGCTTGGCGGATGGGTGCATCGAACCCGGAACCTGGGCGGACTCGTGTTCGTCGACCTTCGCGACCGCACGGGAATCGTGCAGGTGTCGTTCGATCCCAATCGCACACCCGCGGAAGCGTGCCTCGCGGCCGCCGCACTCTCGAACGAGAGTGTGGTGTTGATCGAAGGTGATGTCGCCGCCCGTCCTGAATCCATGCGGAATTCCGAGATTGCCACCGGAGACGTGGAGGTCATCGCCTCGTCCGTGCGCGTGGTGGGGCCGGCGGCCACACCAGCCATTCCGGTGGCGCGTGGGAAGGGCGAGAAGCTGGCCGCCGAGGAATTGCGGCTGCGACACAGGTATCTCGACCTTCGCCGTCCCGAACTGCAGGACAACCTCGTGCTCCGCCACAAGCTGCTGCAGGCGACGCGGCGCCATCTCACCGAGCACGAGTACCTCGAGATCGAAACGCCCATCCTTACCAAGCCGACACCGGAAGGCGCGCGCGACTATCTCGTGCCCAGTCGCGTGCATCCGGGAGAGTTCTACGCACTGCCCCAGTCGCCGCAGATCTACAAGCAGTTGCTGATGGTGGCGGGCTACGATCGGTACTTCCAGATTGCACGGTGTTTCCGCGATGAAGACTTGCGCGCGGACCGGCAGCCC
>JANNJV010000388.1:0-2077 GCA_031395945.1 Gemmatimonadota bacterium | reverse complement strand
TTAGGCCAAGGGCTGTGGCGCCATTGGACGCTCAGGCAAGTCGCGACGGGCTGGGGGTCTCCAAAGCGGACCGTCTGGAGGCGGAGGCGGATGCCCGCCGACGCCGACAGCCAGCGAGCACCGCAAGGGAGCGGAGCGGCAGCGAGCGACCGAGGAGCGCAGTGTGGTCGCGTGGAGACTCCCCAGCCCTAGCGACGACGCACCTGAGCAGCCAACAGCCTGCGGCTCGACGTCTGGATCCTGACGATCAGGACTTCATTTTCTCCGCACGTAGCGTCCGTCGAAACCAGGCTGCCATGACGCCCCGCTGTCACTGGACGTCTCGAAGAGCTGGCGCACGGTATCGCGATGGACGGGGAAGAACGTGAGGCGCTGGAGCACGCGCGCGCCATTGGGGGACAGCGTCCAGCCCTCAAATCGCATTGCGCCATTGGTGAACGAGCCGGCGTAGTCCAGCGATCCGCCGCCGTCAGCCATCCAAACCTGTCGCCACTGCCGGCGATTCGTGTCAAAGAAGTTCATGGACTTTCCGGCGCTGGGTGCGGGCCCGCCGCCGCTCCAGTTCTCCAGGAGCACGCAATGCTCGAGAATGGGCTCCACGCGATTGGTGCCGAGCAGCGGCGCGTTGGATCCGGGGGGCGACTGAAAGGGCGTGACATCCCAGTCGCCGATCCAGAAATCGAACTGCCGCGCTTCGGGCATCGTGCGACAGGGGAAGCGCAACGCCGTCATGCGGTCGGTGATCGCTTTGTAGCGAGCGTCTGCGCGCAGCGACGCGATGTCACCGAGAGTGTCGAGCAGCGAAACGGGCACCGCGCCCGTTGGCGCCAGCTGTTCCAGATACGTGAAGGCTCGGTCTGGGTTGCCCTTGAGGGCGTGCACGCGCGCCAGGCGGAAAGTCGCTGTGGGTACCTGGAACCGGAGTGCGAGCGCTTTCTCGAACGCGGTGACCGCTGGGTCGAGCTGGTTGAGCGCCTGCTGCGCCATCCCAATCCGCAGCCACGCCTGTCCGGACCCGGGCTGCTTCGCTGCGATCTGCGCATAGAGATCAGCGGTCGCGCGCCAATCCCGACGTCGGAACGCGCTGTCCGCGCGCAGGGAGTCGACGTTCTGCGCCATCAGCGGCGCGCCGCTGAGCAGCGCCATCGCCGCGGCGACATGGAAGTGCACGCTAAGGGCGTTCATGTGAGAGACAACCCGGCCCGGGTGTGGCGGAGTCACACCCGGGTCTTGCGCTTTTCTATATGTGACAATAATATCACATATGCCCAAACGTGACAACCTCGAACCGGTGTGGCGGGCGCTCGCGAGTCCCATTCGCAGGCGGATGCTCGACTTACTGCGCGATGGCCCGGTGGCCACCGGCGCGCTCGCCGAGGAGTTCCGGGATTTGTCGCGTTTCGCGGTCATGCAGCATCTGCGTGTCCTCGAGGAGGCGGACCTCGTGCTCCCTCGGCGCGACGGTCGCACGCGTCTCAACTACCTCAATCCGGTTCCGATTCAGCGCATCTATAGTCGCTGGGTGAGCAAGTACCAGGAGCCGTGGGCAGAGGCGCTCGTCTCGCTCCAGGGTTCGCTGGAATCAGAACGACAGCCAAAGCGCGGCAAGCGCGCGGGCTGAACCCATTTCCCACTTCCCACTCTCCCATGCAGCCCCTTCCCGATCAGGTCCTAGCCGTCGAGATCAAGGCGCCCATCGAACGCGTCTGGACGGAGATCACAAAGACAGGCGCCATCCAGCGTGCGGCGAACAACACGGTGCTCGAATCGTCGCTCACGCCGGGCAGCAAGCTCCGGTACTACAGCCCCAGCAAGAAGCGCGTGTTCGTGGTCGGCGAGATCGTGGACATCGTCGCGCCGCGAAAGTTCTCGCACACGTGGAAGTTCACCATGAGTCCCGATGGGCCGACGCTCGTCACCTGGGAGTTGTCAGCGCTTCCGGGAGGCGCGTGCAGAGTGACACTGACTCACAGTCGCTGGACCGACGCCGCGAAGATGTACAAGACGGTTGGCAAGACCTGGGGAGAGATCCTGCGTCTGCTCAAGCTCGAGCTGGAGACGGGCGACATCGACATGA
>JANNJV010000010.1:0-2625 GCA_031395945.1 Gemmatimonadota bacterium | reverse complement strand
GCCGGGCCGGCGCCCTGAGCGGCGCGATGAACACATCGGGACAGGTCGGCGCGATCCTCAGCCCCATTCTCATCGCGTTCGTCGTGCAACGTTTTGCGGCGCCGGGCGCACCGCTCTACCTGACGGGAGTACTGTTTCTGCTGGGCGCCATTTGCTGGTTGTGGGTCGACCCCACCAAGCCTGTTTCCGATTGAGGGTAAAGACAATCTCGCCGGTCGTCACGTCGAACACGGCGCGCTGGTTGTTGAGGGCGGAGACGCGCGGGCTGGAGAGCACGCGAACGTCGCCCTGAGACTCGAGCGCGTTCAGCACGACACTTATGGAGCCCGGACCGCCGGTGAGGGTGAATTCGACATTCCCGGTACTCCGTGGCGTAACTGGTGACCTTGCATTGAGGCCGGCCGTGCCGGCCCTGGCCACGACGTTCCAGTCAATCCCGAACTCGAAGCTCCGGTCGAGATTCACCTCGACAATCTTGGCCTCGATCAGCACCTGCCGTTGGATGGACGATTCAAAGGTGCGGATGAAGATCTCCAGCTGATCCAACTGCGCCGGGAACGCCGCAACGGTAATCGTGCCGGCGATGGGGTTGATGATCAGGCGCCGGCCGTCCTCGGACACCCGACTGAAGGGCCGACCAGTGCTGCCCAGGCCAGCGGCACCCGAGCCGGCAGCGCCCTGGGCGGCGGCCTGGTTGACGGAGGGAGCGTCGAACACCAGCCCTTCCATTGCGACGCGAATCTCGTCCCAGACATCAGCAACGGAGACGGCCGTGATGAAATCCGCGCCACCGCTGCCGGCGACCCCCGAACTCCCTGTGCCGGCGCTCGCGGAGCCAAAGGCGCTCGCACCGGCGCCGCTGGCGCCCAGCCGGCGTTGGATCACAGTGGATGCCGTACCCACTCGAGAAAGGGCGACGTAATCGAGCGAGAAAATGCGCGTCACGATACGGGCGGGCCCGACGCGCAACACGCCGTCCTGAATTTGATACGTGGCGCCGTGAGGAATGACCGCAGCGAGTGCTTGCTGCAGGGTAGCGTTTCGGAGCGTCGTATTCACGGTGCCGCGAATCTGCGGATCGATCTGGTACTGCAGGCCGAACTTACCCGCGAGCTCGCGCACCACGACGGAAACGTCCTGGTTCACGACCGCGAGCGTGGTCAGCCTCGGCGCTGCGGCGCGATCCGAGATTGCTGGATCTCCGGCAAGCGAGGGCAGCGCAGGGAGCGGAGCGGCCTGGGCCGGCTCCTGCGCGGCTCGCACCGGGTCGAGTCGAACCTGCGTGCGCGGCGCTACTGCTGGTGCGCTGGCGCATGCGGCGCCGACCGCCAGGAGCGCGAACCCCAGCCACGAGCGTCGAACGACCATACACCTAGGCACGAAAGTCATTGCTACTGTCCCCGGTCCGTCAGGGTGAGCATGCGCCACCGGCCGTCTTTCTCGACAACCCACACGCGATCAGGATGAATGGCAGCCACGCGGGCGCCATCTCGCAGTACATCACCGACACGAACGCTGGCTTCGTCGATGACGGCAACTCGCCGCTCGTCCGCGATGAGAATTGCGGTGAGCGCACGACCAACCGCCACTGTCGGAACAGTAGGAGTCCCTGTCTGGCGCGCAACAGGCTCTGCATAGCTCGAAAACCGACGATCGTCGAACGGATCAACGGGAATGGTCAGTTGAAAATGGGGGCGCAGTGAATCTGGACGCAGGCGCGCGACAAATGAGGCGACGTCGCCGGCCGTTCCGGCCGATGCTCCGGCCGCAACGTTGCGCGATGGTGCCGCGAGGCGATCAGCCGCCAGAGCGACCGTCGCCGACGCGATCAGAATTACCGCGCTCGAGAGGTGACCGGAGAGGTGGGTCATGTGAGAACTGAAGCTCGTACACCGCCAACGTGAGCCGGTGTCGCGCGCGCCCGTCCTGCCGCGCGAGACTCAGGTGGGTTGGTGCAACCGATGGTGGAAGTTCGCCAAGAAACGTGACCAGGGCCTGCAGGTTTCCACGACACTCCACCGTCAGGCCGAAAGGAGCCGATTGGCGACGAACTCCCTCGGTAGAGAGACGCTCGGCGGAGCCAGTTGTATCAGGACCTTGAATGAGCACGCGAACGTCACGCAGCCCAGCGAACTCGGCCGCTCGCGCCACGGCTTGGGTGATCGCCAGCCGCTCGTCGCCGACGACGCCAAGCTCCTGCACTTCCATCCAGGTACGGCGCCATGCGATGGACTCGGCGGCCACCGCCGGCTCATATCGCCGCTGCCAATCCGCGAAGGTTCGCAGGGTGGCTTCGGCCTGGCGGAGCTCCGAACGACGGGCGTCACCGGCGCTGGCGGCGCGGACACCGGCCCACGCAAGCAAGGCAACGCCGAGCGCTGCCGCCGCCAACTGCGTGACTGCGGGCCTAACCTTGATCGCGCGGAGCGCTCTGATGTCGAATGCCATCAGTCCTTCCGTGGGGGAGCGACCCTGAACGACAGCTGAAAGCGGACTGTTGGCGCGCTATCAGCCGCGGATGAATCGGCATACGTCAGCTTATCGAGGCGCAGCGAGTCCAGAGGTATCCGCTGCGGCAGCTCGCGATAGAGGTCGTGGACCGACTGTACGGCGCGAGCATTCGTA
>JANNJV010000383.1:0-2515 GCA_031395945.1 Gemmatimonadota bacterium | reverse complement strand
CGGAAATCGCGAGCGCGCTGGACTTCGCGCACCGGCAGGGGATCATCCACCGCGACATCAAGCCGGACAACGTGCTGCTGCAGGACGGCCACGCGATGGTCGCGGACTTCGGCATCGCGAAAGCGTTGTCGAACACGGCGGACGCGTCCGCGCTCACGGCAACCGGTATCTCCATCGGGACGCCGATGTACATGGCGCCGGAACAGGCGTTCGGGGAGCGGGAGCGGGAGGTGGACGCGCGCACCGACGTCTACGCGCTGGGGTGCGTGCTGTACGAGATGCTCACGGGATCTCCGCCATTCCAGGGCGCGAACGTGAAAGCGGTGCTGGCGCGTCACGCTTCCGATCCGATGCCGAGCATACGGAGCGTGCGTCCGACAGTGCCCGCGAACCTCGAGCAACTGGTGGAGCGATCGCTGGCGAAAGTGCCCGCCGATCGGTTCGCGAGCGCGGCGGAGATGCGTGAAGCGTTGTTGAGCGGCGCCACGCTGCAAGGCGGGACCACCGTTGAGCGGAAGCCAACCGCCGCTGCCAAACCTGTCGTCGCGCTCACGATCATTGTCGTGTCGCTGCTGGTGGTGCTCGTCGCCACGCGAGGCCGCGATCGGGACGTCGTCTCGCAGTCCGGAGCGCCGGGCGCTCCAGCCGCCGCGAGCACGCGCCTGGCGGTGCTCCCGATGACGAACCTGAGCGCTGATACCGCGGACGCCTACTTCGCGGCGGGGATGACAGAGGAGCTGATCTCCACGCTATCGGACATTCGTGGGGTGCAGGTGATGGCGCGGGGCGCGGTCATGCCGTACGCGGGCACCACGAAGCCGCTCGGCGACGTGGGGCGCGAGCTGGGTGTCGGCTCACTGATCGAGAGTGCCATTCGAAAGGAAGGGAATCGGCTGCGCATCAGCGTGCGCCTGGTGGATGCGCGGACGCTGGAGCAGCGCTGGAGCCGGCAGTACGACCGCGAGTTGACCGACGCGTTCAGCATCCAGCGCGACGTGGCGCGCAACGTAGCGCAGGCCCTGCGCGTGCAGCTCTCCGGCTCCGAATCGCGCAACCTGAACAACCTGCCGACGACGAATGCCGCGGCGTACGAGGAGTATCTGCGAGGCCGCATCGCCATGGTGGAGCCGTTCACGGAGCCGCGGGTCGATGCAGCCCTAACGCATCTGAACAGCGCCGTGGCGCTGGACAGCAACTTTGCGCTGGCCCACGCGACCCTTGCCAGGGCGTACGTCTCAAAGCTCTTCAGGTTCGCGCCGGGGCCGCGGTACCGGAACCTGGCATCGAGCGCGATCGACCGGGCGCTCGCGCTGGACTCGACGCTCGCCGAAGCATATCTGGCGCGCGCAGATCTGATGTTCACGCCGGAAGCTGGTTGGCGGAATGACGATGCGCTGCGCGACTACCTGCACGCGCTGTCCCTGAAGCCCGGGCTCGCGGAGACGCATGGTTCCCTGGGCTCGTTGCTGTTTCACATTGGCCTGCCACGCGAGGCACTGCGCGAGCTGCGTCTTGCGATATCCCTGAACCCGGCCGACGGATTTTCGCCTCCACGCA
Source organism: Gemmatimonadota bacterium (assembly GCA_031395945.1). Lineage (GTDB taxonomy): Bacteria > Gemmatimonadota > Gemmatimonadetes > Gemmatimonadales > Gemmatimonadaceae > DASPMP01. Next base: position 958 of record JANNJV010000383.1, on the reverse strand, counting down.
TTGGGCGCGCCTTCTGGTACGCGCAACAGTACGACAGCGCCTTTGTCGCTTTCGGGCGCGCGCGCATTCCCAGTGAGTTCGCGCTCGTGTTGGGCTTTCTCGGCCGTGAGCGCGACGGGCTCGCGTTCCTGGATAGCACCGCCGCCCCGACCGAGGGCGACATGAATGCCGACTTCAACGCGGCGCGCGCGGTACTGTATGCCCGGATGGGAGACCGCGCGCGCGCGCGGGAGCGCATCACGCGGGTGGAGCGATCCCCGTCAGTGGGACGCGCACACTTCCATCACGCGCAGCTGCACGTGGCGATGGCCCTCGCACACATGGGCGATCGTGCGGAGGCCATGAAATGGCTGGAGCGAACGGCGGCCAACGGTATGCCGGCGTTCGAGGTCTTTCAGGGAAACGCGCACCTGGCCTCGCTCCGCGGCTACGCGCCGTACGAGCGGTTCATGCAGCGGGAGCGCGCGGCATACGAGTTACGCAAGGCGCAGCTCCAGCGAGCGGACAGATAGTCCGCGCGCAGCGGCAAGCGCTCGGGTAGCTCGTGAAGTCCGGTGGCTCTCCGTCGCGGACCACGCTGACGGGGTAGGGGCTCGACTTCGCGGACCACGCTGCGTTTCCTCGTCGTGCGCTCCTTGAGCTGCGCGCAAGAGTGCTATGGCGCGCTCGCTCACCTTCGGTTCGCGTTCAGTCCGCGCACGACTCCGGTCCTCGCTGGCTGCTCCGGTGTGCGGCTCCGCCGCATCCCGTCGCAGACGGTCCGCTCCAGCCGAGCCCCACCCCTCTGCTGGTCCGCTCTGCGGAGCCACCGTCCTTCCCGCTAGTCCGCTGCAGCCGGCTCCACCCCTCTGCTGGTCCGCTCTGTCGAACCACGGACCTTTGGCGATGGCCCCGCGCGCGCCGTACGCTCGCGTCCCGCTACGGCAGCCTTGTCCAGATCGCGATGTTCAGGGCAATG
>JANNJV010000478.1:0-2852 GCA_031395945.1 Gemmatimonadota bacterium | reverse complement strand
GAGCCGAACCTCAAGCCCGAAATCACGAACTCCACGGAGTTCGGTATCGAAGCCGGCTTCCTGGACGGTCGCGCGAGCATCGATTTTACCACGTACGCGAAGGAGACCCGCAACCAGATCTATCTGGTGCCGGTGTCGCCGACGACGGGCTACGCGAACAAGCTGCTCAACGCAGGCAAGATGCAGAACAAGGGCTTCGAGGCGTTGCTCAACGTCACCCCGGTTCAGCTGACGAACTTCACCTGGACAACGACGCTGAACTACGGCCAGAATCGCAACAAGGTCGTCGAGCTGTCCCAAGGCGTCGATCGCATCATCCTTGGCAACGGCCTGTTCGGTGACGTCCGCGTCGAAGCGACGCAGGGCCAGCCGTACGGCGCCATCTGGGGTTACGGCTTCAAGTATGTCGAAGCCGACACCGGCATCTACGCTGGCAAGCTCGGACAGTTGCTGGTGAGCAATGGCGGCCACCCGGTCCACACGGACACGATGGTCTATCACGGTTCGATTCAGCCCAAGTGGACCGGCGGCCTGTCGAACACGTTCACGTACAAGAACATGTCCTTCGGCGCCCTGCTCGACGTTCGTCAGGGCGGCAGGTTGATGAGCTACACGAACTACGTCGGCGAGTACTCCGGCGTGCTCGAGTCCACGCTCAAGGGGCGTGAAGTCGATTGGGACAACCCGGGTATCGTGGTGCCGGGCATTAACATCAACACGGGCGTCGCGAACGCCGTGAACGTCACCGCCGAAGACTATTTCCAGAACCTCTTCGGATCAGTCGAGACGACGGTGTACGATGCGAGCTACATCAAGCTTCGCGAGCTGCGCTTCGGCTACGATCTGTCGCGGAACCTGGCGTCGAAGTTCAAAGCGTCAGCAGTGAGCATCGCGCTCACCGGCCGCAACCTCTGGTTGAAGACCGACGTGCCTAACATCGATCCGGAATTCGCCTACAGCTCCGGCAACTTCCAGGGCATCGAGTACGCCTTCCCCGGCAACACGCGCAGCTTCGGTTTCAGCGTGCGCGTCACGCCTTAATTCGGAGATATTGAGATAATGACGAATCGAAAACTCTTCCTCAGCCTGGGTGCTGCCCTCGCGGTCTTCGCGACGGCGTGCGACGCGGACAAGGTGACGGAAGCCAACAACAACCCGAACGACCCGACGAACGCTCCGTCGAGCGCGATGTTCAGCAACTCGGCGCGGCTCGCTGCGGCGCGTTGGTTGGACGGCATCGGCGGAACGCGGTACGGGTTCCTTCCGCAGCACTTCGCGCAGGTGCAGTATCCGGACGACGACCAGTACCTGGCTGCCCGCCTCGGCGCCGCGGCCACGTCCGGTTTGTTCAACGGCTCGTACAACAGCGAGCTGCAGGATCTGGCGCTCATCGTCAACCGTGCCGAGAGCCCTGGAGTCGTCGCGCCGTCACAGGTGCTCAGCTCCTGGGAATTCGGCGTCCTCACGGACGTGTTCGGCGACGTTCCGTACTCCGAAGCGTTCGACCCGACGATCCTGAAGCCTGCGTACGATGCGCAGGCCACGGTATACACGGGGCTGTTCGCGACGCTCAACACCGCGTCCGATGCGCTGGCGACGGCGACGAACGACCTCGGCACCGCCGATCCTATCTACGACGGCGATCCTGCCTCGTGGCGCCGGTTCGCGAATTCGCTGCGCTTGCGTCATGCCATGCGCCTGGCCAACAAGCCCGCCGAAGCCACGCGCGCGGCTGCGGAGGTCTCGGCAGCCATGGGCGCTGGTGAGGGTGGGGTCATCCTGACCAACGCCGACAACGCCGCGATGGTGTGGCCGGGCGACGGTATCTACGACAACCCATGGGCGGCGAACTTCCGCGGTCGCGACGACCACCGGATTTCCACCCGCCTGCTCACGTTCTTCCGTACCTACAACGATCCGCGCGTCGCTGTCCTGGCCATGCCGGCCGAGAACCCGGTCGCGGAAATTGCCGGGCGGACGCTCAACTATTGCCCCGCTGGCGGCCTGACGCCGCCTTGTTACGTCGGCCTGGTCAACGCTTTGACGCAGGCGACTGCGTCACCGCTGTTGCCCAACACGTCACGTCCGGGCGCCATTTTCTTTCCAGGCGTCACGGCGTACGGCACGTTCGGTGGTGCCGGTGGTTCCTATCCGTCGTACTTCATGACGGCGGCCGAGGTCGAGTTCCTCCTCGCCGAAGCGGCGCAGCGCAACATTGGTGGCCAGACAGGGGCGGCGGCGCACTACGTCAATGGCATCACCCGCCACATGGAACTGCTGGGGATCGCTCCCGCGGCTATCGCGACCTACATCGCGCAGCCGGGTGTCGCGTACGTTGGCGGCACGGCCGGGCTCATTCAGATTGCCCAGCAGAAGTGGCTGGCGCTGCACACCGATCCTATCCAGGCCTGGGCGGAAGTACGGCGCACCTGCCAACCCGCCATCGTGGAGCCGGGCCCCAACGCCCGATTCCCGATCATTCCGCGGCGCTTGCAGTACTCCACGACGGAGCGCAACGTGAACCGCGCGCAGTACGACATCGCGCTGATGCGCCAGTGGAACTCCGCGGGTGGTGACGTCATGACCAACCGCGTGTACTGGGACACCGAGACCTTCACGGCAGCGAACCCGACGTACGTTGCGGGTTGCAGTGATCGCGCGAGCTAGAAAGCTGTAGCAGCAAAAGAGAGAGCCGCGCGGCGGGTGCCGCGCGGCTTTTTTTTCGCTGTATGTCTCGAGTTCCTGCTACTTCTTGGAGGTGATCATGAGGGCACCGCCGCCATTGGTACCGCCGAAGCGCGCGTTGGCCTGCTGCGGCTCCAAATAGCGCACTTCCTGAATGTTTCTCGCGG
>JANNJV010000476.1:0-14505 GCA_031395945.1 Gemmatimonadota bacterium | reverse complement strand
GTTCCTCGGCGGCCATGCCCAGCGACAGTTCCGTCGCCCGGTGCGTCATGGCGGAAGGATGCAGCCTGCTTCCGACCAGCTTGCGCGCGATCGAAAACGCCAACCTGCCAATCCTGCCATTCCAGACACCCGCCCAGAACTCCGTGTCCACATCCCGGTGGCGTTGCCGCATCGCGAGGAGCAGCAGTGTTCCGAAGGTGCCCGCGGTGATCGCGAACGGCCAGAGATTGAACAGGTAGCCAAGCGCACGTATCTGCCGTTCTGGATAACCGACGATAGCGACGGTGATCCATGCGGCCACGGAAGTTAAGCCAAGCGCAAATACGATCTTGTTGAACCTCGGCAGCGCACGCTCCAGCCTGGAGGGCACACGGCGAAGTTCCACCGATAGCTCCTCGCGCGCCTGCTCGATCTCCGCCTTGAACGCTGGCGTGAGATCGCGGTGCGCGAAGCCGAGCATGGACACACGGCGCGCTGCCCACGTGAGGTAGGCAAGGGGGGCGGCTGTTGCGCCGAAGATGAATGTTGCGAATCCGCCAACCGCGCCCTGCGTCATGGCCACGGCAACCGACACGGGGAGCAGCGCCAGCGCGCTAATCAGCGTGCCGCCACCGTCCAAACGTCCATACCGCTTCACGAAGGCGCGCAACGCCGCCGGAATCTCCCGGCGTTGATCCAGGGCGACACTCAACTGCTCTGCGAGCGCCTGCGCGTTCGCGGGCCGCTGATCGGGATCCTTCGCCAGGCAGCGATCCACCAGCGACGCAAGTTTCCTCGGCACCGTCAGGCCAAGCGACGAGAGCGATGGCGGAGATTCTGTTACCTGTTTTGCGAGGATCTCGGTCGCGCTGGAACCCTCGAACGGAAAGCGCCCGGAGAATGCGAAGAAGGCGGTGGCGCCCAAACCATAGAGATCGCTGCGCGCATCCAGCGGGCGTCCCAGCGCCTGCTCGGGGCTCATGAACTCCGGCGTTCCGGAAATACCCTCGAGCGCATCGCCGGCGGCCGCCGCGATGCCGAAGTCCGCCACCAGAACGCGATTCGTGGTTGCCTCGAGCAGGATGTTGTCCGGCTTCACATCGCGATGCACGAGCCCCTGGCCATGCGCGTACGCCAGCGCCCACGCCACCTCGCGCAACACTCGGGCGCCTTCAGAGCTGGGGAGCGGGCCGCGCGTGCGCACGCGGTTGGCCAGCGTCTCGCCGTCCACGAACGCCATCACGTAGTACACGAAGCCGCCGGTCTCCTCCACGGCGTGGATGGGGATGATGTTGGGGTGCGACAGCTTCGCGGCCAGCCGCGCCTCGCGAATGAAACGATCGCGAAACCCCGGCTCACGGCCGCGTTCCGGTGGCAACAGCTTGATTGCCACCAGGCGGTCCAGATGTACCTCGCGCGCGAGATACACGATGCCCATCCCGCCGCGGCCCAACTCACGGTCGATGGAATAGCGACCTGCGAGCGCCAACTGGAAGGAGAGAAACAGCGGATCGACTGGGGCTGGGTGCTGCATAGTCTGCAAGATACGATGGGACCGCTGGGGCGCGAGACTTTCCTTATCCCGCAAATGGCCCGTAGTTTGGGCGGGTGAAGTTCCAACCCGCCGTGCTGGCCCTCGCCTTCGCATTTGTCGTTTCCTTCCATGCCGCCGCGCCAGCATTAGCCCAGGACGCGGTCCGCGATCTCACCATTGTCGCGCCGGCGGCCCCCGGCGGCGGTTGGGATCAGCTTGCGCGCGCCATGCAGCAGGCGCTGCGCTCCGGCAGCCTCACCCGATCGGTGCAGGTGGTGAATGCCGCCGGCGCGGCTGGCACCATTGGCCTCGCGCGGTTTGTGAACTCAGAAGCCGGCAATCCGGACGCGCTGCTCGTCACCGGTCTCGTGATGGTGAGTGGAATCGCCATGAACCGCTCGCCGGTCACCCTTGCCGATGTCACGCCGCTGGCGCGGCTGATCGGCGAGTACGAAGTAGTCGTGGTTCCCGCCTCGTCGCCCTTCCGTTCCTTGAGCGATCTGGTCGCGGCGTTCCGCGCGAATCCTGGCGCTATATCCTGGGGCGGCGGCTCTGCCGGCGGTACCGACGAGATTCTCGTCCGGTTGCTTGCGCAGCGCGTGGGAATCGAGCCCACCGCCGTGAACTACATCGCGTACTCCGGGGGCGGACAGGTCCTGGCGTCGGTGCTCGGCGGGCACGTGAGCGCTGCCGTGAGCGGGCTCGGAGAATTCTCCGCCCACATCGAAAGCGGCGAGCTGCGAGCCCTCGCCATCTCGGCGCCAGCACCGGTAGCTGCGGCTGGCATCCCCACGTTCATCGAGCAACGCATCGATGTGTCACTGTTGAACTGGCGCGCCGTGGTTGCCGCGCCCGGGATTTCGCGCACGGAACGCCGGGAGCTGGAAGACCTGCTGCGGCGCATGGCGGCGAGCGCGGGGTGGAAGCTGACACTTCAGCGAAATGGCTGGGCCGACCTGTATATGGAAGGCGCCGCCTTCGAGCGCTTCCTCACGGACGAGACGGCACGCGTCGCCGCCCTGGTGGCGAGCTCCGGTCCGCGAAAGGGTGGCAGCGGCTATCCGACGTTCGTTCTGCTTGGCGGGCTGGTCGCGACGCTCGCCGTCATTGCGCGCGGCATTCGGGAACGGCGCACGCTGCTGCGGGCGGGCCAACGCGTGCCCACATCGGTTAGCGCGCCCACGTCCGCCAACGCAGCATCGCTGGCACTCATGGCGATTGCGCTTGTGGTCAGCGTCGTCCTGATGAACGTCGCCGGGTTCCTGTTGTCGTCCACGGTGACGTTCGCGCTGGCGGCGCGCGCGTTTGGCAGCCGGCGTATAGCCAGGGACGTGATCGCCGGCGCCGTGCTCAGCGCCATCATTTACGTCGCCTTCACGCGCGGACTCGGAGTGACGCTTCCGCAAGCGCCGTTCGGGTGACGCAGCGCACCTGATGCATACGCTCTCGGCGCTCGCGGACGGCTTCGCCGTCGCGCTCACCCCGGCCCACCTCGCGTGGAGCCTGGCGGGCGTGTGTCTGGGCACCGCGGTCGGCGTGTTGCCGGGAATCGGCCCTGCGCTCACGGTGTCGCTGCTGCTGCCCGTGACGTTCGGCGTGGAGCCGACGGCCGCGTTCATCATGTTCGCCGGCATCTACTACGGCGCGATGTACGGCGGATCCACCACATCCATCCTGCTCAATACGCCAGGAGAGAGCGCGACGATCGTCACAGCGCTTGAAGGGCACCAAATGGCGAAGCAAGGTCGCGGCGGCGCGGCCCTCGCGACGGCGGCCATCGGGAGCTTCGTGGCCGGGACCCTGGCCACGCTCGGTCTCGCGGTCGCGGCTCCACTGCTCGCGACGCTCGCGCTCCGGCTTGGGCCGGCGGAGTATTTCGCGCTCATCGTGGTGGCGTTCGCCGCGGTGACGTCGGTGCTCGGAGATTCCACGGCGAAGGGCTTGGTGAGCCTCTTTCTCGGATTGACCCTTGGCCTCGTGGGACTCGATCCACGCAACGGCCAGGCGCGGCTCACCTTCGGTATCCCATATCTCTTCGACGGCATCGATCCAGTGATCGTGGCCGTGGGGCTGTTCGCCATCGGGGAGATTCTCTTTCTCGCGTGGCGCTTCGGTCTCGGCGAGGACGAGCTGGTTCCATTGCGCGGCTCGCTCTGGATGACGCGCGACGAGTGGTCGCGCAGCTGGCGCCCATGGCTTCGCGGAACGGCCATCGGGTTTCCCCTCGGCGCGTTGCCCGCTGGTGGAGCGGAGTTGCCCACCTTCCTGTCGTACGGCATCGAGAAGCGGCTGGCCAAACGGCCCGAGGAGTTCGGACATGGCGCCATCGAGGGCGTGGCGGGCCCCGAGGCGGCAAATAACGCGTCTGCGGCGGGCACCTTGGTGCCGCTACTGACGCTCGGTCTGCCGACATCGGCGACGGCGGCGATGCTGCTCGCCGCCTTTCAGCAGTACGGGTTGCGCCCCGGGCCGTTGCTGTTCGAGAACGAGCCAGCGCTCGTGTGGGGGGTGATCGCGAGCTTGTTCATCGGCAACACACTGCTGCTGCTGCTGAACCTGCCGTTGGTGGGACTCTGGATTCGGCTGCTCTCGATACCGCGGCCGCTGCTCTACGGCGGCATTCTGGTGCTCGCGACCGTGGGTGCGTACTCGGTGCACGGGTCGCCGGCGGACCTCGCGCTGCTGGCGGTGGTGGGCGCTCTGGGATTCGTGTTGCGCGCCTGGTCGTTTCCCATCGCGCCGGTGATCATCGGGTTTCTGCTCGGGCCCATGGCGGAGCTGCATCTGGGCCGTGCGCTCGCAATCGGAGAGGGGAGAGCCTCCGCGCTCATCGAGCGACCCGTCGCCGCGACACTGTTGATCATTGCCGCGGTGGTGCTCGCGTGGCCGGCGCTCTCCGCCGGCTACCGTCTCGTCAGGCGCCGCGTCGCGCCGTCCGGGGAATGATCGGCAGTACCACGTGCGACGGGTGGCCGCGGTCGAGGTATACCCGATTGGTCGCGACACGCATGGTCGTCGCGCGCGCTTCGGGCTCGCCGGTGTTGGGATTGACGTCGAAGTGCGGAAAGTTACTGCTGGAGATGTCCACGCGAATGCGATGTCCGCGCAGGAAGAGATTGCTCGTGGGGAACGCGTCGACGCGAACGCGATAGATGGCGCCGGATTGCATGAGCGCCGGACGCTCCCATGAATCGCGATACCTCGCGCGCAGGATGCCGTCGGTGAGGTTCATCGCGAAGCCACGCGGGTAATCAGGATTCGCCGCGTGCACGTCGATGAGCTTTGCGGTGAAATCGGTATCAGGACAGTTCGACGATATCCAGAGGATGACGCTGATGGGCCCAGTGACTTCGACATCGTCATCCAATGGTGGCGTTTGGAACACCAGCACGTCGGGCCGGTCTGCGAGCGCGCGATAGGGTTCGCGCGACCCGAAGAACCGCGCCGACTCGCGCTGGTCGAACGCGCCACCCACCATCACCGGCTGGCCGGACGTGACCGATCCACCAATCGTTGGCACCGGTTGCCGTGGATCGAACTGGTACTCCCGCCACCGCTGTTTCTCCGTCGGCGACGCAGCGGACAGCGCGCCGTTCGCACCAAAGTAGTACGGTGTCCACCGGGTATCGGGGAGCGGCCAATCAGTCTCCGCGCGCCATCGCCCGCCATGGTCCAACCGGCCCGCGGCGTTTTTGCGCCCGGACCCGCCGCCCATCACGAAGACGCGCACTTTGGGTTCGGCCTCCACACCGTTCTTCTCTTCCTTCAGCCAGCGATCGAACCACCGCAGCCGCAGCGTGAGAAAATCCGGCGCCACGTTGGCGTCGAGCGTTGCCGCCGCGCCGAAATCCACGTCGCCTACGTAGGTGAGCTGACGGTCGCCGTGGGTCCAGGGGCCCATGATCAGCCGCACGGGCGACCGCTTGCGTCGGGAAAGCCCGATGTAGTTGTCGGTCGCAGTGCGCCCGTACGCGTCGAACCATGACGACATGTGCACCATCGCCGCGTCCACGAACTGGTCGTAGTACCCTTCGGCGTAGATGCCCAGCTGCTTCCAGTAGTCGTCGAAGACGCCGTGCTCCCACTGTTCGAACAGGTACTCCTCGTACTCGGGCGCGAGCGTCACCGGCGAATCGCCTCGGCGCCACGGCATGCGCCCGAACCACGCCCGGATGTCGATGGCTCGCATGGCGGCCAGCCGGGCGGCGTCGCGCTGGATCGCGGGCGACTCGAGCGCCTGATTGAACGCCCACGTCGCCTGCTTTAGCTCGAACGCGCCACCCTGCCGGATGCCGCCCTGGTACGCGTTGGAGAATCCACCCGAGTCCAGGAACATCGCGGCGACGCCCGGGGCGGCCGCGCTGCCCAGCGCACCCTGCGTATGGGCGGCATACGAAAGTCCCATCGTGCCGATGCGGCCGTCGCACCACGGCTGCTTCAGGATCCAGTCACAGGTATCGAAGCCATCGTTGCCGTCGCTGAGATACTTCACGAAGGCGCCTTCCGATTTGTAGCGCCCGCGACAGTCCTGATAGATCACGACGTACCCGTGACGCGCGAAGAACCCGGCGACCTCCGCGCGAGACAACGGCTTTGCGTTGGCAGGCGTGCGTTCCGACCGACTGGGCGCCGTTTTGTCGTACGGCGTCCGCTCGAGAATGACGGGAAAGCGCGCGACTGCATTCGGGTCCGCTTGGTTCGGCACGTACACGTCGGTGGCGAGCCGCGCGCCATCGCGCATCGCTACCATCAGGTCGCTATGAAGCGTGAATTCGGCGCCTGCCTCTGACGCGGCGCCGGACAGCGCGGGACTGGCGACGAGCCACGTTGCGGCCGCAAGCAGCCGTTCCGTGAATTCGCGGCGGCTCAACGAGCCGGCGCCGTTCCCTTCGTCGTTCAGCGTATCCCTCCCTGCCTAGCTAGTGGACGGTTGCACGCGATGTCACCTGAGATGATGTTACTCATTCCCACACACCCCGCCACATGTCCATCACACGCCACCATCTTTTCCTCGTCGCGCTGAGCGCGAGCGTTCCCGTGCCCGGCACCGCCGCCGCGCAGGCGCCAGTCCGGGCCGTGTCAAACGGCAGCGTGGTCGCTGCGAGCGATCCAGTCAACGGCACGCGGCTGCTGCGAACGCCGTCGGTCAGTGCTACGCACATCGCGTTCGCGTACGCGGGGAATATCTGGATTGTGGAACGGGCGGGTGGCGAGGCGCGTCGCCTCACGAGCTTCCCGGGTGAGGCATCGAATCCGCAGCTCTCGCCGGATGGCCAGGTGGTGGCGTTCAGCGGACAGTACGGCGGCAATACGGATGTCTACACGGTTGCGGCACGCGGCGGCGAGCCCACGCGGCTGACGTGGCATCCGGCCGCGGACCAGGTACAAGGGTGGACGCCTGACGGCCGCGCCGTCCTATTTGCATCTGGCCGCGCTACGGCTGCGCCTAGCGCGGCGCCGCGATTCTGGACCGTGCCAGCCGACGGCGGCGTCGAGGAACCGATGCCGATGCCGCGTGCGTATCAGGGCAAGATCTCGCCCGACGGCCGGTACGTCGCGTATCGCATGCCCAGTTCGTGGGACGAGGAGCGGCGCAATTATCGCGGCGGGCAGAACAAGCCCATCTGGATCATGGACCTTCGATCGCACGAAGTGACCGTGACCCCATGGAAGGACTCGAAGGAGATGGATCCAGTGTGGGTGAGCAACAACGTGTACTTCCTGTCCGATCGGGACGGCGTGTCGAACGTGTGGGGATACGACATGCAGTCCAAGGCCATTCGACAGCTGACGAAGTTCACCGACTTCGACGTCAAGGCGCTGGATGGCGCGGCAAACGGGCTGGTGTTCGAACAAGCCGGCTACATACACGAGCTGGATCCCGTCACCGGGCGGTCGCGGCAGCTGCGCGTTACCGCGACCGGGGATTTTCCGTGGATGATGCCGCAGTGGAAGGATGTTTCGAACCGCGTCACGAACCTGGCACTCTCGGCAACAGGGCGCCGCGCCGCCGTCGAGGCGCGTGGCGAGATCTTCACCATCCCCGCCGAGAAGGGCGACATCCGCAATCTCACCAACTCGAGCGGGTCGGCCGAGCGCGCGCCGTCGTGGTCACCCGATGGCCGCTTCGTGTCGTACTTCAGCGACAAATCCGGCGAGTACAAACTGCACATCGCCGCGCAGGACGGGCTGACGCCACCGCGCGAAATCACGATTCCAGAGCCAAGCTTCTACTTCGCGCCGGCGTGGTCACCGAGCGGATCGAAGATCGCGTTCCAGGATTCGCATTTCCGGCTCTGGATGGTGGACGCCGCGACGGGTCGCGCGCAGGTGGCGGACGCCGACCCATTCTATCATGCTGACCGCACGATCGTTCCCGCGTGGAGCCCTGACTCGCGTTACATCGCGTATCCGAAGCACCTGCCGTCGTTGTTCCGTGCATTGTTCATCTATGACGTGGAGACGGGCCAGACGCGGCAGGTCACGGACGGGCTGGCCGACGTCGTGTCGCCCGCGTGGGACGCAAACGGGAAGCATCTCTGGTTCCTGGCGTCCACCGATTACGGTCTGAACTCGTCGGTGCTGGACATGTCGGCCTACGAGCGCGCGACCACGCGCGGCCTGTACCTCGTGGTGCTGTCGAAGGCGGATCCGTCGCCGCTGCTGCCCGAGAGCGACGAGGAAACGGGACGGCGCGCAGCGGCGCAAGCGCAGGCCGATTCCACCCGCGGTGGTGCGGGAACGGGCGCGGCCGCGGCTGACAGCACGCGTCCCGCCGCCCGCCCCGTCACGGTTCGCATCGACTTCGATGGCATTCAGCAGCGGATCATCAACGTACAGGCGGTGGCGCTGCGCGATTATGCGCAGCTGCGCAGCGGCGTCGCTGGCAACGTCTTCTTTGTGGAGGCCGTGCCGACCACCGGCACCGGCGGCCCTGGTGGCGGCGGTGGCGGTGGAGGGGGAACGCTGCACCGCTTCCAGCTCAGCGCGCGCCGCGCGCAGCCTTTCGCGCAGGGCGTGGCGCAGTACGTGGTGAGCGCCGATGGTCGCAAGCTGTTGTATCGCACCGGCGGTGGCGGCGGCGGTGGCGCCGGCGCGGCCGCACCAGCCGGCGCGTCGTTATTCCTCGTGGACGCCGACCGTGCGATTCCGCAGGCGGGAACGGGACGTCTGAACGCCCAGCTCCGCGCCTACATCGACCCCAAGGCGGAGTTCAAGCAGATCTTCGACGAAGGGTGGCGCAACCAGCGCAACAACTTCTACGTGCGCAATCTGCACGGCGCGGATTGGGTGGCCGCGAAGCGCATGTACGCGCCGCTGCTGCCATACGCCATGCATCGCGCGGAGCTCAACTATCTGATGGACAACATGGGCGCCGAGCTGGCCATCGGACATTCATACGTGCGTGGCGGCGAGATGCCCGAGGTTCCGCAGTCGTTGGGCGGGTTGCTAGGCGCGGACTTTAGCATCGACAACGGCCGCTATCGCATCAGCCGTATCTATACCGCCGAGAGCTGGAACCCCGAGTTGCGCGCGCCGCTCGCCGAGCCAGGAGTGAACGTCGCGTTGGGCGAGTACATCGTCGCGATCAACGGCGTGGAGTTGCGAGCGCCCGACAACATTTATCGCCTGCTGGACGGCACCGCCAATCGCCAGACCGTGATCGCGGTCAACACGCGGCCCACCATGGACGGCGCGCGTAATGTGACGGTGTTGCCCGTGGCCAACGAGCAGGGCCTCCGCACGCGCGCGTGGGTAGAGCACAATCGTCGCATCGTGGATTCTCTCTCCAACGGACAGCTGGCGTACGTCTACGTTCCGAACACCGGCCAACCGGGCTACACCAGCTTCAACCGCTACTACTTCGCGCAGCAAGACAAGAAGGGCGCGGTAATCGACGAGCGCTTCAACGGCGGCGGGTCCGCGGCGGACTACATCGTGGACATCCTGGGCCGCACGTACGATGGCTACTTCAACAATCCGGCGGGTCAGCGAGTGCCGTTCACCAGTCCGGCTTCGGGCATCTGGGGCCCGAAGGTGATGATCATCAACGAAATGGCAGGCTCGGGCGGCGATCTCATGCCGTTCATGTTCAAGGCGCGCAAAATCGGACCCCTGGTTGGGACACGCACCTGGGGCGGGCTTGTCGCGACGAGCGACACGCCGCCGTTCGTGGACGGCGGCTCGATGATTGCGCCGCGGTTCGGCTTCATCGACCGCGCCGGTAATTTCGCGGTCGAGAACGTCGGCGTCGCGCCCGACGTCGAGGTGGAGAACTTCCCGCGCGAGATGATCGCCGGACGCGATCCGCAGCTCGAACGCGCGGTTGCGGAGGGGTTACGTTTGCTGAAGGAGAATCCCGGCGACCGGATGATGACCGAACCGCGCGCGCCGGAGTGGGGTAAACGCAAACTGCCGTAACCGGGCCAGTTCTTGACACCTGTCGTTCAGTTCCTGCTGATGGCCAACGTCGGCGCGTTCTTCCTGCAGACCATGCAGCCGCGCCTGGCCAACTTGCTCGTGTTCTACCCGCCGTTGATCATCGTCCGTCCGTGGACTGTCCTGACCTACATGTTCCTTCACGGCGGACTGATGCACATCGGCTTCAACATGTTGTCGCTGTACTTCTTCGGGCCGCGCGTGGAACAGCGCATCGGCTCAAGGAATTTCACGATCCTGTATTTCCTGAGCGGCCTCTCCGGCGCGCTGTTCTCAATGCTGTTCTCGTTTGGCTCGCCGATCATCGGCGCCTCGGCCGGCGTCTTCGGCGTCATGATGGCCTTCGCGTACTTCTGGCCGGACACGCCCATCATGATCTGGGGCATCATTCCGGTGCCCGCACGGCTGCTGGTCATCCTCACCACGGTGCTTGCCCTCTGGAACGGCGTGGGCGGGGGCGGTGCCGGCATCGCCCACTTCGCGCACCTGGGCGGTTATGCGGGAGCGTACGTGTATCTGCGCTGGCTGGATCGCGCGCGCGGGTTGTTCCGCAGGAAAGCCACGGGCGCTCCCGTTGTGGCTACCAAGCGCGTCGCCGAGAATTGGAAGGCAGTCGATCCGGCGAAAGTGCACGAGGTGAATCGCGCGGAAGTCAATCGCATTCTCGACAAGATCAACAGCACAGGCCTGGTGTCGCTCACGCCGCAGGAGAAACTCTTTCTCTCCAACTTCGTTCCCTCGGACGACCCGACGCCTACTGTGCAGTGACCGGGCGGGTATCTCAGCGAAGGAAGGCTCGGAGCTGCGGCGACCGCTTGACCAGGTAGTCGAAGCCCACCTGGAGTGAGTCGATGCGTGGCTCGATCCGCAGCGTACGCAGCACGGGCGGTCCGCCAACGCCGTCCGCGCGATCGATCAACAGCACGTTGTTCGCGCCCAACTCCAGGTCGCGGCCGAGAACGTTCACGCGATGCCTGGCCCAGTCGTAGTCGTACGACAATTCCAGATCGCCAAGGGTCTCGGAGAACGTCTGGAGCAGGCCGCGCGAATCCGCCTTCGCGCGCACAGTGTCTATCCAGCCTCGCTTGGCTAACCCTTCCAGTGCCTTGGCGCGATGCGCATGCCACCCGGACTCGCCGCGCCAGAGCACCAGCAGGCACAGCTCGGTCTTACCGGTCGAGGTCTGCCGCGCGTTGTACGAGCCGAAGACGCTCGCGGAAACGTCATTGTTCTGCGAGTACGCGCCCGGCCCCGGCGGGCAACTTCCAATCGCAGGCTGGGCCCACGCAATTCCGGTGGCGCCGAGTATTTGCAGCGCCAGCGCGAGAGCCAGAGCGCCACGGTCGCGTCGCGTGCGTGAGTGCGCGGCCGCCCCGGTCATGAGCAACCCTCCACCCACTCGACCGCCGGGCGGCGGCCGGCGCGGAGCATCAGCACACGTGAGCCGTCCGTTTCGAAGATGATGCGGAATGCGGTGTCCTGGGCGGCCGTGGGTGTGACGACCAGGTAGTGCCCGTTCGTGTACTTGTGCGGCTGGCTGCGAATTCTTCCCGCGTAACGCTCCAGAACGCGGACTTCGGTGTCGCCCACGCGAATGCCCTCCGCGGTCGCGATGTTGGAGCTGTTGACGTCCACGCGCACGACGGTATCCCTCAATACCATCAGACTCGTCCCGCTTGGAAGCGCTTGAGGACGCGCGTAGGCGCACTGGTTGTACTCGTCGCTACGAACGGTGATTGCCTCGCCCAGGTCGCGGGCCACCTGGGTCAGCGGAATGCCCAGTCGCACCCGCCCGAAGGAGCGGGCCGTCACCAACCATTGATCGCTGGTGGACGCGGATCCCGTGGATGACTCTGAAGTGGACGGAGTTGTGGACGCGCTTGACCCGGTCGTGCTCCCGGTCGTAGATCCTCTATCCGTTTTCTCCGCCGGCTGGCAAGCCGACAGCACCGCGACGGTGACCAACAGGGTCGTGCCTCGAAAGGTCCGTGGCATCGATGTGTTTAGCGCTTTCGGCGGGCGCCCATCCCAACCAAGACGACGCCCGCGACGACTGCCGCGGCACCGTACATCCACGGAATCTGGATGCGCTCACGCTGTTGGATGGATGCCTCCATCCCGCCGATACGAACTACGTCGCGGCGACGCTTAATGGGGATCTCTCTCACAACCAGCGCCAGGATACCCACGGCGACGAGAACAATGCCTATGATGCGAATGACTACCTCCGATGGGCGGAATCTGGGGCAAAACGGCGCTCGCGGGAACCCGTGCCCTGTCGACGCTCCTTGAGGGTGACCAGGTAGCCGTGATATGCGAATTGCTTCCGCGCGCCGTTTACGCCCACTTCCGGGCGATACTCGGTACGGGCGGCGTGTAGCGGCTTCAGCATTCGGTCCTTCGATTTCGCGACCGTCTCGAAGACCATCGTTTCGTCGCCGTGCCGGAACACGACCCAGACATGTCCCGAGTTTCCGTCGCTGACACCCGAGCTCGCGATCTGTTGTCCCGACACGAGTTCCGCATCGAACCCCAACTCCACGAGCTTGCGCCACGCCCAAAGTGCGTGATCCTCACAGTCACCGCGTCGCAGGTGTTCGAACGTTTGCGGATGCTGCCAGAAATCAGATTCGTGAAAGAGATCCTTGTCGTCCGCGTACTCACAGCCCAATAGCCAATCCTGGATGTCGTCGATGCTTCGCACCGGAACGTGGCTATCGCCCTCCAGGTACCAGCCGAAGTCACGGCGCGAGCCGGACCCGTACAGGCGCAGGGGAAGGCGCTGGGCAAAGCGCTCCCAGGGATCGCGCGCGGGAACGAGCCGCAGCACCAACCCGAGGATCGGGTCGAGCAGCACCCGAAGCACGAGGCGCACCTCGGATCCTACGCTCACACGGGAGTCGCTGGCGCGGCGGCGGAGGCTCTTCTGGGATAGGCAGCGCGCACTAGTTTCTCATCAAACCTCATGGTCGTACACCTCCTCGACGGCACCTACGAGCTGTTCCGCCATTTCTACGGCGTTCGCCGCTACAAGAAGGGTGAGGATCCGCCGTTCGGCGCCATCATCGGTGTGTTGCACACAGTGTTGCAGATGATCGAGAAAGGGGCAACACACATTGGCGTGGCCACCGATCACGTCATCGAATCGTTCCGCAACAACTTGTGGGACGGGTACAAGACAGGGGAAGGGATCGAACCCGCATTGCTGGCGCAGTTTCATCCGTTCGAGGACGCGCTGGTCGCTATGGGCGTCGTCGTGTGGCCCATGGTGGACCTGGAGGCCGATGACGGCCTGGCGTCCGCCGCCGCCATCGCCGCCGAGACTGCGCGAGTGGAGAAGGTCTGCATCTGGACCCCCGACAAGGACCTGGCGCAATGCGTTCGAGGCGATCGCGTGGTGCAGGTAGATCGGAAAGGACAGCGCATTCGCGATGCCGCCGGTGTACGTGAAAAGTTCGGCGTGGATCCGGACCTGGTGCCCGACTTTCTCGCGTTGGTGGGCGATGCGGCCGACGGCTATCCAGGCATTACTGGCATCGGTCCGGCCACGGCTGCGAGGCTCCTGAACCGGCACGGCCCGCTGGAGGACTTTCCACCAGAGGTACTGGGTAGCCATCAATCGCAGGCGCTGTTGTTCAAGGCGCTCGCGACGCTCAGGACGGATGCGCCCCTCTTTCGTGACGTTGAGGAGCTTCGCTGGCGTGGCCCCACCGACGCGTTCAGTGCCATGACGTCCCGAATGGGCGACGCGAAATTGCTCGAGCGCGCGACGCGCGCCCCGGTCGTTCCGGCATGATCCAGCGCGCCACGACCCTTTTGCTCCAGCTCGGGATGGTTGCAATCGCGCTGGCGGTGCTTCCGAACAAGCTGTTCGAGCTAGACCGGTATTTCGTTCCCAAGGAGTTGGTGCTGCACGTCGTGGCCGTCGCAGTCGCCCTTCTGTCGGTAACGCGCGCGGGCTCCATGACGAGAGGCGTCGCCGACCGTCTGCTGCTCGTGTTTCTCGCTTGGAGTGCCGCCTCCGCACTTTTTGCCTCGAACTACTGGCTGGCGCAGCGTGCCCTGGGCGTCAGCGTCTCGAGTGCGATCATTTTCTGGGCGGCTAGAAGGATGGGTGTGGCCGGTTCGTACCGTCCGTTGATGGTTGCGGCCTCGCTGGCTACCGTCTGCGCCGCCGTTGGCGCGCTCGCGCAGGCGTACGGCCTGCAATCCGATTACTTCAGCCTGAATCGCGCGCCCGGCGGGACGTTCGGAAATCGTAATTTCGTCGCCCATTTCTGCGCGATCGGTTTGCCAGCGCTCATGTATTGGACCGCGACCACGCGCCGGTCAGGGGCAGCCTGGGCGGGTTACCTCGGCGCAGGCGTCGTTGCTGCGGCGCTGGTCTTGTCGCGATCGCGCGCGGCATGGCTCGCGATTGCCGTGTCCGCAGCGGCTATCGCGCTTCCGCTGCTGGCATCCAGACGGTACTGGGCTGATCGCGCCATCGGCTCCCGCCTCGTGCGTCTGACGCTGGCCGGCGTGGTCGGAGTCGGGCTCGCCATCTTCGTGCC
>JANNJV010000474.1:0-4401 GCA_031395945.1 Gemmatimonadota bacterium | reverse complement strand
GTCCAGTTCTGTCCTTCCTGGTCGTACCCAAAGCTTCCTTCGGTCGACAGCCAGTTGTTCATCCGCCACTGCACGCGGCTCGAGCCGCTGAACCGGTTGCGGTTCTGATTGATCTTGCGGTTGTGCAACTCGTACAGCGGGTTGAAGTCGTTGGCGACGTCGCCGCTCAATGGAATCTCTGCGATATAGGGAGTTCCGTCCGGGTTGGCTGCCGTGATGTCCACGTCCGGCTGGAGAAACATCAATCCGAAGAATGGTCCTCCCGGGCCCTCCTCCGTCCGGCCGTTGGTAGACTTCCCGAAAAACGCGCTCCAGGAGGCGTCGACGTTGGGGCGGAGTCGCTGGTCGAGATTCAACCGATAGTTCTGCCGAGTGTATCCGCCGAGCCCGAAGATCACGCCTTCATTTCGCGTGTTCTGAACGGATGCGTTGAAGTTCGTGGGTCCGCGCCGCTGGCCGATCGCGACGTACTGGGTCGCGTACGCGCCGCCCGTCACCACTTCATCCCAGTGGTTGCGGTACGTGTTGAACGGATTGTCGGCGATCTGGTCCACCTCGATGATTCGTGCGCCCGTGGCGTTGAGCAGGAAGTCGCCACTCGCATCTACCTGCCACGCGTGCGACTTGGAGAACTCCATCTTCTTCGGCATGTTGTTCGAGCCGACCTCGAGCCGGGACGTGACCTTCAATCCGCCATCAGGCAGCGACGTGCCGCGCTTGGTAAAGATCTGGACCACACCGTTCGCGGCGTTGGAGCCATAGAGCGAGGACGCCGCCGCCCCCTTGATCACCTCGACGCGTTCCACGTCTTCGGGCGCGATGTCCGCGAGGCCGAACGTGGTGATCACGCCGTCTACGATGTACAGCGGGTCCTGCCGTCCGCCGATGCTCGTCGCGCCGCGAAGCCGCAGCGCAGGCTCGCCTCCGGGCTGGGACGATGTCGGCACCATGCGGACGCCAGCCACCTTGCCCTGAATGGCCACAAGCGCGCTGGCGCCGGGAACCTCTGCCAACTGCTCCTCGGTCACTCGGCCAACGGTAAAGGTCGTCTTTCGGAGCGACGTCGCCTCGGCCGTGCCGGTGACGATCACCTCTTCCAGCCGGAAGGGGTCACGCTCCATCTGGAAATTCAAGTCCTGAGCACCGGCCCGCACGGTGATGGTGCGACTCAGAGGCCGATAGCCGATAAACCGGGCCGTTACGACCACCTGCTGGTTTCGCACGGCGGACGCCGCGATTGTTATCGAATACGTGCCGTTGTCGGCAGCGACCGCGCCGAAGCTGCTGCTGGCCACCGTGACGTTGGCGCCCGCCAATGGGTCGCCTCGTTCCGACGTGACGCGGCCCGAGATGACCGCCTGCTGCGCAGCAAGCGCACCCGCGGTAAAGACACCGAATGCCGCCACAGCACTACAGACAAGTAGTTGTCTGGGAAGAGAAACGCGCATCGTCTGCCTCTGATTTGAGGAAGGAGGAACGACCTGTCCGCTCAGTCGCGCAGCGGATTGACACATATAGCAACCGTGTCGGCCCAGGAGTCGGCCGACACAAACATGGCTCTTTCAGAGGACGGTAACGAGCACGATACTACACCTCGCGGGGAAAGGCGCAATGGGGCCCGAACAAATCAGTGTGGGTCCTTCCTGTCCCATCGCCGTCCCGCCTGAGGGGGTAACTGCGTGATTTCCAGGAATCGTCACAACGGGCATTGGACACAGGTCGTGACCCTCGCGGCCGCGCTGCTGGGCGCGACAGTCCTCATGCCGGGAATGGCGCGCGGTCAAGGGACCCTGCAGGGCCGCGTCATCGACAGCGAAACGGGTCTGCCGCTGCCAAGGGCCACAGTGACCGTCGCGCGCAGTTCCCTTTCCCTTAGCGCGGACAGCTCGGGGCGGTTTGTCGTTACCGGCGTCCCGGAGGGCGAAGCGCAACTCGCGATTCGACTGCTGGGGTACTCGCCCGGAGACTTTAAGGTTTTCATTCCCGCGACGGGCGGCCTGGAGGAGGTTTTCCCTCTCGACTTTACCGGGAACCGGCTTCCCGCCGCGGCAGTGCACGCCCGCGCGGAGGCGCTCATGCCGCGCTATTCGCAGTTCGAGCAGCGGCGGCAGCGGGCCACCGGCGCGTTCCTGCGATGGGACGAGCTGTACAAAGAGTCGTACGGCAGTGTCGGCGACGCGCTGCGCCATGTCCGTGGCATCCGCATCAAGTGCGATCAACAGTCGTTCGAGTGCTACGCCGTGATGTCCCGTACGCCCCAATGTCAGCCCACCTGGATCATCGATGGAATGGAAGCGCGCTCCTTCCACGAGAGCACGCCGGTTCAGGACATCTACGGCATCGAGATTTACCGCGGTCCTGGCGAGGTTCCGGGCGAATTCTCCGGATCGAATGCCGCGTGCGGGGTGATCGTGATGTGGACGAAGTCGAGACCTTTCAGGGCGAAACCCTGACCTGGTCCGCGGCGTGCATCTCGACGCTATGATCCTCCGGAGTCGCCGCCATTGAGGCTGCACCTGATCGTACTGCTACTCGCACCAGCCAGCGCGTTGAGCGGCCAATCGCCACGCGCGGCGGCGCGCGCGATCGCGGGTATCGTGGTCGACTCCGCACGAGCGCCGGTGCCTGGGGCTGAGGTGCGCCAGATCGCCGGGGACACGATACGCAGTCTCGCGCGGACCGCCGACGATGGCCGGTTCGTGTTGGTCGTGGCGCAGGCTACGCCCGCGTCAATTCGTGTGCGTCGCATGGGCTTCATCGAGGCCGCCGTGGCGATACCGCTCCGCCAGAGCGTAACGGACACCCTGGTTGTCGTGCTGGCCGAGGTGCCGGCGAGTCTGGCAGAGATCGACGTCGTGGCCCCGGAAGAAGAAATGGCAGGGTGGCTGCGCGAGTTCTACCAGCGACGCCGGTCCAACAGCTTCGGCCGCTATTTCACGAGGCAGACCATCCAGGACGCCGGCAAGTACCATATGAGCGAACTGCTCAGGATGACGCCGGGTGTGACGCTCGCTCCCGGACGAAGGTTTGGATATGTGGTGCGAATGCGTGGCTGCAGGGACGCGCCCATGATCTGGCTGGACGGGTCCCGACTGCCAGGGGCCGAGCTGGATGACATCTCCAAACCTGCGGACATCGCCGCCATGGAGGTGTATACCTCATCGGCTGGCGTGCCGGTGCAATTCATGGATCGCTCGAACAGGGGTTGCGGGACCATTCTCCTCTGGACGCGACACCAGTAGCTCTCAACTTCTTCGTCAGGAGCGCGCGACAAGATGCGAATCCGGGGCGTTTTTCTCGCCGCCATCGTCATGAGCGGCGCCATGCTCGGCTGTGTGCGGCGCGGCGCGAGCGTGCCGGCA
The DNA here is from genome assembly GCA_031395945.1 of Gemmatimonadota bacterium. Taxonomy (GTDB): domain Bacteria; phylum Gemmatimonadota; class Gemmatimonadetes; order Gemmatimonadales; family Gemmatimonadaceae; genus DASPMP01. Next base: position 1,039 of record JANNJV010000474.1, on the reverse strand, counting down.
TCCGGGGGGCACGACCTCATCACGCAGGAAGAGCTCGAGCGGTTCCCCGCGTTGACGCTGTATGAGGCCGTCTTCAGGCTTCGCCCTCATTTCCTGAAGAACCGCACTATTACGGCGCAGGGGAAATCGGCCACCCGGCCGATGATGCTTTACGTCGATGGCGACAAGATGGAGAGCGTCGACGACTTGCGGCGGCTGTCTCCGGCCGACGTCCAACAAGTGCGCTTTTTCGAACCCCAGCTGGCGAACACGTACTTCGCGCGGTACAACAACGCCGGCGGCGCCATCGCTGTGACGCTCAAGAAGATCGAACCATGAACCCACACAGGAGTGCAGGAGTGAATTCGAAGATTCGCTCGTTGGCGGTTGTCGGCGCGGCCGCAACGATGATGCTCGCATGTGCGCCCAAGGGTGCCCAGACCACACCGACTTCCGTTCAGCGCAACGTGGTCACCGCGCAGGAACTCGCGGTCGCCGGCGACGCCGATCTCCACGACGCCCTCACGCGCATACGCCCCGCGATCCTCAGATCGAGAATCGGCGGCGGCACCACCGGCGTCCAGGCGTTGCCGGTAACCGTGTACCTGGACGGCGTTCAGATGGTCGAAGGAATCGATCACCTTCGCGAAATCGCCGCGAGAAACATTCAGGAAGTGCGCTATTTGGAGCCGCAGCAGGCCAACGCGCGCTTCGGCGGTACCAATGGCGGCGGCGCCCTCATGATCACCACCAAGAAGTAGAGCGTCGCCCCGACGCACCGCAAACAAAAGAGCCGCGCGGCACCCGCCGCGCGGCTCTCTCGTTTCCAGCGACTGCTAACTAGGACGCACGATCACTGCAGCCCGTCACGTACGTCGGGTTGTTCGCCACGATGAACGTGTCGGTATCCCAGTACACACGGTTGGTCATGACGTCACCACCCGCGGAGTTCCATTGACGCATCAGGGCGATGTCGTACTGCGCGCGGTTCACGTTGCGCTCCGTCGTGGAGTACTGCAAGCGCCGCGGAATGATCGGGAATCGGGCGTTGGGGCCCGGC
>JANNJV010000425.1:0-1570 GCA_031395945.1 Gemmatimonadota bacterium | reverse complement strand
GGCGCCGAGGTGATCGATTTATCGGCGCAGACTGTGTTGCCGGGACTGGTGGACGCGCACAACCATCTGGCGCTTACCTACAAGGAAGTGCCCGAGCGGAACATCTACTATCTCACGTACGTCCTGGAGCCCACGGCGCTGCGAGCCATCCAGGCCGTGTCGAACGGGATCCAGATGCTGGCAGCGGGATTCACCATCGTCCGCGATATGGGGAACAACGGCAACTATGCCGACGTCGCGTTGCGCATGGCCATCGAGCAGGGATGGGTGCCCGGGCCGACCATCATTCCGTCCGGGATCATCATCGGCGGGATGGGCGGCCAGTTCTGGCCTACCCCGGAGATGGCCAAAGACAAGAACATCGTCTATCCCGAATACCTCGACGCGGACACGCCCGACGAAATCGTGAAGGCGGTGCGGCAGAACGCGCTGTTCGGCGCGAAGGTCATCAAGATCTGCGTCGACTGCAAACCGTGGGGGTACACGGTTGACGAGATCAAGCTGTTCATCGCGGAAGCAGCGAAGGCAGGGCTCAAGGTGGAGGGTCACGTGCAGACCGTGGATGGCGGGAAGCGCGCGGTGGAGGCCGGCATCTGGTCCATCGCCCATGACAACGGGATGACCGACGAGCTGCACAAGGAGATGGCTCGCAAGGGCGTGTGGCGCGCCGGCACGGAAACGCCCATCTCGCTGACGGGACATACCACGCGCGCGCGCTACGATGCCACCGTGCGGATGCTGCGCAATGGCTGGGAGAACAAGGCGCCCCTCACCTTCAGCACCGACGCCGACTACTTCGTTCCCGGCAAGACGCGCGGCGAAGTCGCCATCGAATTCATCGAGACGTGGAAGGCCGCTGGCATTCCCGCTCGCGATATCCTGCGCGCCATGACCGTGAATGGCTTCAAGGTCAGCGAGACAATCGCCACGCGCGGCCCAATCAAGCCGGGAATGTTCGCCGATCTCATTGCGGTGCAGGGCAACCCGCTGGAGCAGATCGACGCACTGCGCGACGTGCGCTTCGTCCTGAAGAACGGGATGGTGTTCAAGCGCGACGGCGTCATGGTGCCCGGCGCGTTCTTCAACGGCGGGCCGGTGAACGGTTGGAACGCCCGGTAGTCCGACGCTGGAGCTAGAGCGTGAAGGTCATGCGAACCTTTACGGAATCGCCGTGGCCCTTGGTGCCGCGCGCTACCTTCGGCACTGCCAACAGCGCTCGGCGGCGCAGCCAGCTCACGGAGCGGCTCTCCTGCCCTTGAGCCACATCTGCTGCCGCCGAGCAAGCGTGGAGTCTCGTGCATTCGCGGACGCGATCCAGTCCTGGTACAGCGGATTCCTCACAAGGAACGACAGGTACCGGGGATACGTGGACGGGTTGGTACCGTTCAGGATCTCGACAGTCGTCTTGAGCGCGGCCGTGGAGAACGATTCCCAGATATGCTTGCCGAGCGTGGCGCTGCCGAACCGGGGAGCACCTATGTAGCCCGGCCAGTCCTGCTGTCTCGCGGCGGCAAAACTCTCGGCGATGTGTTTCAGGTGCCGCTGGAAAACGTCGTTCAGCTGCACCGCG
>JANNJV010000367.1:0-8321 GCA_031395945.1 Gemmatimonadota bacterium | reverse complement strand
TCGCGGGCACTGCACCGGCACAGGGGACACCGGACGCCGGAACGCCGAGCCCGACGCGACGCGCGCTGGGTGACGCGCCTGGGTTACGTGCGCAGGACGCGCTCGAGAACGTCGAGCATGGCTTCCATCCCCGAGACCGTGTGGTCTCCCATGTGACCGACGCGAAATGTCGTCTGCGCCAGGTCTGCCTGCCCGCCGCCGAGATCGTAGCCCTGTTCACGCATCCGCTGCAGCACGGTCCCGGGCTTGACCGTCGTGCGGATGCAGGTCACGGACGGCGACCGGCGGCCGGGCTTCGCCAGCATCGAAATGCCAAGCGCCGCGCGCTCGCCGCGCTCCACCCACGCCGCGCATGCGTCGGCCATCTTGGCATGTCGCGCGAACCGCGCCGGCAGCGTTTCCAGCTCGATGTCCGCGAGCTGTTTGTCGAGGGCGAATAGCAGCGACACGGCGGGCGTGGTGGGACTCTGTGATTTCCCGGCGAACTCCTCGTACCGCGCGACATCGAGATAGGTGCCGCGATCGGCGAGCGTCCGAGCGCGCGCGACGAACTTTTCCGACACGGCCGCGAACGCCAGTCCCGGGGGCAGCGCGAGCGCCTTCTGCGATGCCGAGACCACCACGTCGAGCCCCCAAACATCCGTCGCGATGGGCAGTGCACCGGCGCTGGACACGGCATCCACCAGCAACAGGCAGTCCGGTCTGTCGCGCACCACGGCCGCGATGCCCGCAATGTCCGCCAGCACGCCAGCAGCGGTCTCGCTGTGCGTCGCCGTGACAGCGTCGTAATCCTTCGAGTGAAGCGCCTGGCGGACACGGTCCAGGGGGACCACGTCCCCGGTCTCCGCCTTGAGCCGGTCTACTGCGCGCCCGCAGGATTCGGCCATCCGTGCGAAGCGCTCGCCGAAATCTCCGTGGACGATGGACAACACCCGGCGCTGCGTGCCGCCGCGGATGGCCATCTCCATCGCTGCCGTCCCCGAACCTGTGACGATGTGGACGGGCCTCGCCGTTCCAAAGACGGCACCCAGGCCGGCCGTGACACGGCGCATCAGCTCTTCCATCGCCGGGCTGCGATGAAAGATCATGGGACGACACATGGCGGCGAGGATTTCCGGCCGCACCTCGGTGGGACCAGGAACGAAAAACCTGCCTGCCTCGATCACGCTTACGACGGCTTGATGTATGCGGCGTCGGTCGCGGTCTTCCGCGGCGCCGACCCCTTGAACAGATACGCACTCGATTCCACGCGTGCCCCATTCGCGTCACACACGGCGAAGTCGCCGCCCTCATACGCCGTTGCCCCCGCGTATTCGCCCTTCTTGTTCACCGCGTAGAAGCTGAGGTCGAAGTACGGCCGCCCGCGATCGTCCAGAAGTCGCTTCTCGGTCATCGCGATCACGCGTTCCATCACCTTCACGAGCGCCGCCTGTGGCGTCGCCCCCTGGCGCATGAACTCCACGGCCAGGAACGCGCCGCACACCTTGATGTTGGCTTCGCCGCGTCCCGTGGAGCCCGCCGCACCCACCTCGTTGTCACAGTACTGGCCCGCGCCGATGATCGGTGAATCGCCCACGCGTCCCGGAATCTTCCACGACAGGCCGCTGGTCGTCGTCACGGACGCGATGTCTCCCGCCGCGGTCACGACGTTCATGTTGATCGTGCCGTAGGTGTGGGGAATCCCGTGCTCGTCGTAGAACACGTGCAGCAGCGGGTCTGACTCCGCTGGCGGTCGTGGGGCTGCGCGTTCATTCGTTGCCGGCCGTGTGCGCGCGTCGGGAATGTCGAGCCAGTTGTCGTTGGGGTTGAGCCGCGACTTCCAGCGCAGCCAGATCTGACGAGTCTCCTCGGTCAGGAGGTTCTGTTCCTTGAAACCCATCTCGAGCGCGAATCGTTTCGCGCCGGCCCCGGTGAGCATGATGTGATCGGTGCGGTCCATGACCGCCTGGGCCACTGCGGCGGGGGTCGCGATGTCCTCCAGCGCCGATACCGAACCGGCTCGCTTCGTGGGACCGTGCATGCAGCTGGCGTCCAGTTGGACCACGCCATCCGCGTTGGGCAGCCCGCCCAGGCCGACGCTGGTATCGGTGGGATCGAGCTCGACCAGTTGCACGGCCGCCACGGCGGCGTCCAGCGGGTCCGCGCCCCGTGCCAGCATGTCGTAGCCCACCTGAATCGCCGGTCGCCCGTCCGCATGCTTCGTCCGAATGCCGTTGGAGGACGAGATCAGTACGGGTCGCCCCGCGAACCGCCCCGGAGGCTGGTGTGCGCGGTCACGGACGGTGACAACCGGCACGGCGTGCGCGATCGAGGGAAGGGCCAGGCCGGCGGCCGCAGCCGCTGAGGCGCCAAGAAAGTCACGACGGGTCGGTGACACGAACGGCTCCTGGGTCGGATGGGTACGGCTGTGAATTACCCGGGTCGTGCGCACCGAGCAAGCCTCAGATACCTTGGGGCGCATGTCAGTGACGCTACGCGATCAGCTGCGCCAGGCGCATTTTCTCGAGACTGTGACGGAGTCTGCGCTCCACCAACTCTCGAAGCTGGTGGAAGCGCAGACGTACGAGACGGATGCGCTGCTGTTTACCGAGGGCGCGCCGCGCCGATTCATGGCGATCCTGGTGTCGGGTGCCGTCGCTATCGAGAAAAACGTCAACGGACGCCCCGTGCGGCTCGTCACGCTCGGGGCGGGCGAGGCGGTTGGTGAAGGCGTCCTCTTGGACGACTCGCCCCACGGGACCAGCGCCCGCGCCCTGCAGCGGACCGAGACCCTGTTGCTTTCATCGGGGCAGCTGGCGCTCATGATCAAGGAACATCCGCCGCTGTACGCCGCGCTCGTGGGACGCGCGGCGCGCACCATCTCCCAACGGCTGTCGGCGACCGACGCCACCCTCGTGGGCCGCGGGCGCACGGTTGGCTTCACCGGCGCGCGTACCCGGCGCGAGCAGGATCTGCTGGGCGAACGCGATGTGCCGGACGACGCGCTGTACGGCATTCAGACGCTGCGCGCCCTGGAGAACTTCCCCATTACGGGCGTCGCGATCCGCGAATTCCCGTCGTTGGTGGAGGCGTTGGCGACCGTGAAGTCAGCCGCCGCGCTCGCGAACATGGAGCTGGGACTCCTGGACGCCGGGATCGCCGATGTCATCGTCAAGGCAAGCCAGGAGATTCGCGACGGCCGGCATCACGAGCATTTCCTCGTCGACGTCATTCAGGGAGGCGCCGGTACCTCGACCAACATGAACGCGAACGAGGTGATCGCCAATCGCGCCCTCGAGCTGCTGGGACGTCCGCGCGGGGAATATCAATCGGTTCACCCCAACAATCACGTCAATCTCAGCCAGTCCACGAACGACGTATATCCCACTGCCGTGAAACTCGCGCTGCACGGCAGCATCGAATCGCTGCGCTCGGGGATGTCGGCGCTGGCAGCGGCGTTTCTGCGGAAGGGAGAGGAGTTCGCCCCGCACCTGAAGATGGGACGCACCCAGCTTCAGGACGCTGTGCCGATGACCCTCGGGCAGGAATTCACCGCCTTCGGCCACACCATTCTCGAGGATGTCGATCGGTTGGCCGAAGCCCAGGCGCTGATCCGCGAGATCAACATGGGCGCGACCGCCATCGGGACGCGCATCAACGCGCCGGCGGGATACGCCGAGCATGTCCGCGCCCATCTGGCGCGTCTCACCGGCCTCTCTCTGATCACTTCGCCAGACCTCATCGAGGCCACCGCGGATACCGGCGCATTCGTGCAGCTCTCGGGTGTGCTCAAGCGCTGCGCCGTGAAGATCTCGAAAATCTGCAACGACCTGCGGTTGCTCAGCTCCGGTCCGCGGACTGGCCTTGGCGAGATCAATCTCCCCGCGATGCAGCCGGGTTCGTCGATCATGCCGGGGAAGGTGAATCCGGTGATTCCGGAGGTCGTGAATCAGGTGTGTTTCGATGTCATCGGTGGCGACGTAACGGTGACGCTCGCCGCGGAGGCCGGCCAGTTGCAGCTCAATGTCTTCGAGCCGGTGATCGCCTATCGCCTGTTGCGCAGCATTGAAACGCTGCGCAACGCGTGTGGGGTTCTGCGCGAGCGCTGCGTCGACGGCATCACGCCGAACCCCGCCCGCATGCGACATTTCGTCGAACACTCCATCGGTATCGTAACCGCCCTGGTCCCGACGCTCGGATACGAACAGGCCACCGCGATTGCCAAGGAAGCGCTCGCGAGCGGGAGGGGGGTGTACGAGCTCGTGCTGGAGAAGCGGCTCCTGTCGCGGGAAGCGCTCGACCGACTGCTCAATCCGGACTCCATGACGGGCCGCGCGTGAGTCCGCGTCGCCGGAAGCGACTCGATCCGTCCGTCTTCCAGTTGCCCGCCGAGCGCATCAAGGCGGGCGAGTTCTCGGATCGCTACATGGCGCTGGCGGCCAGCGTGCTGCGCGGAGCGAAGAAGAATCCGCGCGTGACGGTCCAGGTCACCGCCAAGCAGGATGGGTGGTTGGCGGGCATCGACGAGGTCATCGCGATCTTGAAAGTCGGCGTGGAAGACTGGGCGGCCCTCGCCGTTCATGCGCTCTACGAGGGCGACCTGATCGAAACCTGGGACACCGTGATGACCATCGAGGGCGACTACGCCGCCTTCGCCCATCTGGAGACCCTCTATCTCGGCGTCCTCGCGCATCGCACTCGCGTGTGCTCCAACGTTCGCGCGATCGTCGACATCGCCCGCACCAAGTCCGTGTTGTTCTTCGGCGCGCGGGACGACCACTTCGCCATGCAGCCGGGCGATGGGTTCGCGGCGATGATCGCCGGCGCGAAGGAAGTCTCCACGGTGGCGCAGGGATCGCTGCTGGGCGGAAAGGTGGCCGGGACCATTCCGCACTCATTGATTTCGGCGTTCGGCGGCGACACCGTGGCGGCCACGCGGGCCCTGGCCAAGCACCTCCCTGACGACGTCCGCATTCTCGCGCTCGTGGATTACGAGAACGACGTGGCGCGCACGTCGGTAGAGGTTGCCCGCGCGCTGGGCGACCGCCTGTGGGGCGTTCGACTCGACACGTCGGAGCACTTGGTAGATCGCTCGCTGCTGACCCAGCTCGGCGCCTTTCGTCCGACCGGGGTGAACCCTCAGCTCGTGTGGAACGTCCGCAATGCATTGGACGCCGAGGGGTTTGGCGACGTCCAGATCGTGGTCTCAGGCGGCTTCGACGCGGATCGTGTTCAGGACTTCGAGGACGAAGGAGCGCCGGTGGACTGCTACGGCGTGGGTTCGGCGGCGTACAGAGGCACCTTCGACTTTACGTCCGACGTGGTTCAGATCGGCGGCAAGGCGGAAGCTCGCGTGGGGCGGAAACTGCGGCCCAATCCCAAGTTGGAGCGGGTGAAGTAGGATTCGATCATGGCAGGGTTGAGACTCGACGGCGCCGGACAGGCCAAAATGACCACGCTGGATGACGCTCTGGTGCTTCATCAGCGCATTCATGGACTCGTGGAGTCCTACGCACTGTCGGTGAAGCAGAACAAGCCGGCGGGCAGCATTCTGCAGAACCTCAAGCGGCAGATTCCGATGCTATCGGGAAAGCTCAAGGGCCAGTTCGGCATGATCGCGGATCTGGTGACGTCGGTGAACATGCAGGCGACGCGTGGCGCGAGCGAGCAGATGCGTGTGCGCGGGCTTCGCGAAGGGATCGCGGCCATCAGGGTTCAGCTGGAAATTGCGGTCGCCCAGACGGCCGCAAAGCACAGAATGCCAGACGGTCACCCGTCGGAGAAGGACGCTCAGCCTTCGGGTTGATTCGCCTTCTGGGGTCGCGTACTTTGCCCCTGCTCGTCGGGTGTTTTCATCCCAGAGCGGCTTGGCTTGTCTGGCAGGCCCGCTCAGAACTGGTCGGTAACAGGATACCGCATGCCCGCTGACTCCCGCCCGCGCAGGCTCGCGACAGCCGCGCTGACGGTCGCACTCGCCCTCGTTTCCGGGTGCGTGCAGAACCCGAATTCTGTTTTTCATTCTCGCACGGACTTCAACCGGGACGTCGGCGGCTTATTCGAGCTGCTGCTCTGGCTCGGCACGGCCGTCTTCGTTTTCACCGAAGTGATGCTGGTCGTGGCCATATGGAAGTATCGCAGCCGTCCTGGAAAGCCTCGCCAGCCCGAGCAGGTGCACGGGAATACGAAGCTCGAGATTCTCTGGACCATCATTCCGGCCGTCGTGCTGGCGGTGATCGCCGTGCCCACCGTACGCACGGTTTTCAAGACGCAGGCGCCGGCGCCCGCCGATGCGCTGCAAGTCGAAGTGATCGGACATCAGTGGTGGTGGGAGTTCAGGTATCCGCAGTACAACATCTCGACGGCGAACGAGGTGTATCTCCCGATCGGCCGCACGGTGAATTTCGCGCTCAAGACGCACGATGTGCTGCACTCCTTCTGGGTGCCGGCGCTGGGTGGCAAGCGCGACCTGGTGAACAACCGCACGAACTACCTTTGGTTCACGCCGGACTCCACGACAGAGTCCGCGTTCAACGGCTTTTGTGCGGAGTACTGCGGCATCTCGCACGCGAACATGCGCTTCCGCGCCTTCACGGTGACGCCGGAGCAGTTCGCAAGTTGGGTCGCGCATCAGCAACAACCCGCGGTGTTTCGCACAACCTCTAGTCCCCCCGCCGGCACGCCGCAGGGAAGTCAGGTCGCAGCGACGCCACGTCCCGTTGCGGCAGCCGGGAGTCGGGTGATCCCGACGGCGCCGGCGGCTGGCACGCAAACGCCCGGCGCCGTGCAGGCAGGCTTCATTGGCTTCGCTCGCGAACGGATGCCCGACCATACGGTGCCGAAGACGCCGATTCCGGCAGCCGTGCGTTTCGATACGACGATTGTGGGCGACGCGGGACGCGGCGAGCTCCTCGTCACCCGCGGCACGTGCGCCGCGTGCCACGCGATCGGCGGCATTCCGACGATGATCGGCAACACCGGCCCGAACCTGACGCACGTGGGGAGCCGGCTGACCATCGCCGGCGGATTGTTCCCGAACGACAAGCTGCACCTGGGATCCTGGATCAAGAACGCGCGGCTGATGAAGCCCGGCGTGTTCATGAACACGTTCGGGATCGGCCAGTACGATCCCGTCGGGAAGTCGCGGGTGACCGTGGGGCTGACGGAACAGCAGATCGCTGACATCGTCGCTTACCTGCAAGCGCTGAAGTAACGACGGAACGGAGACTCGAAGAAATGGCAACGGCCGCTCACGCTCCCGCTCAACCGCACTCCGTGTATCACGAGGAGAGCGGCGTGTGGAGCTGGCTCACGACGGTTGATCACAAGCGCATTGGCGTGCTGTACATGTACACCGCGCTGCTCTGGTTCCTGGTGGGCGGACTGGAGGCGATGGTGCTCCGCATGCAGCTGCAGGGCCCGAACGGCCGTGTGGTGACTGCGGAGATGTACAACATGCTGTTCACCATGCACGGCACGACGATGATCTTTCTGGTCGTCATGCCGCTGTCGGCGGCGTTTTTCAACCTGCTCATTCCGCTGCAGATCGGCGCGCGCGACGTCGCGTTCCCCCGGCTGAACGCGTTCAGTTATTGGGTCTTTCTCTTCGGGTCGCTCTTCATGAACTCGTCGTGGCTCATCGGCCAGGCGCCGGACGGCGGCTGGTTTGGCTACACGCCGCTGACCACGTACCAGTTCTCCCAGGGCCTCAACATCGACTTCTGGGTGCTGGGCTTGCAGATCCTTGGCGTGTCGTCGCTTGCGGCGGGGTTCAACTTCATCACGACGATCATCAACATGCGCGCGCCCGGCATGCATTTCATGCGCATGCCGATCTTCACGTGGATGTCGTTCGTCGTTCAGTTCCTGCTGGTCCTGGCGTTCCCGGTGATCACGATCGCGCTCGTGTTCCTGCAGTTCGATCGTTTCTTCGGCACCACCTTCTATCTCAGCACGGCGGGCGCCGACCCGCTGCTCTGGCAGCACCTCTTCTGGATCTTCGGGCACCCGGAGGTCTACATCCTGATCCTGCCGGCGTTCGGCCTCGTCTCCGAGATCCTTCCGACGTTCTCCCGCAAGCCGTTGTTCGGGTATCCGGTGATGGTGTACTCCGGCATCCTGATCGCGTTCCTGGGCTTCGGCGTGTGGGCACACCACATGTTCGCCGTCGGCATGGGACCCATCGCCGACACGTTGTTCGCGGTGACCACGATGCTCATCGGCATCCCCACAGGCGTGAAGATCTTCAACTGGATCTTTACCATGTGGGGCGGCGATATCCGATTCTCGACGGCGATGAAGTTTGCCATCGCGCTCGTGGCGCTGTTCACCATCGGCGGCATCTC
>JANNJV010000327.1:0-2219 GCA_031395945.1 Gemmatimonadota bacterium | reverse complement strand
ACGTACTCGCGCGCCTGGATCACGGTGATGATCGACGCATACGTGGACGGCCGCCCGATGCCCAGTCGCTCCAGCTCCTTCACCAGGGACGCTTCCGAGAAACGTGGCGGAGGCTCCGTGAAGTGCTGCGACGGAGTGATGCCCCGGCAGGGCACCGCCTCGCCCTTCTCGATGAACGGCAGCGGCTGCTCGTCCTCGAGCGCCTTATGCTCACCCTCTTCGTGCGCCTCGCGATAGAGAGCCAGAAAGCCCTGAAACTTCACCACGCTGCCGGTCGCTCGGAACAGATAACTGCGCTTCCCGATGTCCGGCTGCTTCCCTATGGGAATGTCGAAGTCCAGCGTCGTCGTGTCGAACACCGCCGGTGCCATCTGCGACGCCATGAATCGCTGCCACACCAGCTGATACAGCTTGAACTGGTCGGGGCTGAGGAACTTGCGCACTTCATCAGGCCGGCGCGTCGGATCCGTGGGGCGGATGGCCTCGTGCGCGTCCTGGGTGTTCTTCTTCTTCGAGTCGCCGTACAGGCGCATGCCGTCCGCCAGGAACTCCTTGCCGAACAGGGTGCGGAGGTACTCGCGCGCCGCTCCGGCGGCGCTCTCCGCGACGCGAGTGGAATCGGTTCGCATGTAGGTGATGAGCCCTACCGCGCCCTCGTTTCCAAGCTCGATGCCCTCGTAGAGATCCTGCGCGATGCGCATCGTGCGCTTGGACCCGAACCCTACTTTCTTGGCCGCTTCCTGCTGCAGCGTGGACGTCGTGAATGGCGCCGAGGGATTTTTGCGACGCTCGCGACGCTTCACCTCGGTGACGTCGAACGTCTGCTTTCCCTTGAGGTCGTTCAGGATGCGGTCGGCGGCCGCCTGGTTCGGAATCTCGGCCTTTTTCCCATCGATGTGGTGCAGTTTGGCCGTGAATTGTTGGGCGTTTTTCTCGAGCAGCGCCTCGACCGTCCAGTACTCGGTGGGCTTGAACGCGCGGATCTCACGCTCGCGTTCAACAATCAGCCGCAACGCCACGGTCTGGACGCGACCCGCGGAGATGCCCTTCTTGACCGTCTTCCACAGGACAGGACTCGCCTTGTAGCCAACGAGGCGGTCGAGCACTCGCCTAGCCTGCTGCGCTTCAACCTTCCTGCTGTCTATCTGCCCGGCGTCCTTGATCGCGGACAGAACGGCGTCCTTGGTGATCTCGTGGAATAGCACGCGACGAATGGGCACCGACGCTCCAGCGACGTCCAAATCGGCCGATTTCTTCTTGCCGCGCTTTGGCCGGATCAGCTCGGCCACGTGATGCGCGATCGCCTCTCCTTCGCGATCAGGGTCGGTGGCGATGAAGACCGCCTTCGCGGTGCGTGCCGCGCTCTTCAACTCGGCGATGGTCTTCTCCTTCCCCGGGATCGGCACCAGGTCCGGCTTGAAGCCCTTCTCGACGTCGATGCCCAGTTTTTTCTCGGGCAGGTCCATGATATGACCGACCGTAGCCTTCACCTTGAAGCCGCGGCCGAGATACTTGCCGATGGTCTTTGCCTTGGCGGGAGACTCGACGATGACGAGCGATGTGCCTCCGGCGCTGTCGGCCCCGTTATCTACTTCGGTGACCGCCTTTTTCTTGACTCGCTTGGCCGTCGTCTTTTTCACTGCCATTTCAGTGTACCGTTTCCCGACCTTCACCTGACGGAGCTGACAGCCCGGCTCCTTCGACCAGCGCCCGCAGGTCCTCCAGGGCGATGCGACCGTCGATTTGCACCAGCGCTCGTTCGATGAGCTGCTCCAGCTCGGACGACGTTACCGCCCCGCTGCGAGAAAGCGATAACAGCTGCCCCCACGCCTCCGGCGAAAACCGTCCCCGTTCGTGCGGCCCCAGGATTCGAAAGGTCATTGAACAAAAGAAAGAAGGGAGGAATCGGCGCGTAGCCCGCATCGATCCGCTCCCGACGCCATCATAATGAAGGTGCCCGTGATCGAACCACTACCTTAGATACGCCATTGGAGTACCAAGGTAGTGCCACCGTCAATGGGGTATGTCAGTAAGGCGACACTATCAGCTTAGCGACCGCCGAGTTTTGCCACGATTTGGTCTGTAAGCTGCTGTGCGCGACCGGTGCGGGTCGTGCGAGCCGCGATCGCTGCCGCCGACGCCGTCGTGCTCGACGAGTTCTTCTCGCAAGAGTTCGATGAGCTGGTCCGCCTCGCGGATCTCGTCGCCGCGACGCTTGC
>JANNJV010000322.1:0-2358 GCA_031395945.1 Gemmatimonadota bacterium | reverse complement strand
TTGAGCGCGACTACAAGGTCGAAGGCGCGCTCCGTACCGAAGTCGCGATGAACATCAAACGGTTGATGGACATCGGCTCGTATCGCGGCATTCGCCATCGGCGCGGCCTGCCCGTACGCGGGCAGCGGACGCACACGAATGCCCGCACCAAGAAGGGACCACGGCGCGCAATCGCCGGCAAGAAGAAGGTGACCAAGTAATGGCTACAGGCAAGAAGGCAAAACGGGCGGTCGACCCGGAGGGCATCGCGCACGTCGCCGCGACGTTCAACAACACGACCGTGACCATCACGGACATGCACGGCAACACGGTCTCGTGGGGCTCGTCCGGAAAGGCTGGCTTCAAGGGGTCCAAGAAGAGCACGCCCTTCGCGGCGACCGTGGCCGCCGAGCAAGCGGCCCGCGAAGCGCTCAGCGCAGGCGTGAAGCGCGTGCACGTGCGCGTGCAGGGTCCGGGCAGCGGTCGCGAATCGGCCATCCAGGCGCTGGCGTCGGCGGGACTGCAGGTCAAGTCGATCAAGGACGTAACGCCGATTCCGCATAATGGCTGCCGGCCGCCGAAACGGCGTAGGGTGTAACAGAAGGATGCTCTGGGCTATGTGCTCTGGGCTTTGGCCCATAGCACACTGCCCAAAGCCCAAAGCAGTAGTTCAGTAGTTCAGGTCGGGACCTTCACTCCCATTCGAGCCTGCCGCGCGTGAAGGGCGGGGCAGGGCGATGCCGGGCGTTCCGGCAAGACCCCACAATTCATACATGCCAACTATCGATCTCCGCGGACTTGTCCGCCCGCAACTCGTTGAATCCACCAAACGCGACGACAATCCCAACGTCGCCGAGTTCCGCCTCCAACCGCTCGAGCGCGGCTTCGGACACACCCTGGGTAACGCGATGCGGCGCATGCTGCTGTCGTCGCTCCGTGGGTCAGCCGTTTGGGGCTTCCGCATCGACGGCGTGGTGCACGAGCACCAGACCATTCCCGGCGTGGTCGAGGACGTCCACCAGATCATCGGGAACCTGAAGTCGCTGACGCTGACGCTCGATGAAGGCGTCGAAGATGTCGTGTTGCGCGTGACCAAGGGTGAAGCGGGCCCGGTTACCGCCGGCGACATTTTGCAAAGCGTCGCGGGCGCCCGCGTGGTCAACCCTGCCCAGCACCTCTTCACGTTGCAGGACGACCGCGACATCTCGATGGAGCTGTACGTCAACAAAGGCCGCGGCTACGTCGAGGCCGACCAGCATCCGCTCGATCGCGGTCTGCCGGTGGATCTCGTGCGCGTGGACTCGATCTACAACCCCGTGCGCCGCGCGAATTTCTCGGTCGCCGAGACGCGCGTCGGACAGCGGACGGACTATGATCGCCTGACGCTTATCGTCGAGACGAACGGCACAATTTCGCCGGAAGAGGCCGTGAGCTACGCTGCCGCACTCGCGCAAACGCACTTCCAGTACTTCGTCGAGTTCGGCACGCACGCGTCGGCTCCGCTGGGCCTGGCGATGGAATCCGGAGATGGCGATGCCGGCAAGATGGCGCACAAGCTGCGCACGCCGATCGACGACCTCGAGTTGTCGGTGCGGTCGGTCAATTCGTTGAAGAACTCGAACATCCGGACGCTGGGCGACCTGGTCCGCCAGACCGAGAGTCAGATCCTGCAGGTCAAGAATTTTGGCAAGAAGTCGCTTCAGGAGATCGCGGATCTGCTCGAGCGCGAACGGCTCAATTTTGGGATGCGGTTCGAAGAGGCTGACGGTGGTCTGCGCGTGATGGACTGGGGCACGCCGCCAAGTCAGGCTGCGGCGGCTGCGCCTGACGACATGGAGGAGTAGGCAATGCGGCATCGCAAGGCGGGGCGGCAGCTTCGTCGCACGAGTGAACAGAAACTGGCGTTGATGCGGAACCTCGCCTCGTCGCTCATCGAGAATGGCGCGATCGAGACCACCGAGGCCAAGGCCAAGGAGTTGCGCCCGTTCGTCGAGAAGCTCATCACCAAGGCCAAGACCGGAACGCTGCACTCGCGCCGGCTCGCGGTCCGTCACATTCACAAGCGCGAGACCGCGGACAAGCTGTTCCGCGAGATCGGCCCGAAGTTCGCGAAGCGTCCGGGCGGCTACACGCGCATTCTCAAAACCGGACACCGCAAAGGCGATGGCGCCGAGATGGCGCGCATCGAGCTGGTGGAGGACTAACATGCCCATCGATCGCAGCCGCTGTTACGTGTGCGCCAAGGGCGTCGCGTTCGGCAACAACGTTTCACACGCGAACAACAAGACGCGGCGGACCTGGAAGCCCAATCTCCAGGTCGCGCGTATCGTCGGGCCCGAGGGCAAGACCATCAAGGTGAAGGTCTGCACCGGATGCCTC
>JANNJV010000319.1:0-3685 GCA_031395945.1 Gemmatimonadota bacterium | reverse complement strand
GCCTGATCATCTGAAGCGCCGCTGCATACTTCCCCTGTTCCTCGAGCCAGCGCGCGACATACAGCGTTGCCACGTTGCCCGGATACTGCAGTCCGACGCCGCTGTTCAGCAGCGCGGCGAGAGAATCGAGCATCACTGTCTTCGCGCCCGCGTTCCCCCTCTCGAGCAGCGCACCGAGGAAGAGCGGACACACATGAAAGCGGCCCACCATGGGATATGCCGCGACGGGTGCCGTCTCCCCGAGCTCCCGAATGCGCTGCATCATGCGGCGAGTGTCGGCCGTGTCGCCGCGGATCGTGCGCCAGACAGTCGAATTACAGACTGTGGTCCCGTCGTTCCCAGACTCCTTCGGAGTCGCTGCGGCCGCGATGCTGTCGGCGATGCGATCGTAGCCCGGCTCCGCGAAGGCGAGCGGCATTATGATCCACGCCTGAACGGAGTCCACGAGGCGAATGGCTTCAGACGTCCTGCCGCGGAGCGCCGCGATCTCGAAGCGCGACTCGAGAATCCGCTCGTTGTGCCAAGGATGGAGGATCGGACGCCGCTGCCTCCCGGCGAATCGCTCGAGAATCAGTCGATCGATGACATCCAGCGGCACGATATGGAGCGGAGCTTCCAACGCCAGGCGTGTTATCATCGCATCGGTCGAGTCGCGTACGACACGTGCGGAGGCGTCCGAAAGGGCGCGGGCATCTCCCGTCACCGCGGCGGCGATCCACTCATCGACCAGATACTCGTCCTTCGAGTTCACGGCGGCGCTGAGACGTGTAAACCTGTGGATCGCGGGGGTATCCACAGCGGCGATCGCGGTCTCGAGACGCCAGCCGATCGCTGGACCGAACGCGGAGTCCAGCGCGATCGCGGAATCCAGCGCCCTAGCGGCGCGCGGGACCGCGTCGCCGAAGGCCTGGGGGCCGTGTACCAGCATGTACATTCCAAATCGCGTCCACGCTTCGCTGCGATCGGGATTGAGCCGCGCCGCTTCTTCCGCCGCCCCAAGCAGGCTCACCATGTCCGAAGTTCCGGGATAGTTCGGGCCGATTGCAAAGTGACCGAGGAGAAGAGCCCGGTCGGCGGGGGCAAGGCGGTGGCGCAGTCTCCACGCGATCTGCGCTCGCGCTTCGATTCCCTCCGCGCCCTGATGGTCGAACATGGCGTTCCACAGCGCGGCCACCGCGAACGTCGAGTCGATCTGGAGTGCGCGGTCGAAGTGTCGTTCCGCATTCCGACGATCGCCCGCACGGAAGGCGCGGACGCCCTGGAGATAGGCACGCACGGCGTCGATGGAATCCGACAATGTTCCCACACGCTCCTCGCCGTCGCCCATTAGCTGCGCGATGACGGCAGCTCCAAGCCGGTGGAGCAGCTGCACCGCATCGTCCTCTCCACCACTCATGACGCGGTCCACGATCACGCGTTTGCTCTTCACGCGATACAGCTGACCGCGCGCCGTGACCTGTCCGTTGGCGACGACGACGTCGCCGAGCAGCAGCAACACGGCTCCGCAGCGGCGCGCGACCTCGAAGGCCTGGTCGAGATCGAGCGTTCCATCCGCGGCGCTGGTAGCCTGGTCCCAGCGTGCGAGAACGAGGCGCGTGTCCACTGCCCGCGGCAAACCGTCTCCGCGCAGGAGCGCGCCGAGGAGGTCAACGCCCGCCTCGCGCAAATACCTGAGGGATGTGTCTGGAGAGGTGACTCGGAACGGTGCCACAAAAACGACGTCGGGATCGCTACCCGCACTGCCGCCGCTCCGCAGCATCACAACACCGGTCGCCAGCGTAAGGGCGCCGACGATAGCGTACGCTCCCAGCCGCAGCCTTCGCCGTACGGATGGACGCTGCAGCCGACCCGACGAGTCCAGCCTCACCGACGCATCGTGGGGCTGCTCGGGCTCTTCGCGAAAGGCGGCCTCAGATCCCTGATCCCGTCGTGAAGTCCTGCGGAGATGCTCGACGAAGGAAGCGATCGACGCTGGTAGCGAAGCGCCGAGCTCCGAGCGCAGCAGCGCGCCGTGGCGCTCGGCGTGCTGTAGAGCGCCCGCTGGGTTTCCAGTGGCCGCGAGGGCACGCATGTACTCGAGGGCGACGCGAGAGTCGAATGGCTCGAGCGCACCGTACCGATGCCAGTGCTCGAGAGCCCCACGGTGGTCATCCGCCGCCGCGCAATCGCGCGCCACGTGCTCGAGCGCCAAGCCGTACGCCTTCGCAAGTCGCGCCCGCTCGGTCAGCGCCCAACCATCGAACTCAGTTGAGTCGTTGAGAAAGAAGCCGTCGAGGAAAGGTCCGGCGTAGACGCGCACGGCGGTCGCGAAGTCCGATCGTGCCAACGCGGCCGCGAATTCAATCAGGTCGCATCGCACAAGCGAGAGCTCGAGACGCAGGGGGTTGCCCTTCGAGAGCACAGTATCGCCCATGTCGCGGCGCACGCCGTAGATGAGTTGCTCCAGCGCGTGCTTCGCTTTCTCCGCCGGGCTTTCAGGCCAGAGATACAAGAGAAGCTTATCCCGGCTCATGCCGCGCTCCCCCGCCGCGGATAACAGCGCGAGCAAAGCCAGGCGACGCGGGGCGGAGATGCGGGACCCGCCCGACCCGTGTGCCTTCAGGGTGCCAAACGTCTCGATTGCGAGCAGTTGGCTCATGTCGAGCGTCGGTTGAGGAAAATCGGAGGCAAACGTGAGCGCTCGTTTCTAACATGGCCCACGGCGCTCGCGAGTTCAATGCGAGCATTGCGGCGGAGCATTCGCGGAGGAAGGCCGATGAAAACCAGGTCAATGCTGGACAGTGGCTCACGCATGAGGCTCGTACTGATCGCGGCGGCAACGCTGTTGGGCCTAAGCTGCGCCGTGAGAACGACTGAGCGTGGAGGCATTACGGAGTATCGTCTGGCTGCGGGATCCCGCCATGTCCTGGCAGGTGACCAGATTCCAAATAGCGGGTCGGCGGAGGAGGTCATCGCCGCGCTGCGCCCCGAATCCCTTCAGCCGCGCGCCGGAGTCAAAGGATCATCGGACAACGCTCTGCCAGTAGCCTATCTCGACGGCGAACCGCTCCTGGACCTCTCGTATCTTCGCCTGATCCCTGCGGCATCGATCAGCGAGATTCGCTTTCTCCGCGCCCCTGAGGCGTCCGCGCGCTTTCGACGCCGCCATGACGGTGGCGCCATCCTGCTCACCTCGCGGAAGTAGTCGCCAATCGCAGGTTAGTTCAAAGCCCCTCCGGAACACCGGAGGGGCTTTGCGTTCTGCGTGATCAGCCCAGCGGCTTTCTACTCGTCGTTGCCAAACGGCGTCAGTGACTCGGCGAACGCGGACGGCAGCGGCGGCAGCACCGGTTCCGGCGCGGGCAACGGCTCGAAGCCTTCCGGCACCTCGATGTCCATCTCGACGTCCTGATACCGGTACATACCCGTACCGGCCGGGATGAGGTGCCCGATGATGATGTTCTCCTTCAGGCCCAGGAGATCGTCCTTCGCACCGCGAATCGCCGCATCCGTCAGCACCCGGGTCGTTTCCTGGAAGGAAGCGGCCGAGATGAACGACTGCGTCGTCAGCGACGCCTTGGTGATGCCCAGCAGCAGCGGCTCCGCCTTGGCTGGCGCCTGCTTCTTCTTCTTGGCCCGATCGTTCTCGGCCCGGAAGACCTGCTTGTCCACATGCTCGCCCTCGAGGAACTCGGTGTCCCCCGGC
>JANNJV010000282.1:0-3197 GCA_031395945.1 Gemmatimonadota bacterium | reverse complement strand
GCGACGCGCTGCATTTTATCGACGCTATTTCGACTGCACCGATCCAGGAATTGCGGCGAGTCGACTTCTTCACGTCGCACGAGGCCTTACACCTGCATTACGAACAGGCGCTGACGCGCGAGAGCGTGCGCGGCTGCGGGTGGTACAACCTCGGTACGCATTTTCCCTGGATCGGCGATCGCACTCGAGCCCTCACGGGCGCTCACGTCGAGTATCTTCGCGGCATTCGCAACCCGGTGGCCGTAAAAGTGGGACCGAGCATGACGCCCGATGAGTTGTGTGAATTGTGCCGAGTCTTGAATCCAGACAACGCACCCGGACGACTAACTCTGATCCATCGATTCGGTCGACAACAGATTTCGGACGGTTTGCCGAGTTTGGTCGAAGGCTTACAGAAATCTCGGCTTGACGTCTTGTGGGTCTGCGACCCGATGCACGGCAATACGCTGGCGACGAATTCCGGCAAAAAGACGCGGCGGTTCGACGACGTGCTGCACGAGCTGCGCCAAGCTTTTGCGATTCATCGAGATTGCGGCTCGCGCGTCGGTGGCGTGCATCTGGAGTTGACCGGTGAAAACGTGACTGAATGCGTGGGCGCCAGGGTGGCGTGATCGCCCATCGGGATGATGCGTTCCTTCCGTCCCTTGCCCCGAACCTTTACTTGCTGGCTGATGGCATCGATGTCGGCGCGGTTCAGCCCCTGCAGCTCGGACAGGCGCATGCCGGTGGAATAGAAGAGTTCCAGGATGGCGGCGTTTCTGACGTCGAGGTATCTGCCGCCGCTGGCCCGAGTCTCCACGATCTGGAAGAGCACCTCGATCTGTCGCCGATCGAGGTAACCCGGAAGGTGGCGCTCAGCCTTGGGAGATCCCACCGACCGCGCCGGATTTGCTTCCACGGCATCGTTGGTCGCGAGGAACCGATAGAACCCGCGCACGGCCGCCAGGGCTCGCGCGACGGACCGCTTGGCCAGCCCTCGCTTGGTGAGTCGCCCCATGAACCCGCGCATCGCCAACCGGTCCACGAGGCTCCAGCTCCACGCTTCCCCACCGTAGTACTCAATCAGGAAGTCGACGAACTCGGAGCAGTCGCGTTTGTATGCCTTGATGGTGTTGGGACTGACGTTGCGTTCTTTCTCCAGGTGAACGAGAAAGGCGGCGATGTCAGGATGGGCCGCCACGGCTATGCGGTGCCTGCGACCACGACGCGGCCCAGCACATCGTCGGTCCAACGTTCCATGTCCGACAGCGCTCGCGCCGCAATTCTCTCGCGCTTGATCTGCTTATCCTTGATGGGCTGCGGCAGCGGATCGACCAGGCCAAAGTTGGCGTTCATCGGCTGAAAGTGCCGCGGATCGGCGTCACGGAGATAGCGATACAGCGCCCCGAGCATCGTGGTCGGAGGCGGAATGATGGGATCCAATCCGTTGAGCATACGCGACAAGTTGATCGCGGCTACCAGCCCGGTCGCGGTGCTTTCCGTGTACCCCTCGACGCCCGTCAACTGTCCGGCGAACAGCACGCGCGAATCGTCGCGCAAGGAGAGGTGCGGCGTGAGGGCGGCCGGCGAATTGATGTACGAGTTCCGATGAATCGAGCCGAAGCGCAGGAACTCAGCGTTCTCCAGTCCGGGAATCAATCGAAAGACGCGTTGCTGCTCGGGGTAGCGAAGTCGGGTCTGGAAGCCGACGATGTTCCACATTTGGCCGGCGCGGTCTTCCATGCGTAGCTGGACGACAGCGTATGGACGCTTCCCGGTGCGCGGGTCCACCAGCCCGACCGGCTTCATGGGCCCGAACCGAAGCGTGTCGCGCCCGCGACGCGCCATCTCTTCCGCGGGCATGCAGCCCTCGAAGTACTGCGCGGAGTCGAACTCGTGCGCCGTAGCCAGGTCGGCTGCCACCAGCGCATCGAGGAATGCGTCGTACTGTTCCCGGGTCATGGGACAGTTGAGATAGGCGCCCTCGATTTCGTCGGGCATGGTCTCCTTGTCGTAGCGCGAGGCGCGGAAGACGATGCTTTCGTCGATGGAGTCCCGCGCGACGATGGGCGCGATGGCATCGTAGAACGCCAGAGACTCCACCCCCAGCCGCTCGCGAATTGCGCTGGCCAGCGCGTCCGACGTCAGCGGCCCGGTAGCAATGATCCCTGGCGATGTAAGATCGGTGACCTCGGCGCGTTGGACGGTGATGCCGGGGTGCGAGGTAACGCGCTCGTGCACGGCGCGCGAGAATACGTCCCTGTCCACCGTAAGCGCCGATCCGCCGGGGACGCGCGCCGCATCCGCGGCCTGAAGCACCATGCAACCGAGGATCCGCATTTCCGCCTTCAGCAGGCCATGCGCGTTTGTGGTCTCGGTGCTCTTGAAGGTATTGGAGCACACCAACTCGGCCAGCCGGTCGGTCTTGTGCGCCGGGGTCCCCCGCACCGGACGCATCTCGTGCACGACCACGTGATGGCCGCGCTCGGCCAGCTGCCACGCGGCTTCGCTGCCTGCAAGTCCGCCGCCGACGACGTGAATCTCGCTGGTGCTCATGACCTCATAATAGAGAGCGCGAATGGGGAATGACGCGTTACCCCGCCAACGCCGGCACTTCCTCCGCGTCGGTTTCCGGCTCCTGCGGCGCATCCCACTCGTTGCCACACTTCAGGCACTTCCGATAATTGCCGCGCGCCTTGGTGGCTTTCATCTCCGCCCCCACGAAACCGCAGTCGGGACACTTCTCGTTCACCGGCTTGTTCCAGGCGACAAAGTCGCACGTCTCATTCGAGCAGGCATAGAACGCCGTTCCACGTTTGCGCGAGCGGCGTTCCACCAACTCGCCCCCGTCCTTGGGACAGAACACCCCTGTGGGCATCGACTTCGTGCCGCGGCACTTGGGAAACGTAGAGCATCCCAGAAAATCGCCGCTGCGGCCAGTGCGCACGACCATCGGCGCGCCGCAGAGGTGGCACGGGATGTCGGTCATCTTCGGCTTCGCCTTCTCACCCTTGAGCGGACGAGTGTACTTGCACGCCTTGGGGTGGTTCTCGCAGGCGAGAAAGGGTCCAAAAAATCCGCCGCGTGGCTCGAGCCGTCCGCCGCATGTCGGGCAACGATCCTTCTCGAGCATCGAGAGGTCGTGTGCCACGGCGATCAGCGCGGGCGCGTCCACTTTGGACAAGCTCTTCGCGAACGGCCCGTAAAACTCCTTGAGC
>JANNJV010000258.1:0-2678 GCA_031395945.1 Gemmatimonadota bacterium | reverse complement strand
GGACCTCACTGGCAACATCCGTATCCGTCCTATCGCGGAGGACGCGCGGCAGCGACTTGTTCGGGCGCTCGACGCCGTCAGCGAACCATCGGACACACGAGCATACACTCCTGGAGGTTGATGCGATGCGCATGCCAACGGCTGGCGAGAACATGACGGTGTTCCTGCTGTTCTTCGGGATTGCGACCTTGGATGCGTTCGCCTCCCGCTCGTGGTTATCGGCGGCGTTCTGGCTCGGGATCGGGCTTGTGTTCCTGGGAGCGAGCATTTTTGGCCGACGCCGCTCGCGCTCGGCGGGCGCGGCGCCCGGTGAACCCGCGCGCTGAGGCTTCTCGTGGAGGCAGCAGTCTGCGACCCTCACGTCTGCGCACTTGACCGCACTTGACCGAACTTGACGCAGCGCTACGGCTCGCGATCGCGGCGCTCATCGGGTTGGGCGTAGGCGTCGAGCGCGAGTGGTCGGGGCACAGCAGTGGGGAACAGGCGCGCTTCGCGGGGATGCGCACGTTCATGATGTTAGGGTTGCTCGGCGGCATCGGCGGCCTGCTGCTGGCGGGCGGCCATGAGGCGCCGGCAGCCATGGCCATCGGCGGCGGCGTCGCACTCGCCGTCGCGGCGTATGTAATGGCGGTGCGCCGGCCGCATATGGAGACCGAAGGGACCACAGAGGCGGCTGCGTTGCTTGTCATCGCACTTGGCGCGCTTGCGGGCACAGGAATGCTCAGGCTCGCCGCCGGTGCCGGTGCCATCGTAGTACTTGCGTTGCACGAAAAACAACGGCTGCACGGAGCAGTGCGGTTGGTGCCCGAGCAGGAGATGCAGGCCGCGTTGCGATTCGGCGTGCTCGCCCTCGTCGTGTTGCCGCTGCTTCCAGCAGGACCGGTGTTGGGCGCGCTCGCGATCCGGCCCCGTGCGCTGTGGGTCATCGTGCTGCTGTTCTGTGCGCTGAACTTCGCTGGCTTCATCGCAAGGCGCCGCGCTGGCGACAGGCACGGGTACGGGCTGGTGGGGATGCTAGGCGGGTTGATCTCCTCCACGGCGGTGACGCTGGATTTCTCGCGTCGTAGCCGGAGCGATCCCACGAATGCGGCGTCGCTCGCGTCGGGCGTGATCGGCGCATGCACGGTGCTGATTCCGCGAGTGCTGGTGGTGAGCGCCGTCCTGAATGCCGCGGTTTCGCTGGCGCTGCTGCCGTTTGTCCTTCCAGCCGCTCTCATTGGCGCCCTGATTGTCGGGCGCGACTGGCGCTCTGGTGACGCGGATTCAAATGGTGGCGTCGCGCCACCGGGAAGTCCACTACGGCTCTCGATGGCGATCAAGATGGCGTTGCTTTTTCAGGTGGCGATGCTCGCAATAGACTTCGTTCGAGCGCGTTGGGCAGCGCCGGGACTGTACGCCACTGCTGCCGCGCTCGGACTCACGGATGTGGACGCGCTCACGGTCGCAATGAGCCGTCCGTCGGCTCCAATTCCCGCCGAGCTGGCGGCGCGCGCGATAGCGGTCGGAATTTTCGCCAATACCGTGTTCAAGTTTGTACTGGCCCAAGCGCTGGGCACGTCGACCTTCCGCCGTACCACAGCATTGGGCCTGGGCGCGCTGGGCGCTGCAATCGCGCTGGCGCTCTGGCTGCGTTGACGAGCATCGCCCTGACGTTCTAGTGGCTGACCGGAGTCAGCGTTTCGCCTACTGCGTTTAAGAGGTTCTCCGATTGCGAGGGTTCTCGACGGACAGCACACTTCACGCATGACCAGCGTGCCGCGGTTCTCCGTGCTCACCCCCAAGGAATGCGCCGAGGTGCTGGCGCGGAACCACGTGGGGCGTCTGGCATTCAGAGTGCAGCGAGCTCTGGACATTCAGCCGCTGGGGTACGTCGCGCGCGACCAGTGGCTCTTCCTGCGCAGCGCGTACGGCGCCAAGCTCGACGCGATCACGAGCGACCCATTCGTCGCCTTTGAAGTCGATGAGATCGACGGACCCTTTGACTGGCGCAGCGTGGTCGTGCACGGCACCGTGTATGTGCTCCAGGCGGACGGTGGTCCCGTTACGCAGCCGTACGCGCTGCAAGCACTGGAGGCGCTCCGTACCGCGATGCCGGAAACTCACACGGCTTCGGATCCTGTCCCGGAACGGCGGATCCTCTACGGCCTGAACATCCAGCAGGTGTCGGGCAGGAAAGCGTGGACCGGTGTTACGGAGCTCGAGTCGCGCCGCGAACTCAACTCCAAGCCGCTGCCGCCGCGCCGTTTGCCGGCGGACATCTTCTAGCACCGTGAGCCGCATTGTGCACTGGGTCTTACCGGAGAACCTCATGACGACACGTAAGCGCGGCACACGCAAAGCGCGGTTGTTGTCGCTCAAGCCTACACTGGGAGCCGTGCGCGCGGATGTAGCGCCACACAAAACTGCGCGTCCCATTCTCATTGCGACTGATGGCAGCACCGCCGCTGGCGCGGCGATCAAGTTCGCCCGCACGATGGACCAGGCCGGCGCCTGGGCGCCAGAGGCGGTGACCGTCGTAGAGCATTTGCCGCTGGCGGTGGCCGACTTCTCTCATCCTGCTCCAGTGTTCGTGGCGGACCCTGCAACTGGTGAAGGGCTCGTGAGTGCGGTCCACCGGCAGCTTGTACGATTCGGCGGAAAGGCGTGGAGTTTTCGAAGCGAAACCGGCAGCGCCGCCG
>JANNJV010000254.1:0-1933 GCA_031395945.1 Gemmatimonadota bacterium | reverse complement strand
CGTCACGGTCATGCTGAATGCGCCGGTGGTCGCGTTGTTACTGGCCGACAGCGTCGTGAGAATGTTGGGACTGCCGTTGAACGTCCACACGCGGCCCTCCGACGACGGCGCCGAGCAGCCACTGAAGTTGTGCGTGACCTGCGCGGAGACCGTGCCTGCGTCCGGATTATCCGTGGCGGTGCCGGACACACTCGCAGTGCCGCCGTTCGGACAGCTGACAGTCTGGGAAACGCTCACCGTCGCGTTCGCCAGGGAGGGGGTGGCCACCAGCGACGCACGCATCGCGGGCGATCCGGGGATTTCGCTGACGGAAGCGACGACCGACATGGCGTCGAGCATGTCGAAGACTTCAGCTTCCGAGAGCTTCGGTGCGGTTGAGTCGCCACAGGCCAGCGTCAGAGCCACAAGCGCCACGGAGGCGCGGCGAAGGAGAGTTGCAATCGTCATGAGTCTCTGAGAAGAGTTGAAGGAACCGAAGTGGGCGTCCCAATTTCTACCATATTGGACGCGAAAGGATCGCACGCGGCAACGTGCTGCAGGCCCGATCAGTATTGCCCGGGCGGCGCCTTGTGACGCAACGCTCGGCGCACAGCACGGCGAGATGTCTGACCCGAATACCGGCCGGCTGGCGGATCAGAGCGATCCACTGGTCATCGCGCGCGCGCCACGCCTGTGATCCATCGCTTGTCACGGCACGGTCCCGCTGACATACTCATGGCCCCGCATCCCACCTGGCCAAGCATATGCGCGTTTCCGCACGTCTCGGGCTCACGGCCCTCGCACTCGCTCCCTTCGCGACCGCAACCGCGCAGATAACCCAGCAAAGCGCAGTTCCGCTCGATGTCAATCGAGGACTGCCGCTCGCGGCCTCGCGCGCGGCGCGATTCACCACGTCCGAAGGCACATGGATGTCGGTGGACGTCAGCCCAGATGGCCGCACCCTCGTCTTCGACATGCTCGGGGACCTCTACTCGCTGCCCATCGGAGGCGGCGCCGCCACGCCGCTCACCACCGGGTTGGCGCACGACATGCAGCCGCGCTTCAGCCCAGACGGCCGATACATCGCGTTCGTCTCGGACAAGAGCGGCGACAACAACCTCTGGATCGCCAACGCCGACGGCTCCAACTCGCGCCAGATTTCCAAGGGCATCGGCGACGATTTCCGCTCACCGGAGTGGACACCGGACGGCCAGTACATCGTCGTGTCGCGCGCCCGGCCATTCGCTGGACTCGAGAAGCTCTGGCTGTACCACATCGACGGCGGCACGGGCCTCGAGCTCGTGAGCGGCGCACCAGGGCTCCGCATGATGGGGGCAGCGTTTGGCCCCAGCTCTCGCTACGTGTGGTATCACGAGCGCTTCGGCAGCTGGCAGTACAACGCGCAGATGCCGCAGTACCAGCTGCGCGTCTACGACCGCGAGACGGGCACGGTCACTCCCATGACCGCCCGCTATGGTTCCGCGTTCCGGCCGGCACTCTCTCCCGACGGCAAGTGGCTCACGTACGCCTCGCGTCAGGACGCCGAGACGGGACTGCGGATTCGTGAGCTCGCGACCGGCGAGGAACGCTGGCTGTCATTTCCTATCCAGCGCGACGACCAGGAATCCGCCGCGGACATGGATGTCCTCCCCGGCTACTCCTTCACGCCAGACTCGCGCGCCGTCGTGATCACCTATGGGGGCGGGCTCTGGCGCGTTCCCATCGACGGCACGACGGCGACGAAGATTCCCTTCACGGCGAACGCTGACGTCGCCCTCGGTGCGCCGCTGCAGTTCCGCTACCCGATCGCGGACTCCGCCACCTTCACCGTGAAGCAGATCCGCGACCCGGTGGTCTCGCCGGATGGCTCGAAGATCGTCTTCAGCTCACTGGATCGGCTGTACATCGCGGACCTCCCCAATGGCACGCCGCGCCGCGTGACAACCCTGGAAGC
>JANNJV010000250.1:0-2042 GCA_031395945.1 Gemmatimonadota bacterium | reverse complement strand
AAGGCATTCGTCTTGCGAGCCTTCAAGCGAGCATTGGCAGAATGATGTAGATAGGATGAACCTCGTCGGAGGCGGTTGTGGAGCACGAGACCATCGGTCACGGGGCTGGCTCTCAAGAACGACGGTCCACAGAACGACTCTTTCATCGTGATCTGCCTGGTGGTGGCTTCGTCGCCATCGAAGTTGTGGGCGGAGGGGATCCGTCGAAACGCAACGTCCGCATTGTCGTTGAAAGGCGCGGCGACCGAAGTCGCCGCACGGGTCATCGCGCGCCAATCATCCACGTGGAAGAATGGAGGCCCGAAGCCGGCCTCGGCGATCTGTATCGCCTGGCCTGCGACAACGTGGCCATCGCGCGCGGATTACTACGCCTTCCGCGCGCCGACTAGCTACTGCTCGATCAGATCGAAGCGAACACCTCGGCGCGATGCTCGCCGGCGCCGGGGCGCGTAGCGGTAGAGCTGAGCCGGACGACCGCGACCTTCGCTGCGCCACTCGTCGGTGGGCTCAACGAGAAATGCCGCCTGCAATGCGCGCCGGAAGCTGGCTTTGTGCAGCGTGCGCTTTAGCAGTAGCTCGTAGATGGACTGCAGGTCGCTGAGAGTGAACAGCGATGGCAACAACCTGAAGGCAAGCGGACTCTGATCGATGCGACGCCGCACAGCCTCGACCGCGGCTTCGACGATGGCCCGATGGCGAGGGGCGAGGAGCGGTAGTTGGTCGATGTCCACCCACACGGAGTTGGACGAAGACTCCGACGCGGGCCCGTTCGGAACGAGACCCACAAAGGAAATCGAGAGTTGTGCGTCTCCTGGATGGCGGCGGTTGTCGCCGAACGCGCCGATTTGCTCCATTGCTGCGGGCGACACTCCAAGCGCCGACCGTGACACGCGCATGGCGGCCTGATCCGGATCTTCATCGTGATGCGGAGCATCCCACGGCAGCAGCCAGCGATCGCGAGCGCGCGAATCCGCCGTGCGGACTAGCAACACCGCCAACGTGCGGTCGCGCGGTGTCAGGAGAACCACATCAATCGCCGCGGTAAAGGTCCGAACAGATGGCCGCGGCACGACGAGCACACGCTCACGCATGGGTCGAATTAGTAGCGGTATGCTACTAAAGTCAAGAGCCCGGGAGCGCGACTTGTACTCGTCGCGCGCCGGGCTCGTTCAACTGCGGCTGAGTATATCGTCGGACGCTAGCAACCGTCAACGACGTAGATCACAAGTAACCGCAGGCGCGGTTTCGAAACCGATGCGGAAACTTCCTCAGGGACGGTCCGGCGGGTTCGTTGCGCTGCGTGACTCGCCTTCACCGAGTCGCATCGCTGGCGGGATGCTGATCGGTAATCGGCCTCTGATGTCTTTCATGCCGAGGAGAGCACCGGCAGCAGCGCGTTGCGATGGCGTGAAGCCACTCCACGCAATCAGATACGTGGGGACAAACGGAATCTGCTGGAACAGGTACGGGTTGCCGAACGCGACTACGACCGTTCTAGAGTTGTGCTGAATTGCGGCGCGCACGAGATCTACCAGCGGCGTCGGTGCACTGACGTCGGCAACCCGCGTCCCCTGGCCGACGTATGAGCCAATAACCACGTAATCGCTGGAATCCGCGTACGCGACGACTCGTGAAAGGGACGCCGCGGGATCTGCGGCATCCACCCAAAGCGATCGAACGACCGCGGACCGCCGCAACTCGGCGTCGAATGCAACTCCTGCCGCCAGATCGGCGCGTGGGGCGACCGTCACCGAGAGCACGCGCGGGCGAGACGACGAAGAAACGACGAAGGGGACGATTCGAGCCGAGTCTCGCGCAAGCGTGATCGAGCGCGTCGCGATCCGATCAGCGACCTCCAGATGTTCTCCGATGCCCACGATCGCACGGATTGAGTCCAAGCTCACCTCGCGATTGCGGGCGAGACCAATTGAGTATTTGAGCAGAAGAATGCGTCGCGCCGAGGAGTCCACCCGCGCCTGCGAGAACCGACCCTCGCGCACACCGGCAACAACAGCGTCGACCGCCGTCGTAACATCCAGCGG
>JANNJV010000199.1:0-4385 GCA_031395945.1 Gemmatimonadota bacterium | reverse complement strand
CCCGGCCAGATCTGCATCCGATGCGAAATCGAAAAGCCGCTGACGATTTGAACCGCAAGGAGGTCTCCCGCCTGGACGAGGAAGCGGGACGCCTGCGCGCAGAGATCGATCTCCTCCGGGAGGAGGCGCAGCGCGCCAAGGAGGCCGCCGTGGCCCTGGCTGAAACATGGCGCCGCTCGATGCCCGCCTTCAAAAGCACCAAGTCCCCGTCCGCCATTTGATAGATGCTCAGAAAGAGCGGGGAGTATCCGGGCGACAGCACACGGAGGGCGAATTCTGCCAGAAAGAGTGAAAAAAGGATGGAAACCGCTAGAATCCCGAGATTGATCAGCCAAGCGCGGAGTCGACTGCGAGTCACGGCAGCACTGGCGGCCTTTGGTCCGGACTCAGGAGCAGCGGGAGGCGTTTCGCTCAATTTCACGGTCCAGGGTGACACGCGTGGTCTTCGTGGCGAGGCGCTTGATGGAATGAAGGCAGGCGCGGAACTCGGCACATTGTAGATCGTGCACTTGCATTCCACCATCCCCGGCGCCCACGCCAAGGGCGCCTTAGTGCCAGCAAAGAATTGCACCTGCCCCTGCCTCCATCCTGCTACAGAATGAATGCCAGGCATAATACGAGGACCGTTGTATCGCCGTATTTCGACGGTGCCTCGCATGGACGTTTTTGACTGCCAATTCAAAGACGCCCCGCGCTCCAAACTCGTTAGTGACCTACGCGGAGGCTCATGAAGATTGTCTCCGCGTGCTGGTCCGGTACCAGTCGATGGTTCTCATCAATCCTTCCCGCAGTTCGACCCGCGGAGCCCACTCCAGCAGCCGGCGGGCGTGCGTCGTTCGGCTGACGAGATGCGCCAGTTCGCCTGGCCGCGTACTCGCTGGTCCGATCCTGAGCAGCTCGGGCGTACCAATGAGTTGGGCAATCTGCTCCCCGATCTCACGCACCGTGTACTCCCGGCCATGGCCGATGTTGATGATCTCCCCCGCCAGATCGGATCGGGCCGCCGTGATGCACAATGCCTCGATGGCGTCGTCGATATAGAGCAGCTCGCGGTACTGCGTCCCCGAGGACATTTCGAACGGTCTACCGCGCAAGCAACTGTCTATGAGCGCAGGAATAAAGAAGTCGAGCGACTGATCTGGCCCATAGAGCAGAGCGGGGCGTAGCGTCACGATGGCGAAGGGCACGTGCCGCTGCAGCATTTGCGCGTAGTGGGTTCCGGCCACTTGGCTGGCCGAATACGGTGAGCTCGGCCTTTCCCGTGCGTCCTCGTCAAATGGGATTGCTGCCGTCCCGTACTCCTCGAGACCACCAACGCGCAGGAACATCGATATCGGCCCGGCTGATTCCACCGCCGCCCGCAACATGTTCAGGGTACCCAAGAGGTTCACGGCCACGCTCCGGTTCACCGCGTCCCAGGAAGAATCGAACTTGCGCGCTGTCGTGTCGGCAGCGAGGTGGACGATGATCTCCGGCTGGGCGCCGCCTACACTGGCCGCGCATGACGCGGCATTGGTCACGTCGCCGCGCCACGCCGTGAGGCGGCCGGCGACGTCGCGGAGCCGCGCTCCGGGTGTCCCGCTGCGAGAGAGGACGTGAACACGCGCGCCGTGCTCCAGCAGGCGCCGCGCGAGGTGCGATCCGATAAACCCGGACGCACCCGTGATCAGTACGGTGCGCCCCGCGAGGCGATTCTCGGCGGCTACCCTAGCCAACGATGCGCGGCTCTGGTATCGGCAGAATGAACTTGCCGCCCTGGGCGCGATACTCCTCCTGCTCGGACATGATCTCGTCGGCAAAATTCCACGCGAGGACCAGCAGGTAGTCCGGCATCGTCTCGAGAATCCGTTCGGGGGGAACGACAGGGATCTTCATCCCCGGCGAGTACTGGCCCTGCTTGAGGGCGTTGCGGTCGGCGAGATACTCCAGGAGGTCAGGACCAATGCCGTAGTAGTTGAGCAGGGTGTTGCCCTTCGCCGGAGCGCCATAGCCCGCGAGCCGCTTTCCCTTGCGCTTCAGGTCCCGGAGCAGCGTCATCAGCTCGTCGCGGATGCGTCCAACGCGACCGGCGAACGCATCGTACGTGGCGCGATCGAACAGCTTCTCCTTCTTTTCACGATCCAGCAGCTCGCCAACAATCGGCTGGGGTTTCGTCTTCGTGGCCAACCGCTGCAGGTAGACGCGCATCGATCCGCCGTGAATCGGTAGCAGGTCGACGTCGACAATGTGCATCTTGAAGAACGTTGCCAGAGCGGCCAGCGACGCGACGCTGAACACCGAAAGATGTTCGTGATAGACCGTGTCGAACTCGTTCTGCGCGACGAACGTCAGTGCCTGAGGCACTTCGATGACCATCGTGCCTGACGGCGCGAGCAGTACATCGATACCTCGAAAGAATCCGTGCAGATCGTCGATATGGTTGAACGTGTTGGTGGTCACGATCACCTGCGCGGTGCCGTACTCCCGCAGCACGACTTGCGCGGTCTCCACGTTGAAGAATTCGTTGACGATCTCCAGGCCCTTCGCGCGCGCGATGGCGGCGATGTTCGCGGCCGGCTCGATACCAAGGGTGCTGACCCCAATGTCCATCGCCGACTTCAACAGCAGGCCATCGTTACACCCGATGTCCACGATGCGATGCTCGGGCGACGAGATGTAGCGCTCCTTGAGGCGGGTCGCGGCCGCCTTGAAGTGCGCGTGCATCGTGGCGGAGGCGGACGGGACGTACATGTAGTCTCGGAAGAAATCCCGCGGCAACTGGTCGGGAATCTGAACGAGCGCGCAGTCCAGGCAAACCGTTGCATCCAGGGGAAACGCCATTTGCGGCTGATCCAATCGCGCAATGAACGCGTTCGCGGGCGGATGATCTCCCATCTCGAGAAACACGTAGAGGTTCTTGCTTGTGCACGCCCTGCAGGCGGTCATCGGCGGCATCGTGGTAGCTCCTCGGGATCGGTGGTCATCGCGCAGCCACGTTGCGAAGCACGTCGAGCGTTTGTCGGCTCGTATCTCTCCAATTCAGCGCCGCGCCGCGGGCGCGCGCCTTCTCCTGGAGCTCACGGCGTAATGTAGTGCTGCGGAGAATCTGCCCGATGGCGTCGGCAAAAGCCCTTGGCGACGGATCATCGACCATCAATGCATGGCCGGCCGCGAGCTCTCCAAGTCCGCCCCGGTTCGACGCCACCACGGCCGTACCACACGCCAACGCCTCGGTGGTCGTCATGGACCAGCCTTCGTATTCGGAAGGATGCACGAACACGTCGGCAGCGCAATAGATCGGGACGAGCTCCTCATGATGCGCGATACGCCCGTCGGTCTGCACGACGGAGTCCGCGATCCCGAGGCGCTCGCAGAGGTCACTGAGCGCGAAGCCAGCCACGTTCGGTCCGAACAAAAGCAATCCATGAGGAATCTTCATTTCACGGCGCAGGATGGCGAATGCCTCGAGCAGCATCGGAATATTACGCCGCGTGGAGCACTTCCCCACGAACAGGAGGTACGGCCGATCGTCGCCGAAGAACCGTTCGCGAACGCCTCGCAGGACTGACGTGTCGCTCATCGGGCGGAACGCGTCGTCCGCTCCCTGGTGTACCACGACGATGCGATTCGCCGGCACACCGTACAGGCGGACGAGGTCGTGCGCCGTCGTTTCGGCAGGCACAATGACAGCGTCAGCGCGCCGGG
Source organism: Gemmatimonadota bacterium (assembly GCA_031395945.1). Classification (GTDB taxonomy): domain Bacteria; phylum Gemmatimonadota; class Gemmatimonadetes; order Gemmatimonadales; family Gemmatimonadaceae; genus DASPMP01. Next base: position 701 of record JANNJV010000199.1, on the reverse strand, counting down.
CTGAGTGCCGGTAAAGGCGTCCGTAGGTCTGCCGATACCGCCAGGAATGCGCCGAATCCTGGATCTCGTTCACGCTGTGGGTGGCGACGACGTAGCGGCCTGAGTAGTACACGGGCGCCGTATACGCCGGACACCAGAGGACATCGTGACGGGCTGCGGCGCGTCGCAGCACGAGGTTTTCCCATGGAATCCCCGACATGTCTGGGCCCAGAACGATCGGACGAATGGAATTCGAGAGCCGAAGGTCGTCCAGAGCCTCGCCGGCGAGAGGCTGGCGGATAAACAAGGACACGTGTTCATGCGCCCGTAGCATCTGGGTCCAGTTGCGAAGCAGATACTCCAGGTACCGTCCAACACCAAATCGCTGGCCCGCCAAACGGTGTCCGTTGAACGCAATCCGCATGCGCTAGCGGAACTGCTTAGCAAATTCTTCGAATGTCAGATGCATGTATTCCAACTGAAGGTCTGACAATCCGTGATGGCACGCGATCAGCATTCCGCCGCGCATCACGCCATCCGCATTGGGGTATCCATCGCCCACACGACGACACGCGATGTCGGCGAAACCGGGCTGCCGGAGGATGTTTCCTGTGAATACCGTGCGCGTTTGGATATTGCGCCGTTCCAGAAAGATCTGGAGGTCGCGCCGCTTGAACGGCGCGGTGTCCCGAATGATCAACGGAAAGGCAAGCCAGCCAGTC
>JANNJV010000162.1:0-6515 GCA_031395945.1 Gemmatimonadota bacterium | reverse complement strand
TCGACTGGGCGGCGTAGACTAGGTCCATGCTGGCGTAGCCCTTGCAAACCTCAGACAGCCCCGTGCCCGACAGATCCACAGATCGCCGCTCACCGACTCGCGGCCTTGCGCATCTCACCATCGAAGGCGTCACCCCGGAGCTGGACTACGGCCGCCATCCGGTGAAGCGCATCGTCGGCGACGTCGTGCGCGTTGGCGCCGACGTCCTCAAGGAAGGGCACGACCTGCTCGCTGCACACGTGGTCGTTCGCTCGCCGGGCGATCCGGCGTGGTCCATCCCGATGCGCTACGTGAGCGCCGCCGACCGTTGGAATGCTGAATTCCCCGTGGACCGGATTGGCCGCTGGCATTTCACCATCGAAGCATGGACCGACGTGTGGGAGACGTGGCGCGCGGGCTTTCGCAAGAAGGTCGATGCGGGGGTGGACGTCCGAGTCGAGTTGATGGAAGCGGCGCAGTTGGTGCGCGCGGCCGCGCGTCGCGCCCAACGCGGTCCCGCGCGTGCGTCGCTCGCGCAATCTGCCAAGGCGTTCGAGACGCCCGATGACGTTCCCAGCGACGCCGTCCTGATGCGCGCGCTCGATCCCGAGCTAGCGTCGTTGATGCGCGAGTTTTTTCTGCCGCGCGACCTCACCCGCTACGGGCGTGAGCTCCCCATCGTCGTGGATCGCGAGCGCGCGGGGTTTGCGTCATGGTACGAGTTCTTTCCGCGCTCCACCGATGCCACGGGCCGGCACGGCACGTTCACGACGGCGGCAGCGGCGTTGAAGCGCATCGCGGACCTGGGCTTCGACACGGTGTACCTGCCGCCCATCCATCCGATCGGCCACACCTTCAGGAAAGGGAAGAACAACTCGCTCGCTCCCAACGCGGATGACATCGGCAGCCCATGGGCGATCGGCAACGCCGACGGCGGGCACGATGCGGTGAATCCGGATCTCGGCACGATCCAGGACTTCGACGCGTTCGTTGCGGCAGCGCGCCGCCTCGACATGGAAGTCGCGCTCGACTACGCGTTGCAGTGTTCGCCGGACCATCCGTGGGTCACGACACACCCGGACTGGTTTCATCAACGACCGGATGGAACGATTGCGTACGCCGAGAATCCGCCCAAAAAGTACCAGGATATCTATCCGCTCAACTTCTGGTGCGTGGACCGCCGAGGGCTCTGGGAGGCGTGCCGCGATGTCGTGCTGTTCTGGGTGTCGCACGGCGTCAAGGCCTTCCGCGTTGACAACCCGCACACAAAGCCGTTCGCGTTCTGGGAGTGGATGATCCAGGACGTTCAGAACGCACACCCGGACGTCATTTTCTTTGCCGAGGCATTCACGAATCCCAAGCGGATGAAGGCGCTGGGGAAGCTGGGCTTCACCATGTCGTACACGTACTTCACATGGAAGAACACGTCGTGGGAGCTGCGTGATTATCTCGCCGAGATCACGAGCCCGCCGGTGTCGGAATACTTCCGCGGAAATCTCTTCGCGAACACGCCCGACATCCTGAACGAATATCTCGTGGCGGGTGGCAGACCCGCATTCCGCGCGCGGCTGGTGCTGGCGGGCACGCTGTCCCCGCTCTACGGCATCTACGCGGGATACGAGCTGATCGAGAACGTTCCCGTGAAGAAAGGAAGCGAAGAGTATCTCGATTCCGAAAAGTATGAGATCCGTGTTCGCGACTGGAGTGCGAAAGGCAACATCAACGCTGACGTCACGCTCATCAACAGGATCCGGCGGCAGACGCCGGCATTGCAGCGGTACGACAATCTCACGTTTCACCATTCCGAGAACGATCAGATTCTGTTTTATCGAAAGGCTGGCAAGAGCGCTGGAGGTTCAACGTTTGAAGTGGGACGTTCGGCGTCGACACCAGGACTTCCGACCTCGAACGTCAAGCCTACAACGTCCAACGCCCTTTCCGGTTTTCCGGCGCTGCTGGAGGCCGCGGATCCCGATGTCCTGGTGGCGGTAAATCTGGATCCGAAGAACGCGCAGGCCACGATGGTCCATGTGCCGATCGCCGAGATAGGCATCGCCCCCGATGAGCCATACGTCGTGCACGACCTGATTACCGGCGCGAAGTTCACGTGGCAGGGAGCGCGCAACTACGTGCGGCTCGATCCCAAGGACCAGGTGGCGCATGTGCTACGGATCGAGCGATGAACGCCGACTCCACAGCCCACAGCGCAGAGCCAACAGCCCAACGCCCGGAGCCCACAGCAGACCCGCTTTGGTACAAGGACGCCGTCATCTACCAACTGCACATCAAATCGTATCGTGACTCGAACGCGGACGGATACGGCGATTTCAAGGGGTTGATCGAAAAGCTCGACTATGTGCAGCAACTTGGCGCCACCGCCGTCTGGTTACTGCCGTTCTATCCCTCGCCGCTCAAGGATGACGGGTACGACATCGCGTCGTACGAATCGATCAACACCACATACGGCACCATCGACGACTTCAAGGCGTTCCTGGCCGCGGCGCACGCGCGCGACATTCGCGTCATCACCGAACTGGTCATCAACCACACCTCCGACCAGCACCCGTGGTTCCAGCGCGCCCGGCGCGCGCCAAAGGATTCGCCGGAGCGAAACTGGTACGTGTGGAGCGATGACCCGAACCGCTATGGCGGCACGCGCATCATCTTTATCGACACCGAAACATCCAACTGGACGTGGGATCCGGTGGCGCAGCAGTTCTTCTGGCACCGGTTCTTCAGCCATCAGCCGGACCTCAACTTCGACAATCCGCAGGTGCTGGACGCGCTGAAGAATGTCATGCGCTTCTGGCTCAACATGGGGGTCGATGGCTTGCGGCTCGACGCCATCCCATATCTGATAGAACGCGAAGGCACCAACTGCGAGAACCTGCCGGAAACGCACCAGGTGTTGAAGTCGCTGCGGCGCGCCATGGATGCGGAGTTCACCGGGCGCGTGTTTCTGGCCGAAGCCAACCAGTGGCCCACGGACGTGCGGGAGTACTTCGGGCAGTCCGACGAATGCCACATGGCGTTTCATTTTCCGGTGATGCCGCGCATGTACATGTCCCTGCGCAAGGAGGACCGGACACCGCTGGTGGATATCATGCGCCAGACGCCGGCGATCCCCGAAGACTGCCAGTGGGCGATTTTTCTGCGCAACCACGACGAGCTGACGCTCGAAATGGTGACGGACGACGAGCGCGACTACATGTATCGCGAGTATGCGCGCGACCCGCGCATGCGCGTGAACGTCGGCATCCGTCGTCGGCTGGCGCCGCTCATGGAGAACGGCCGCCGGCAGATGGAGATCATGAACGCGCTGCTGATGTCGTTGCCGGGCACGCCGATCATCTATTACGGCGACGAGATCGGTATGGGCGACAACGTGTATCTGGGCGACCGCAACGGGGTCCGCACGCCGATGCACTGGTCGGCCGATCGCAACGCGGGGTTCTCCGAGGCGGAAACGGCGGCCCTGTACGCGCCCGTGATTGCCGACGCGCCGTACAGCTACCACAGCGTGAACGTCGGCGCCCAGGAACGCACGCCCACTTCCCTGCTGCGATGGATGCGGCGTCTGGTCGGCGTCCGGAAGAAGTTCCAGGCATTCGGACGCGGAACGTTCGAGGCGCTCGATCCCAACAACCGTCGCGTCCTGGTATTCCTGCGCCGGTACCGCGACGAAGTGATTCTGTGCGTGAACAACCTCTCGCGATTTGCGCAGTTCGTCGAACTCGACCTGAGCGAGTTCAACGGCTATGTCCCCCTCGAGCTGTGGGGAGAAACTCCGTTTCCGCACATTGGAGAGCTGCCGTATCTGCTGACCCTTGGCCCGCACAATTTCTTCTGGTTCCGTCTGCTGCAGGCGGACCAGATCCCCAAGCGATGAATCGGGAGCTCATCGAGTTCCTCGAGTCGAAGCGCTGGTTCGGCGACAAGGGGCGCGAGATCCGGGAGGCGGTGCTCACCGACGTCATTCCGTGCGAGTGGAAAGACTCGCGCACGCCATACGCGGTGGCGCGCGCGAGCGTTACGACGGACGACGGCACATCCACGTACCAGTTGTTCTTCGAGCGTGGCACACCGCGGCTCAGCGACGCGCTCGACGATCCGGAGTTCCGCCGTGGCCTCGCCGATGCCTTCGCGACGAACGCGAATTTCGAGCACGACGGCGTGCGCTGGATAGCCGAGAGCGAAGGAAAAATCCCCCTCACGGTGCCGCCCACCGCCCAGATCACGTTGTCGTCGGCGCAACAGAGCAACAGCTCTGTGATCATCGACGGCCAGGCAATTCTCAAGATCTTCCGTCGCCTGGAGCCCGGGGTGCACCCCGATGTCGAAGTGACGCGCTTTCTCACCATCGAGCGCGGGTTCGTGCACGTGCCCGTGCTCCTGGGCACCATCCGATTCGAGGATGCGCGCGGGACGATGATCGCCGGTATGCTGCAGGAGCTCGTCCCTGGCGCCGTGGATGGATGGACCTACGCCCTGGCCTGCTCGCGGGAGTACTTCGCCGCGTCGGCGTCGCAGGATTCGCCGCTACCCTTTGGCACGGACGCCGAGCGGCTCGGCGCAGTGACGCGCGCGATGCACGAAGCGCTGGCCTCCGGCGATTGTGGAAGCGCGTTCGAGGCGCAACACGCTACGGGGACCGACGTCCGCCGCTGGGCGGGGCAGGCGACCGACACAATCGAACGCGCCACGCGCGCGCTGGAGCGCGCTATTGCCGCGCGAACAATCCCGGAGGAACATGTCGCCACCGCCAGGCAGGTCGTCGCGCGCAACGCGCAGTACGCCGCGGTCCCCGGGACGCTGGAGGAAGCGATCGGCAGCGACGTCGGCAGCAAGGCGCGAACGCACGGCGACTATCACCTGGGGCAGGTGATACGCTCGGCGGCGGGGGCGTTTCTCGTGATCGACTTCGAAGGCGAGCCCGCGCGCCCGCTGCGCGATCGCCGCGATCGTCACTCGCCGTTGCGCGACGTGGCCGGGATGCTGCGCTCGTTCGCGTATGGCGCCGCCGCGGGAGCCACCGGTCCGGACGCCGCACGCCGCGGACCCCACTGGGAGAGACACGCGCGCGATGCGTTCTTGCGCGGGTACCACTCGGCCGGTGGCGAGACGCTGCTGCCGCGCGCTCGCGATAACGTCACACGGCTGATCACGCTGTTCGAGATCGAGAAAATCTTTTACGAATTGCAATACGAGCTGGATCACCGGCCGGACTGGGCATGGATTCCGCTCCGTGGTATCGCCGGGTTGCGCGCATGAGAGTCTGGCCGGGGCAACCCTATCCGCTAGGCGCTACGTGGGATGGTTCGGGCGTCAACTTCGCGATCTTCTCACAGAACGGTACGGGCGCGGAACTATGCCTTTTCCAGGGACCCGACGATGGCGTGGAGACCGAGAGGATCTGGTTGCGCGAGCGCACGGACCAGGTGTGGCACTGCTACCTGCCAGACGCGCGGCCGGGACAGGTCTACGGATTTCGTGTGCACGGCCCGTACGACCCACAGGCCGGCCATCGCTTCAATCCCGCGAAGTTGCTGATCGATCCGTACGCCAAGGCGATCACGGGCTCCATCAAATGGAGCGACGCGTTGTTCGCGTACCAGATCGGATCGTCGAAGCAGGACCTCGATCCGACAACGGACAACGACGCGTCGCGTGTGTCGAAATCGGTGGTGGTGGATTCCGCATTCACCTGGGAGAGGGACCAGCAGCTCAACATCCCCTGGAATCGCACCATCATTTACGAGTGCCACGTGAAGGGCATGACCATGCGGCACGCGAAGGTGCCGGAGAAGTTGCGCGGCACGTACCTCGGTCTCTGCTCCGAGCCGATGCTCGACTATTTCACGTCATTGGGCGTCACGGCCCTCGAGCTGCTTCCCGTGCACCAGTTCGTGGTGGATCGACATCTGGCGCAACGTGGATTGACGAATTACTGGGGCTACAATTCCATCGGCTACTTCGCCCCGGACGTGCGCTACGCCTCAAAGGGCATGGGCAACCAGGTCTACGAGTTCAAGACCATGGTGAAGGCGCTGCACGGGGCGGGTCTTGAGGTGATTCTCGACGTCGTCTACAACCACACGGGCGAGGGCAACCATCTCGGGCCCACGCTCGCGTTCCGTGGCATCGACAACAAGGCATACTACCGGCTCGATCCCGATGACCCGCGGCACTACACCGACTTCACCGGGACGGGCAACAGCCTGAACATGCAGCACCCGCGCACCATCCAGCTGATCATGGACTCGCTGCGCTACTGGGTGACCGAGATGCACGTGGACGGCTTCCGCTTCGATCTTGCGCCCGTGTTGGCGCGTGAGCTCTATGAGATGGATCGCCTGTCCGCATTCTTCGACATTATCCATCAGGATCCCACGCTCTCTACGGTCAAGCTCATCGCCGAGCCATGGGATGTGGGCCCCGGCGGCTACCAAGTGGGCAACTTTCCCGTACGATGGGCCGAGTGGAACGGGAAGTTCCGCGACAGCGTGCGGCATTTCTGGCGCGGGGACCAGGGCCAC
>JANNJV010000149.1:0-1807 GCA_031395945.1 Gemmatimonadota bacterium | reverse complement strand
GCAAGCTGCTGACGACGCACGCCATCGCGCCGCGGTACGGCCCCGGTCTGAGGTTAACCCGGGAACACGCCCGCATCGCCACCGATGCCGCCGACCGCGTTCTCGCAGCCGTTCGCCGGCACCTGCCCCGTCCTCCGAAAGAGTGACTCGTAGCGGCAGAGCCAATAGCGACCAATCCGATTGGCAGAACTCTGCGTCCTCCGCGCCCTCTGCGGTAAAATCCCATCTTCGGCGCTTCTCTCACGGCGGATGCGATCCATGAGTTGCTGTCCCCCCAGCCGGTCGATGACGTCCTCCCTGCTGGGCAAGGGGCGCGCGATGTTGCTCGGCGGCGCACTCCCGATGCGACGCTGAGTCGCTGAGTCGATAGCATGGTGCCTCCAGAGACTTGCCTATTTGAGTTCGCGAGTTCTGATGCCGACCATCAGCATGTTCGCCGTCGCGGGACGCTTCGCGGTCGTCGCGGTGTTCCAGAGCTCGGCGGCGCCTTCGATGCGCCAGTAATCCACGGTGGCGTTGATCCGCCGAAACAACGGGACGTCGACGCGGGCGCCGATCGACTCGTCGCCAGCGACACTGGTGGAGGCCGTGAGGAAGATTGGTTTGGCTCGTCCAATCTCGAGCCGGGCGATGAGCGGGGTCGTGCTGCCGTCCATGATCGCGCCGCCGACCTCATGGCTGTACCCTTTGCGTCCTAATCCGCCAAGCACCGCGAACCTGCCAAGCTGTTTTCCGGCAAGAAACTGGAATCCGAAGCCGTAGGAGAAGCCGGAGGTTGACTCTGCGCCGAACAATCCACCTGGCAGTGTGTCCGTGGTCATGCGGCCCATGGTGGCGTCGATGAACAGCGCGTCCGACAGCCGGAACGGGAGCTTGGTATCCTTGAAGATAAAGGAGATGACGTGCAGGTCCGCGCGCACATTGAAGCCCGTCATCTCGCGATTCGGCACCGACCCAAGGTCCGCGACACGGCCCTGCACATAGCCCAGTGCGGCCGTAAACAGCAGTGGATCCGCGCAGTACGTTCGTGCCGTTGGCCGACATTGCGCGCCCGCGGAGGAGCTGCCCACCAGCGATGTCAGCGCGACGAGTGTGATAAGTCTTTTCATATCGAATCTCCCGAATGTGATCCATCATCGCCGCGCGGCGGTCGCCCGCAGCAGGCTCATTTGCACGACACTTCCTCGAGGCAGCTCGTGGTTTTGGCGGACGGGCAGCAACATCATCGAGGTGAAGGGCCGGAACTTCCATTGCGGTTCCGGCCCAATCGTTCGCGAGTGATTCGCGCTCGGCGTTTGATTCAGGCCGAGTCCGCGATTCGGCTACCTGGAGCCGCCGCCTTTGGTGGACGCGTTCGCGAACAGGGTCGCGAGGTCGATGGCGTCGAACGTCTTCCACTTAGCCGTGGACCAGTCGATCAGGATCGACGCCCCAAGAGTCGGCGCGACGAGCAGCCAATCGACGACCACGTATTTCTTTTCGACGTGTGACTTGGTGGTGATGGTCGCCTCCAAGCCGTCTCCCCGAACGAAGCGCAGGGTGTGGATGCCCCTCTGTTTGAGGTACACCGCGTTGGCGAACTGCATCTTGCGGGTGTACGAGGACGCGCCGCTGTTTTCCGCAATGCTCTGACGCGTGGCGTTCCCCACCGCCGTCTTGAAATCCGGGTTTTCGACCGTCACGATTTTCAACGGCTCGCGCGAGCCGTTCCCATAGACACGCAGCCCCATGGTGTCGCCTTTCAGGATCACCGGCGCTCCTGATGTCACGCCCGCCTTTCGCGCCCACGGATCGACGCCGGCGTTGA
>JANNJV010000135.1:0-6697 GCA_031395945.1 Gemmatimonadota bacterium | reverse complement strand
GGACCTCGCGGTCATCCGCGGCAATCCGATCGCCACGCCCGCGGACATCCGGAACATGGTGACCGTTTTCAAGGACGGCGTGGGGTACGACTCGACGAAGTTGATCGAGTCCGTGCGGGGGGTCGTCGGCATTCGGTAGTTTGGCGAATCAGGCGAACGCTCCGGTACAAGTCTCGCATCGCGTGTCGGCATGCGAACGCGACTGGTCACGACGTGCTGGGCTGCAGGGATCTCCATCGCTTTCGGCGCCTGTGCCGGGCAGGTCCATCGCGCATCGCCGCCGCTGGCTCAGCGCGTCGCAGGCTGCTACCAACTGCGGGACGGGCCGTGGAAGACAGACTCGCTCCTGCTGCGATTCTACGACGTGTCGCGCCTGCCGTCGCGGCTGCGCTTCGACACGGCGCGCGTGGACGGGCTGGATAAGTATCAGAACGACACGTTACCGATGTTCGTCGCGCTCACGGATGGGCGGTGGAGCTCCTTCGAGTACTGGCAACAGATCAGCGCGGGCGCCGACAGCATCTACGTTGGCCGAGCGCTTTCGTTCGGCGTGCACCTGCGCCTCGTGCCGCGCGATGACCGGCTCGAAGGAACGATCAACACGTTCACTGACGCCATCCCACCCGATGGAACAAACGAAGCCGCGGCGCCCATCGCTCTCGATCGCACCGAGTGTCCGGCGACGTTCTACACCTGGAGCGACAGCACGCTTTTACGCGTGCTGTCCACGTTCACTGAAGGCGATCCAATTCGCGTGGCGCTGATGCGCTCGCGCTGGACCGGCACCTACATGGGTACGAAGGGCGATACGCTGTTCTTCGGAACCGTGGGCAAGCCGCCCATGGGGCTGCGGTTCAACGCCGTGGATACCGTCTGGGCGCGCGGGTCGATGCTGCAACGCTGGAGGCAGGTATATCCGCGGTGATGCTGAGTTCTCAGTTCCGGGGAACCACTGGACCTCCAAGCATTCTGGTGGAGTGGGCTCAGCGCTCAGGTAGATGTAGAGGGCGCCAGGTTACGTCTCAGGGCTGATGTCTGAGAACTGAGCACACGAGTCACCCGGTATTGCGAAGTCCCTGAGCAATGCCGCTGAGCGTCGTCGCCAGCGCCGCGTTGACCGCAGCACTCGCGGCCTCGTCCCCATTCGCCGGCAGCGCGCGCTTGCGCTGCAGCAACGCCACCTGGAGCAGCGACAGCGGATCCACGTACGGATTGCGCAGCGCGATCGCGGACCGGAGTACGGCGTTGTCCGGAAGCAGGATGTCGGTGTTCCGGATGCGGAGCACCGCCTGCACCGTGCTCTCGAACTCGCGCTCGAGCTTCTCGAGCAGCTCGAGATTGCCGCCGGCAGTCCGCACATACAGGCGCGCGATCTCCAGGTCCGTCTTGGCACACACCATCTCGATCTTGCCAAGCAAATCATCAAAGAACGGCCACTGCTTCGCCATGCGACGCAGCAGCTCCAGCCCCGTCGGCGTCGACGCGTAATGACCCAGCGCCGTTCCGGCGCCCAGCCAGCCGGTGAGCATCAGACGAATCTGCGTCCACCCGAATCCCCAGGGGATCGCGCGAATCCCGGCGAGCCCCGCGCCCGCACCGGGACGGAACGACGGACGCGAGCCGAACCGCGCGTCCGCCAGCTCGTCCACCGGAGTCACGCTGCGGAACATCGCGAACAGTTCGTCGCCCTCGTGCACCAGCTCGCGATACACGGACAGTCCACGCGCGGCCAGGTCGGTCATCGCCGCGCGAAACTCGCGCAGCTCCTCCGCCGACACCTGCTGCCCCGCATCAAACTCCTGCAGCAGCACCCCCGCGAGCGTCACCTCGAGGGTGCGTTCGGCCACGGGCAACAAGCCGAACTGCTGTGACACGATCTCACCCTGCTCCGTGATCTTGATGCGCCCATTCACGGTTCCGGGAGGCAGCGCTGCAAGCGCGCGCGACACCGGCGATCCCCCGCCCCGACCCACGCTGCCGCCGCGACCGTGAAATAGCCGTAGCGCGATGCCCGCCTCACGGAACACGGACGCCAGCTCCTCCTGCCCCTGATACAGCGCCCATGACGACGCGAGAATGCCCGCGTCCTTCCCGGAGTCGGAGTAGCCGATCATCACTTCCTGGCGACGCCCCCGCGCCGCGAGCTGTTTCTGATAGAGCGGCTCGTCCAGCAGGGCGCGCATGACCGTCGGAGCACGCTCCAGGTCGCCGAGCGTCTCAAACAGCGGCACTACGTCTAGCCGCGACGTCGGAGGATCGGCCGCGAGATCGACGAGCCCCGTCTCGCGCGCCAGCAGCAGCACGCGCAGTAGATCATCGGGCTCGGTGGTCATCGACACGATGTAGGTCTCGGCCGCCCGCGCACCCATCTCGTCCTGGATGGCGCGCACGGCGCGGAAGGTGTCCAGCACCTTCACCGTATCCGCTGCATGACCGACGTGCTCACCCACCAGTGGACGACGGCCGGCCAACTCAGCGCGCAGTGCCGCACCGGTCAGCGGCGGAACGCCGAGCTTGGTCGCGATGTCGTCAACGGCGGCGCGATGCACCTGTGCGTGGTCGCGCACGTCCATGAGATACCCATGCAGCCCGTGCGCTCGCACCATGGCGATGAACGGGTCCAGCGTGGCGCGGCACGCGTGCTCCGCGCCAGCGCGCACGAGGCTCTCGCGCACGAGCGCCAGGTCGCCCTCCAACTGCGACGCGTCCGTGTACGCCGCCGGCTCACTGGCGACGCGGCCGGCGTCACGCGCGGCGGTGAACAGCCGCGTCGCTTCCACGCGGCCCAGCATCAACGAGAGCTTGAGGCGCAGCGGCTCGTCGGCGTTGCGGGCGCGGTTGGCCTCGAACACCTGCGGCAGCAGCGCCGCATCCGCTTCAATCGATTCGCGCAGCCCTTCCGTGGGCGGCGCGATCTCGGCGGACACCGATAGCCGTTCCACCAGTGCCGTGAGCGCATCGGCGTAGCGGCCCAGGATGGCGTAGCTGGCGCGGCGCGCGGTGGCGATCGTGACGTCGGGCGTGACGAAAGGATTTCCGTCGCGGTCGCCCCCCACCCAGTTGCCCAAGGTGAGCGGCACCAGCTGACGCACCGCGTCGCTGACCCCACCGAACACTTCTTCGTACGCGCGCAGCAGCGCGTCGCGCGCGCGTGCGCCGGCGTCCAGCAAGCGTGTCTCCAGATACCAGAGGACAGTGCTCACCTCGTCTTTCACCGACGGGCGGTCCTGCCGGACCTCGGCCGTGACCCAGAGCAACTCCACCTCGCCGTCCAGCTCCTCCTCGATGGCGACTCGCTCGGCGACGGGCGCGTTCTCGCGCGCCAGCAGCAACTCGGCCACGCGTCCCTGGAGGCCCAACAGCGTGCGGCGGGTGGACTCCGTGGGATGCGCGGTGAGCACGGGCCGCACGTCCAGTCGCAGCAGCGCCGCTTCTATCTGTGCAGAGTCATGGCCCGCGGCGTGAAGCGCTCGCATGGCCCACCGCGCGGAGCCGGGTTGCGGTTCGTCAGCTCCGGCGGTGCGGTACGCGCGTGCGCGTCGCACGCGGTGCACCTGCTCGGCGGTGTTGATGAGCAGGAAGAAGAGCGTGAACGCGCGAGCGGTGACGGCGCAGTGCTCCAGCGAGAGCGACTGCACGTGCTGGAGCAGCGCGTCCAGCGACGGGGCGTCGGGATGACCATGTCGCCGTGCGCGGCAGGCTTTGCGCAGTTGCTCCACCGTGTCGAACGCCGCCTGCCCCTCCAGGCGATGGATGACGCGGCCCAGGGATGCGGCCAGCCAGCGGACGTCGTCGTGCAGCGGGACATCCTCGCGCCGGACGCTTGGTCCGCCAATCGCGGACGAACCAGCGGCTGGAGTGAGAACGCCGGTGCCAGGAAGAGCCATGGGCACAGGGTACACTCCAGCCGATGATTGTCCAATGCTACCGTTTCTTTGACGCGGTCGCCGCCCGGTAGTTGGCTATCGCCTTCGAGATCGCGACGTTGCCAACGTCTTTGCGGCCCAGCAGCTCGGCGCGGGTTGCGTCCGCCGACTTCTGGTCCTTGAGCGCGATGTACGCGTCGATCATCGCCAGCTGCGCGAATGTGTTCGCGTACCCATCGCTCTTCTTCAGCTCCACCAATGCCTCAGCCGGTTTACCCTCGGCCAGCAGCGCCATCCCGTTCAACCTGGTCAGGTCGTAGCGGTACGCCACGGTGCTCGTGTCGGCCAGGCGTTTGTAGTCGTCGAGGGCTTTACGGGCCTCTGCTCCCTGCTTGTTCAGCGCATACGCCTGGACGCTCTGCACGGAAATGTTCGTGTTGGGACCCACACGGCGAGCCTCCGCCAGCCATTTGCCGACGCCGGCACTATCGCCGGTTCCGGCGGCGAGACCGGCCATCTGCGAGTACAGCACGGCCGGGTTTCCGCCCGCCCCTTCGATGTCGCGCGCGACGCCCGCAAGCTCGGTCATACCTTCGGCAGCGCGTCCGTCGTAGAACAGCAGGAGCGCTCGATTAACGCGCTGGTTGTTGCGCCGGACGGCGTGTGGATTCACGGCGATCGCGCTGTCGAGCGCCGCGCGCGCCCTCTCGACGCGGCGTGGCTTACCGTCGTCGGCGAAGATCTCGGACTGCAGGACGTACGCGTACTCCTGCCGCGGGTCCATGCGGGTGGCGGCATTGAGGTGGGCCACCGCTTCGTCCCCGCGGTCCATCTGCGCGAGCACGTGGCCAAGCGCCGTGTGTGTTCCGGCAGTTCCCGGCGAGAGACGCACCGCGTCCTGCGCGACGATGAGCGCTTCATACAGATCGGCGCGGGACGTCGCGTATGGGTTCAGCGTGAGATAGTACGCCAGCCACATCCTGGGACCCAGATAGTCTGGAAAACGGCGCGACAGCGCCCGCAGGCTGTCGATGCGTTCATTGCCGATGAATGAAACGGCGTGGTCCAGCGCAATGCGGCGATCGTTGGGGAAGAACGCTCGCGTGGTGCCCCACAGGCGGTTGGCGTTGGCGCCGGCCGCGCGCATCGCCAGGACGTACGTCATCTCGGGCACCGACCGCGCCGAGGCATCGCGCACCGCGCGTGCATACTCCGCGTTCCCCGCGGCCACGGTGGGAGCGCTGGTGATAACCAGGCGGTACTGCCGGGCGATGCCGAAGGTGGAATCCACTGCCAGCGCGCGATCGAGCTGTTCCTGCGCACTGCCAAAGGACCAGCTGTGGAACGCGTCCATGGCGCTGAACAGGGCGTCGCGAGCAGCCGGCGGAATGTTGTTCAGCTGCAGCGTTCCAGCGGCTGCGGGGCCGGCCTGTTGCACCTGCGCAGGGACGGTGCTCGCGACAAGCACGAGCGCGACTACAGTGAGGGAAGAGCGACGACGGCGTAGCATGCGTCCCTCCGGGACTGGGGGCCAGAAGCATGCCCCGGGTTGACGCTTGCCGCTAGAGAGGCCGTGAACGCAGTTTAGAACGACGAGAACCCCTTGGAGTCTCAATGTCATCTTTCAGCCGAACCACCGCTCGCGTCGCGCTCATCGTTTCGCTCATGCCGCTGGCCACCACCGCGAGCGCCCAGGCAGCCGCTCGGCCGGCCGTGCTCGGCCGTTGGGATCTTACCGTAGCCAGTTCCGAGGGAGCGTATCCGTCCTGGCTGGAGGTGACCGCCTCCGGACGGGGCGTGCTGGTGGGCCGCTGGCAAGGCCGCGTGGGCAACGCGCGACCCATCAGCCAGCTCCAGTGGCTGGACGGCGTGGTGCACTTTTCCATCCCGCCGCAATGGGAGGAGGGCCGGGGCGACCTGCGCGTGCAAGCCCGCATCGACCAGGGCCGGCTTGTGGGCACCATCGTGAACCCGGACGGTTCCGCGCACACGTTCAGCGCTACACGGGCGCCGAGCCTGCGTCGCGAGCAGCCGCCGGTATGGGGGAGGCCCGACACGCTGTTCAACAGTCGGGATCTCGCCGGCTGGACCACGCAGGGCGGCGGCGCGAACAACTGGACTGTTCGCGGCGGCGTGCTGACGAATACCGCCAGCGGCGCGAACCTGATGACGACGCAGAAGTTCGGCGACTTCAAGCTGCACGTCGAGTTCCGCTACCCACCGCAGGGCAACAGTGGCGTGTATCTGCGCGGTCGGCACGAAGTGCAGGTGGAGGACGACTCTGAACGCGAGTGGCCGCAGTCCACCGGGATCTCCGGCGTTTACGGGCTTCTGACCCCCAGCGAGAACGCGTCCACTGGGCCAGGGCAATGGCAGACCTATGATATCACGCTCGTGGGGCGTCGCCTCTCCGTGGTGTTCAACGGAAAGACGGTGATCGCGGACCAGGTGATCCCGGGAATCACCGGTGGTGCGCTGGACAGCGACGAAGGCGCGCCGGGCCCGATTCTACTACAGGGCGATCACACCTCGGTCGAGTACCGCAACATTGTCCTGACTCCTGCGCGCAATTGAGTCCACGCGTCGGAGTCGCGGAGCGTTGGCCCGGTCCGAAGCGATCGCCTACCGAGGGAAAATTCCAGGATTCCGCATCGTCCCGGTCCATGGGCGCAAGTAGACGTGGCCGTTCCAGACATGCGCCAGCGTCCTGTTGATCGCGTCCATTTCGGGCTGCGTGTATTGCGTCTTGTGACATGCGAACTCCTCTCGACCCGCAACGAGATCCTGATCGGCGAAGGGCACGCGCACCGTCAACAGCTCCTCGGCCATGC
>JANNJV010000122.1:0-1861 GCA_031395945.1 Gemmatimonadota bacterium | reverse complement strand
GACTCCGGATCAAGGACTTCCAGGCCCCGTTTCGCAACGCGAGGATCTGGCGCCGCGCGGATACGCGCGCGGTCACCCAGAAAGTTCTGGATGAGCTGCGGGCGATCGAGCAGGAAGCGCGCGATTCCGCTCAGACCAATCACCCGGAAACCCCTCCGGCGACGGCAATCGACGCCAACATTCCCGCGCGGTTGGAACTGCGCCATCTACGGACGTTCGTCGAGGTCGCGGCCCAGGGAACGCTGGGCCGCGCCGCCGAGGCTGTGGGGGTCACACAGCCGGCGCTGTCGCGACAGATGCGGGAACTCGAGTTCGACGTCGGGGTCGCGCTACTGGAACGAGTGACTCGCGGCGTCAAGCTCACGGCGCCCGGCGGGGAGTTTCTCGCGGACGCGCAAGCCGTGCTCTCCGTTGTCGATCATTTGCCGAGAGAGGCCCAACGCGCGGAGCGTGGCACGGCGCAGCGTTGCCTCATCGGCGTGGTGCCGCACCCGTTTGTCGACAAGATCGTCATTCGCGCGATCGCGGATCTCGAGGGCCGCGGTTCACGCGTGCGCGTCGGGACGAGACCGATCGCGACTCCGCAGCAGGCGGCAGCGCTGCGCGATTCTTCTATAGATATCGCGATTGGACACACGTTCCCCGTATCGCATACAGCCGCGGAGTTACGCGGTCTTCTGTGTCAACCGCTCGTTCGCGATGAAGTCTGCGCGGTGCTCGTCGCCAGGGGCCACGCGCTGGCGGCGCGCGGCAGTATCGCCCTCGAGGATCTGCGGGGCGTGCCGTTTCTCTGGCCGGCGCGCTCGTTCTTCCCAAAGATGTACGATACGGTGTTTGGCCTTTTCGCCGCGGCCAACTTTCATCCCCGCATCGAAGCGGAGTACGATGGACTCCAGACGATGTGGTCGATGGCGGCGCAAGGAATCGGCTGGACGCTCGGGTGGCGTTCCCATCTCGCCGAGCCGCCGCGCGGAGTGCTTGCTATCCCCCTGGTCGACTTTCGCCTGCCGTGGGGCGCGCAGCTGATGTATCGCAACGACGAATCGCGCGCCGCGATTCTTTCGGCGATCGACGCCATTAGTGGATGCGCGCGCCAACTGTTTCCCATGATCAACGCGGATCAGGCGGTGTTGCCTTCACGCCATGCCTCGGAGACAGTGATCTCATAACAGAATCGTAGCTGTGTGGGCTTTTCGGGCGCCCGTACGTTTTGCGCCATGACACACACACAGTTCGCCGAGTAGTCCGACGATGGAACTCCGGCACCTACGATATCTGATCGCTGTCGCGGAAGAGCAGTCCTTCGTCGCGGCGGCCGCACGTTTACAAGTTGCGCAGCCCGCGCTGTCCCGCCAGATCCGCGATCTCGAGAAAGAGATCGGGTTCGAGCTGTTCGTCCGGGACGCCAGCGGCTCTCGGCTGACATCCGCGGGCGACGCGGCGGTTCGCGCCGCGCGTTGCATCATCGAGGACGTCCGCGCCGCGGTAGACCGCACGCGTCAGGCAGAACATGGATTGGTCGGTAAGTGCATCATCGGCGCCGGCCGCTATCCGCTGTGGAATGGCCTGCTGGGTCGCCTGGTGGAGCATGTGCGCCACGAGTATCCCGGCATTGAGATCGTGATCGACGAGCGTTCATTGCGCACCCAATGGGACGCGCTGGCGGACGCGAACATCGACATCGCGTTCGGAACGGCGCCTCCATCCGACTACATGCAGTTCGTGGTGGAAACGCACTCCCTGGACATCATCGATTCCATTGCGGTCTCCGCTTCGCATCCGCTGGCGAAGCGATCGAGCGTGTCGATCAAGGACCTCACAGACGAAACCTGGGTCAGGCACGCGCCGACCGCCGCCGACG
>JANNJV010000348.1:0-2950 GCA_031395945.1 Gemmatimonadota bacterium | reverse complement strand
ACATGCCCATCGAGGTGCGGCAGGTCATGAGCGGGCCCCTCCCGGACGCGTGACGTCGGGGGCCGCGGTGGACGACGCGGCGAGCCATGCCCTGCATCTGCTGCGCGAGCTGGCGCCGCAGGTGCTGGGCGTGGTCGCGCGACGCCACGGCGATTTCGCAGCGGCTGAAGACGCCGTCCAGGAAGCGCTGATCGCCGCAGCGGCGCAGTGGCCCGTGGCGGGTATCCCCAACAACCCGCGCGGCTGGCTGTATCAGGTGGCCGTCCGTCGCCTGAACGACGCGTTGCGCAGCGAGATCGCGCGCCGCCGTCGCGAGGATTCTGTGGCGACCCAAATGGCAGCGGACGCGCCCTTCGTGCCGCCGCCCGACAGCGAGCTGGGCGTGGATCAGGACGACACCCTTGTCCTGCTCTTCATGTGTTGTCATCCCGCGCTGACGCCCGCGTCTGCCATCGCGCTCACGCTGCGCGCCGTGGGCGGCCTGACCACCACAGAAATCGCGAACGCGTTCCTGGTCCCCGAAGCGACGATGGCGCAGCGGATCAGTCGCGCGAAAGCGAGCATCAAGTCCTCCAACATTCCGTTCAGCATGCCCTCGGAGTCGGAACGTGTCGAGCGGCTGGGCGCGGTGCTGCACGTGCTGTATCTCATCTTCAGCGAGGGGTACGCCAGCAGCGTCGGCGCCTCGCTGCATCGCGCCGATCTCTCCAACGAAGCCATCAGGTTGACCCGCGCGGTTCACGCACTGCGTCCCGACGACGGCGAGATCACCGGACTCCTCGCGCTCATGCTGCTCACGGACGCCCGCCGCGCGGCGCGCACGGGACCGAACGGCGAGCTGATTCCGCTGGACGAACAGGACAGGACGTTGTGGGACCAACGGCTGATCGCCGAAGGCTCGGCGCTCATCCCCAAGGCGTTCTCCAGGGGATCCATCGGTTCGTACCAGCTACAGGCCGCGATCGCCGCGGTTCACGATGAAGCGGACCGCGCCGAGAGCACCGATTGGCCGCAGATCCTCGCGCTGTATGGATTGCTCAAGGCGATGTCCGACAATCCGATGGTGTCGCTCAGCCACGCAATCGCGACGGCCATGGTCCACGGGCCGGCGGCGGGCCTCGAGCTGCTGACGGCGCTCGACGCCGACGCGCGCATCGCCGGCCATTATCGCATGGACGCCGTGCGCGCGCATCTATATGAAAGGGAGGGCGACCACGAGCGCGCGCTTGTCCACTACCGCGCCGCCGCGGAACGCACCACGAGCCTTCCCGAGCGGAACTACCTCACCACCAGGGCGGCTCGCCTGAGCCAGCGCTAGTTCTCCACCTTGTAGATCTCGCGCTTGCCATATTCGATGAGATCGTGGTAGCCCGTCATGAGCTTCTCCATCTCCTTCGTGTCCTGCTCGCTCATGCCCTTCCCCTGCATCATCTCCTCGAAGCTCTGCATGCTGGCCACCTCGAACTCCGCGACGATCGTCCAGTAGCGCTCGGCACAGAAGTCGGTCATCACACGCATCTTGCCCATCCCCGCCTTCTCGTTGAGCTTGGACATGGCGACGAACTTCTCCACCATGGGCCGAACCTTGCCCGGCTTGCAGTACATGACTTCGCGGATCAATAGCATATCATTTCCCTCATGAGTGGTTGCTGACGTGAACGCTCAGCCAGTTCCGCGCCAGTCGCCAGCGCCGAGTCTGCGCGACACCGCGGCCAGCGCAATGCGCAAGCAGGGATTCGAGCCCGAGTTTTCGGCGGCGGTGATTCGCGAAGTTCGCGCCCTGGACGACCCGTCGGATGATGCGCCGCCACCGGACGTGCGCGATCTCCGCGCGCTGCCGTGGTCGTCGGTGGACAATCGTGAATCGCGCGACCTGGATCAGATCGAGGTGGCGGAACGTCTGACGGACGGATCCATCCGCGTCCGTATCGGCGTGGCGGACGTGGACGCGCTCGTGAAGCTGGGCTCCGCGGCGGACGCGCACGCGGCGGCGAATACGACATCGGTGTACACGGGTGTCGCCGTGTTTCCCATGTTGCCGGAACGGCTCTCCACGAACCTCACGTCGTTGAACGAGGGACACGACAGGCTGGCAATCGTCGTTGAGTTCGACGTCACCGCAAACGGCTCGCTGGCCAACGCATTGGTGTATCACGCGCTGGTGCACAACCATGCCAAGCTCACGTATGACGCCGTGGGCCTGTGGCTGGAAGGACAGGCGCCACCGCCGCGTGCCCTGGCGCAGTGGCCCGGGCTGGCCGACCAACTGCTGGTGCAGGACGAAGCGGCGCAGCGACTGCGCCGCGCGCGGACCCTGGCGGGCGCGCTCAACTTCGAGAGCGTGGAGGCAGCGCCCGTCGTCCTCCGCGGCAAGGTGGTGGACCTCGCGGTGGCGCAGCGGAATCGCGCGCGCGACCTCATCGAGGATTTCATGGTCGCCGCCAACCGGTCGGTCGCGACATTTCTGCTGCAGCACAACATGCCGTCGCTGCGCCGGGTGGTACGCGAGCCCAAGCGCTGGGATCGCATCGTCGCACTGGCCGCCGAAGTGGGCGAGAAGTTGCCGGACAAACCCGACAGCGTGGCGCTCAGCGCGTTCCTGGCGCGCCGGCGCGCGGCCGATCCCAGCCACTTCGCGGATCTGTCGCTCTCCGTGGTGAAATTGCTGGGGCCCGGCATCTACGTGCTGGAGCGCCGGCAGGGCAACCGCCGCGACGCCGGCCATTTCGGGCTGGCCGTCGCTGACTACGTGCATTCCACCGCGCCCAACCGCAGGTTCGCCGACCTGGTCACGCAGCGCATGCTCCGCGTGGCGACGCGCGGTGGCGCGCCGCCGTACACGGACGAGCAGCTCATCGAGATCGCCGCGCGCTGCACGGAACGTGGCGATGCGGCGCGCAAGGTGGAGCGCACCATGCGCAAGGCAATCGGCGCGTCGCTGTTGGCGGAG
>JANNJV010000050.1:0-2535 GCA_031395945.1 Gemmatimonadota bacterium | reverse complement strand
GATCGGTGAACTCGTACGGGTAGAACCAGAACAGCGCCGGCAAACGCGTGCCCGGTTTCCAATCCTGCGGCACTGTCACGTTGACCCAGAAGCGATAGCCGTCCGGACGCGTCACCGTGACGATCTGACGCTGCGCGTTGGTGATATCCGGCGTGTAATCCCGGTTTTCCGTCAGCTTCGTGAACGAGCCGGCCTTCATGTCACGACGATAAGCATCCGGCACGGTCGTCGGTGTTTCGCGTGTGACGATGGCGGCGTCAAAATTCGGATCCAGCGACGCGGTGACCTGCTCGAACTGGTCCGCGGCCGACGTGAACTGCCGGGTCTTCGTCCCTGTGCGAATCTCGATGCGGTCAAGAAAAGGCTGAGGGGCGCTGTCGTTGTACGTGCGATGATGCTGAATGCCGTTCAGGTACGCGTATCGTCCATCCAGCGTCGTGAGAATCACGGGTGTTCCCATCCCCGTCCGCTCGCTGACGAGCGTGCCCGGATTCTGAAAGAAGGTCACGGAATCCGCGCCCGTCCCTCCGCGCCCACCGCCCCCACCCCCGCCGCCGCCGCCGCCGGTGAGTCCCAGCGACGCGGTCAGGCCGCGCACCCGGGTCAGCGTGTAGCGCTTGCTGGGGTCAGCGACATCCACCGCGAATACGTGCGCGGAACCGCTCGCGTTCTCCGCCAGAAACGCCGTCCTGCCATCGGCGCTGAAGGCCGCCTGGATGACGCGGTTGTTGTTGTCGATCACCGCTTTCCTGCTACCGGCGTCGAACGGCGCTCTCCACTGATACAGGCGATCGTGTGCGCGAGAGCGGGACGGGGTGCCTTCATCTGACGGGGCGCCAGGCTGAGCGTCCCCGACCGGCGCGGCGTCCATCTGGAGGTAGTACAACGCGTCGCCCGTCGGCATCCATTCAATGTTGCGCTTCGCGGTATCGGTGGCGGCCCGCGTGGCGGCCGCGTTGTCATCGTCGTCGCCATCGCCTTCGCGTATCGAACGGCGCGCCAATTCCAGCACTGGTTTGCCCGCGGCATCCCAAATCTGATCCACGGATCCGAACGCGCTCACGGGCACGAGGTACGAAAACGGCTTCTGCATGACCGCGACGCGAAGCCACGTACCTGACGGTGACGGATCGACGCGCTGGATCATCGCGGGGGAGCCGATCTTTCGGACGGCGCGTGAGCGAACATCGATGGACGCGAGCTGCCCCGTGGTGTAGTACTCCACCAGGTCGCGCTCGTACGGCCACTCCAGCAGGTCGGCATACGTCCGCGTTCTGTTCCTAGCGCCGGCCTTGGTCATGCGCACCTTTGGACCCGTGGCGATGGCCGGAGCTTTCGGCTCCGCGCCCCTGTTGTCCGGCAGCAGCACGACGACGATCTGCGTGCCATTCGCCGACCATCGCGGCTCTGTCACCAAAGTCGCCAGGAGAGGGGACGTAGTCACGCGGCGTGGCTTGCCGGTCGTGACGTCCGCAACGTACGCGTGCGAGGCGTCGTCGAAGTTTGCCACGAACGCGATCTGCGTCCCGTCGGGCGACCAACGTGCCCCGGCCACCGTGGCGCCCACCGGAATCTCCACCTTTACCGATCGGCCGGTTGTCGCATCGATGATCTCGAGTCCGGTGTTGGCCCGCGTCGTCAGGGTTCGCGCCCGATTCGCCCGAGGATCCACCTGCAAACCGGCCAGGTTGTGCCACGGTTTTCCGAATTGTGCGACCGTCGGCATGCCTTCGCTCTGCATCTTGAGAAAGAGTCTGCGCGTGGGACTCTGGTTGGTCAGCGCAACGTTCAGGTGCCTGGGTGCCGTGACCAGGCGTTCGATTTCCGCCGGCGGCCGGACGTAGGCCTCCTGCGCAAGGACTTGGTCGGCCGTACCGTTGGATGCCCGGTCCTGACCGGCCAGCGGCGCGGCAGAAAGGACCGCGATGGCAATCGCGACGAAGTGCGAAGCAGGACGCTGCATGGCCTTCTCGTGAGGAAGTGATGGAGCAACGTGGAACGCATGCTATCTACGCTCGCCGCCGATTCGGCGCTGCCTGAGAGAATAGACAAGAGAACCTACCTTTATGTCAATGATACTTGACAATTGGGTGTGGTGCCTTTACAGTACCATCGCAGACCTTTCTCCAGGAGAGCCGTCATGGACAAGCCAGCCGTCGCGGACAAGCGCCACACAGGTCGCAGGGTAGTCATCCTTGCTGGGTTATGGCTGGCGGCCTATTTCGCTGCCCGCGGAATCCTCGAGAATGCGGGAATTGCGTCTTGGGCTCGCGCCTTGATCGCCTTGATTCCAGTTCCAATCTTCGCCGGCTTTCTCCGGGCGTACGTCGGACTCATTCGCTCGATGGATGAGTTGGAGCGGAAAATCCATGTCGAGGCGCTGGCGATCGCGTTCTCCCTCGGACTCCTCCTGTTGACGACGCTCGCGCTCATGCAGCGCGCGGTCACGCTGTCCTTCGAGGATTGGAGTTACGCCCACGTGTGGGTCTTCTTCCCCATCTTCTACTTCGGCGCCATTGGAATCCTCTCGAGCCG
>JANNJV010000039.1:0-3401 GCA_031395945.1 Gemmatimonadota bacterium | reverse complement strand
TCTCACAGATCCATCCCATGGTCACGCTGGTGGGGGCGTTCGCAGGGGTCCGCGCGTTCGGGATCGCCGGAGTGCTTCTCGGGCCACTCGTGCTGTCGTATGCCATCGAGCTGCTCAAGGTCCACCAGGAACCAGCGGGGCCCGCCTTGGAGTCCGCCGCATGACACAACGAACGCGCTCGCTGGTATGTCCCAACCGCCTCGCCAGTTCTAGTGCTTGCGCGCGCGGTGTCGGCCAACCACGCTCGCTCCCAGGAACACAAGCCCGATCCCGAGCCAGAACGCCGCCGATAACCACGAGCGGGAGGCGAACGCCTCCAAGGTCGCAATCCCGAAGAACAGCAGGAACACCGTCATGTTCTCGCCAGTCGTTGGCATGCGCATCGCATCAACCTCCAGGAGTGTATGCTCGTGTGTCCGATGGTTCGCTGACGGCGTCGAGCGCCCGAACAAGTCGCTGCCGCGCGTCCTCCGCGATAGGACGGATACGGATGTTGCCCGTGAGGTCCAGCGCTTCGATCGGATCAATGGCGACGATGACGCTCTTCTGCGGATCCTCCGCAGCGTACACGATCACGTTGCAAGGAAGCAGCAGCCCGATGTCCGGTTCCTCCGTGAGTGCCTGATACGCGAGCGTCGGATTGCACGCCCCCAGAATGATATACGGCTTGAAGTTGACCCCGATCTTCTTTCTGAGCGTTGCGCGCACATCGATCTCGGTGAGTATGCCAAAGCCTTCCTTGCTCAGTTCCGTCCGAATGCGCTCCACCGCTTTCTCGTACGGCAGTTCGACCGTCATTCCGATACCGTACGTCGTCTGTTCGACCATATGCTCTCATTCTCCCGAGGTTATGGCACCTGCGGCGGATGTCTTGAGCCCGCTACGCTTCGGTCACGCACGTCGCGCGAACCAACAGCAGAGCGCTCAGGGAGACGTGCCTGCGAAGACTCCCCCGATACGTAGCGAAAGATGCTCGCGCACCGCGGCGCTATCTGCAGGGGCATCCCTGAGCACTGTCAGGGTTCGCCCCACGGATCATAGGCGAGACTCCGATGGCTTCGGGCGCGGCCGCGCGCGAAGTTGCATCATGGCTACAGAATCTCGCGAAAGCTCCGCACCCGCCGCGTGGTCGCGCGGGCCACGCATCCGGATACTGACGGCGATGCAGTCGGCGTTTGTTCTCGCCCGCAATCATGTGGGACGCGTGGCGTTCGTCAGTCACGGGCGCCCCGAGCTGCTGCCCGTGCACTACGTGTACGCCGACGAGACGATTTTCGGGCGCACGTCGTTCGGCGCCAAGGGCTGCGACTGGATTCGCGGCTGTGAAGTCGTTTTCGAGGTCGATGAGCCGCGCGATCTGCTCGAGTGGCGCAGCGTAATAGCGCGTGGCACCATCCAGATCCTCCAGCCGGACGGGACTGGCGCACAACAAGCAGCGTACGTGAACGCGATCGCCGCGCTACGAACGATCAGTCCGGATACTCTGACCGAGCGCGATCCCACACCGAACCGGCGACTCCTGTTTTCCATTCGCCCCACGGAAGTAACGGGACGAGAGGCGGGCGCCAGCTTCCTGCGGCGCTCGGGGGAGTTCGATCGCGGTCATTGACGTTGGGCCCCCATCGCGGTTCATATAGAACCGCATGGCTCCTTCACCGCTGACGCGTGTCCGCAAGCTCTGTCTCGCTCTTCCCGACGCCCACGAGGTGGAGGCGTGGGGCGAGCCGACGTTTCGCGTGAAGAACAAGATCTTCGCCATGTACGCCGCCGCGAACAACCATCACGGAGCTGGCCATCACGCGGTGTGGATCAAGGCGACTCCTGTGAACCAGGGCTTTCTGCTCTCGGCGAAGCCGAAGCGCTACTTCTCTCCGCCGTACGTCGGACCCAGCGGCTGGATCGGCGTTCGGCTGGAGGGACGCGTGAACTGGAAGGATGTGGCTGCCTTGCTTCGCGATGGTTATGACATGACCGCCGTCAAGAAGAAGAGCCGGAGCGGCCGCTGACATGGCCGGCTGGGCCGAACGCTTCCAACTATTGCTCGCGCGTCTCTCTGGGCGCCCACTGGATCTGCGACAAATGCGCGGTCTCACCATCGTGGTGGACAACACGCGCCCCGATATCGCCACCGCTGATGTGTTGCAGCGGCTGGACGAGGCCCTCGCGCTCATCGAGCGGCACCAGCCATGGCGGCTGCGCCATCTGCGGCGCGACCTCGCGCATATCCGCGTGATGCGCTTTCCCACCCGCGGCGCGTACTTCCCTGAGCAGCGCGCATGCATGGTGGAATTGACCTTCCTGAACCGGCGCGACATCGGTCCCGCCACCATCGCGTCCACCATCGTGCACGAGGGCATGCATGCGCGCGTGCATCGCATGGGCGTGAGCGAGACAGCCCGGGACCGCGCGCACGAAGAACGCATTTGCCGACGCGCGGAACTCGAGTTCGGCCAGGCACTGCCGGCTGACATCGGCGCGCCCGTGGTGGAGCGAGCGGTCGCGTCCTTGCAACTGGGCGACGACGACGTGGCGCCTACCATTGATTGGGAGGAAGCCAGGAGGCGGCAAGACGCGATCGATCGAGGGGGAACAGGTTACGGTGAATAGGAACGTTCCCCCTTCCCTGTTCCCCGTTCCCGCAGTTGCAGGTTGAGCCTACCTTCTTTCCCTATGCCCTCGAAAATCAAGATCGCCGTTGGCAAGGAATTCCAGTTCGTCGCGGAATTCCAGGAGCGACACGCGCCCAAAACCGTCGCCGCCTTCAAGTTGCTGCTCCCCTACACGCAAAAGCTCGTGCACTGCCGATGGAGCGGTGAGGGCTGCTGGATTCCACTCGGTGACTTCAAGCTCGACGTCGGCTACGAGAACCACACCAGCCATCCCGCGCCCGGCGAGATCCTCTGGTATCCCGGCGGGTTCAGCGAGACGGAACTGATCTTCGCGTACGGCGACGTGATGTTCTCGAGCAAGCTGGGTCAGCTCGCGGGGAACCACTTTCTCACGATCGTCGAGGGTGCGGACGC
Source organism: Gemmatimonadota bacterium (assembly GCA_031395945.1). Classification (GTDB taxonomy): domain Bacteria; phylum Gemmatimonadota; class Gemmatimonadetes; order Gemmatimonadales; family Gemmatimonadaceae; genus DASPMP01. The sequence continues at coordinate 378 of JANNJV010000039.1, read as the reverse complement.
GCTCGCGGAGATGGGAAGAAAGGTGCTGTACGAGGGCGCACAGGACATCCAATTCAACGCCTGACGCCAAACCCCGCACGCCAAGCGCCAAACGCACCGTGGATGGCGCGTTGGGCGCTTGGTGTTGGGAGGTGGGCGTTGGGCGTTCCCGCCTAGCCACTTGCATGGACAACATCACCCATACGCTCGTTGGCGCCGCGCTCGCCGAGGCCGGCCTGAAGCGCCGCACCGCCCTTGGCGCAGCCACGCTGATGATCGGCGCCAACTTTCCCGATATCGATGTCATCGCCGTTCCCCAGGGCGCCAGTATCGCATGGCGCCGCGGAATCACGCACGGCTTCCTGGCACTGGCGATTCTGCCCTTCGTTCTCGCCTGGC
>JANNJV010000579.1:0-14120 GCA_031395945.1 Gemmatimonadota bacterium | reverse complement strand
CGGCTACCCGACGTGATTTCCAACGATGACTCGGAGGATCAGGGGACGCCCGCCGAACTAGTGGCCATCGTGGAACGGGCAGTAGCTGCACTGGCGCTCAGCAGAGAGGCAGAGGGGAACCGGCTTTCTGTATTCCTGGCCGAGCGCATTGCCCTCGTGGAGCAGTCAGTCGGACGCATTCGCGAACGGGCGCCCACCAGGCTGCTAGAGCAACGCGAACGGCTCAGGGCTAACATCGCGGAGCTCACGGCTGGCGTGCAGGTAGATCAGGCTCGCCTGGCTCAGGAAATTGCCATTCTTGCGGACAAACTTGACGTCGGTGAGGAACTGGACCGATTCCGTTCCCATTTGGCGGCGTTTCGGGATGCCATGGCGGGAAACGGAGCCGAAGGCGTTGGAAAGCGGCTTGGCTTCCTCCTGCAGGAGCTGCTGCGCGAAGCGAACACGACGGGGTCCAAGGCAAACGATGCGGCCATGGTGCGCGAGGTCATCGAGATCAAGGAAGAGCTCGAGCGAATCCGTGAGCAGGTGGAGAATCTCGAGTGACTTCGTTCCCGATCATCCTCTCAGCGCCGTCCGGCGGTGGCAAGACGACCATCGCGAAGGCACTCCTGTCACGACGGCAGGACATTGGCTATTCCGTGTCATGTACCACGCGGCAGCCTCGGGCAGGCGAGATTCCGGGCCAAGACTATTACTTTTTATCCAGGACCGAGTTTCTCACCAAGCGGGAGCGGGGCGAGTTCGCCGAGTCCGCGGAAGTGCACGGGAACCTGTACGGAACGCTTCGAAGCGAGGTGCTCAAGGTTCTCGAGACGGGCAAGCACGTGCTCATGGACATCGACGTCCAGGGTGCCGTGCAGTTTACGCGTGTTTTCCCGCAATCGGTCACGATCTTCATCTTGCCACCGTCCGCGAAAGTATTGCTGGACCGGTTGCGTAAGCGGCAGACGGAATCGACTCAGGAATTGGCTGACCGGCTGCAATCGTCGCTGCAGGAACTACAGTCGGTGGATGAATACGAGTATGTAGTGGTGAACGACGACCTCGAATCGGCAATCAAGCGCATCACGTCGATCATCGAGGCCGAGGTGTCGAGCAGGGAACGCGTGGTGGGACTGCGAACGCAGGTCGCGCTGCTGATCGATCAGCTCGAGCGCGAAATTGAATCACGAACCAATTCGGAAGGATCCAGGACATGAGAGTGTTTACACCAGTAGAGATCGCGAAGCACGCAGCGAACAAGTATCTCGGTGTTTTGATCGCCGCGAAATATTCGCGTCTGCTCAATGAGTTCCCGCGCGACCGTTCCGCGATGGGCGAGAAGAAGCTCACCACCCGCGCGCTCGAGGAGCTTTCCAAGGGTGGCCTGTCCTATCGCGTGGTCCCGCGCCGCCGCGGCGGCGACTAAACCCGTCCGCCGGTGCGCCCCTTCGATGGCCGCACGGTTCTTCTTGGTGTCACCGGCGGCATAGCAAGTTACAAGTCGGCATGGCTGGCGCGTCTGCTCACCAAGGCAGGCGCCGCGGTGGACACGGTGCTGACGCGGTCCGCGACCGAATTCGTCAGCACGTTGACCTTCGAGGCGCTCACGGGACGCGGCGCGCACACTGGTCTATTCGACGCCGGTCACGCCCTCGATCACATCAAGTTGGCGAAGGCGGCGCACGCCGTCGTAGTGGCGCCCGCCACCGCTGACTTTCTGGCGCGCGCCGCGACGGGGCAGGCGGATGACCTGCTCACCGCGGTGCTGCTGGCCACGAAGGCACCCGTGTTGCTGGTTCCCGCGATGAACGATCACATGTGGGCGCATCCGCAGACACAGCGAAACGTGCAGCACCTGCGCGAGCTGGGTTACCGGGTGATGAACCCAGATGAGGGCATGCTCGCGGCAGGCGAAGGCGAGGGACCGGGACGCATGCCCGAACCCGAAGCCATTTTTGCGCACGTGGGTCGGGTGTTGGAAGGCGGAACCAAAAGTGCGCTCGACGGACGACGAGTCATCGTCACTGCTGGACCGACCCGTGAGGCCATCGATCCCGTGCGCTTCATCTCCAATCACAGCTCGGGAAAAATGGGCGTGGCGATCGCGGCGTCCGCATGGCGTCGGGGCGCCGACGTCTCGCTCATTGCCGGCCCGCTATCGGTATCGCCCCCGACGGGCCCGGACGTGCGTCACGTCGAGTCGACCGAGCAGATGGCCCAGGCAGTGCAGGAGCTGATGCCGTCGGCGGATGTGCTCATCATGGCTGCCGCTCCGGCGGACTTTCGTCCGGCGCACGTCGCGACCAGCAAGATCAAGAAGGGGAAGACCGCTCCCGTGCTTTCGATGGAGCACACCTCGGACATCCTGCGCTCGACCCTGGCTCAGCGCCGCAAGTCGGCGATCGTCGTCGGGTTTGCGCTCGAGACTGATGACGCGCTCGCCAATGGCCACCGAAAGTTGCGGGACAAGTCGCTGGATCTGATTGTCGTGAACGACGCCACCGAAGCCGGAGCCGGATTCGGCGGTGACACGAATCGCGTGACGTTGATCGGTCGCGACGGTGCGGAAGAGGTCCTCCCGCTGTTGTCCAAGGCCGATGTCGCGGACGCCATCCTCGATCGTGTGGAGCGTCTGGCGCATGGACGGTAGAGAGCAGCTCCGGCGGTATCTGGAGCAGCGCAAAGAGGCGGGGGAGCGGGAACTGGTCCTCGATCAACTCAACGTCGAAGACGTTCTGAAGATCGTTGGCGCCAGTCCCAAGGCCGGCACGGGCAAGCACGACGCAGTCCGACGCGCGCCTGCGCCAGAGACCCCTGATGCTCCCAGGGTGCCCCCCGACTCGGCTGGATCTGACCGCCCATCAGGGGACTGGCGCGAGATTCTGCGCACCAGCGGCGCCGCACCGGAAACGGGACAACCACCACGAGAAGAGGCGCCGGCCGCCGCGTCCGGCGCCAGCAGTGAAGGCATCGGTGCTCCTCCAGGCATCTCGGTTGGGCGCAGCGATCGGGAGCTGTTTGGCGGTGTGATGGCGAGTCTCGATTCGTTGGACGCCGTCGCTGCGTCGGTGGCGTCGTGCACGCGCTGTCCGCTCTACGCCACCGCCACGAAACCCGTGCCGGGCGAAGGACACTCGCACGCGGGTCTCATGGTGGTGGGCGAGGCGCCCGGCGCCACCGAAGATGAAACGGGCCGGCCATTCGTCGGGGCCGCCGGGCAGTTGCTCACGAAGATTCTCGCCGCCGTGGAGTTGAAGCGCGAAGATGTCTTCATCTGCAACGTTTTGAAGCATCGCCCGCCCGGCAATCGCAATCCGATGCCTGATGAGGTCGCGGCGTGCAGCCCCTATCTCCTCCGCCAGATAGACCTGATCCGGCCAAAAGCAATCCTTGCTCTTGGAACGTTCGCAGCCCAAACTCTTTTGCAGACGAAGCTGGCCATCGGAAAGCTCCGAAGCCAAGTGCACCGCTATTACGGCGTGCCGCTGATCGTCACCTACCATCCGGCGGCTTTGCTGCGCAATCCGTCATGGAAACGTCCCACTTGGGAAGATGTCCAGCTCGTCCGTCGAATTCTCGATAGCTCCATCACTCAGCCGTGATCCGTTCAGGGATCGGCAGCCGCCGTACTCTGAAGACGCAGAACAAGCCGTCCTGTCCGCGATGCTCATGGACCAGGACGCCATCGTTCGGGCCGCGGAGCTGGTGGACGATTCGATGTTCTACGCCGAGCGCCATCGCCGCATCTTCCGATCGATGGTGGCGATCACCGAGCGCGGGAGTGTCGTAGACCCACTCACGCTCTCCGACGAGTTAGGTCGAAAAGGAGAGCTCGAGGCGGCGGGGGGCAAGGATTACATCGGCTACCTCATGGATGCCGTGCCCACGGCGGCCAATGTGGAATACCACGCCGAGATCGTGCGCGAGAAGGCGATTCTCCGCTCGCTCATCCAGGTCTCCACGCAGATCGTCCACGATGCCTTCTCGGGCCAGAGTACTGCCGCGGAACTGCTGGATCAGGCCGAGTCGAAAATTTTTCATGTGTCGCAGCAGCGAAAGCCGGACGGCTTCACGCGCATCAAGGAGCTGCTGTGGCCCACGATGGAGCGTATCGAAGCGCTCCAGCGCGGCGGCAAGACCATCACGGGCGTGGCCAGTGGCTTCAACGACCTCGATGAAATGACCTCCGGCTTTCAGCCGTCGGATCTCGTCATCGTCGCCGCGCGTCCTTCCATGGGGAAGACGGCCTTCTGCCTCAACGTCGCCCAGCACGCCGCCATCGACGATCAGAAGCGCGTGGCGTTCTTCTCGCTGGAAATGAGCAAGGAGTCCCTGGTGCAGCGCATGCTCACCAGCGAAGCGCGCGTGGATTCCCAGCGCTTGCGGCGCGGCCTCTTGCGCGACGACGAGTTCCCCATGCTCGCGCGCGCCGCCGGCATTCTCAGTTCCGCGCCGATCTGGATCGACGACACGCCGGGCATCACGCTGCTGGAGATGCGGTCCAAGGCGCGTCGGCTGAAGGCGGACAACGGGCTGGATATGGTGATCGTGGACTATCTCCAGCTGATGCAGGGGCACAGCAATGCGGAGAGCCGCCAGCAGGAGGTCAGCCAGATTTCGCGCGGTCTGAAAGCGCTCGCCAAGGAACTGAACCTCCCGGTGGTGGCGTTGTCGCAGCTGTCGCGCGCCCCGGAACAGCGGACGGGCGACCACAGGCCACAATTGTCCGACCTGCGTGAATCGGGTGCCATCGAACAGGACGCGGATCTCATCATGTTCCTGTTCCGTCAGGAGATGTACGACGGCGTCACGGATAAGGATGGCAACTCACTCGAGGGGAAGGCGGAGTTGATCATCGGCAAGCAACGCAACGGGCCCACCGGCACCGTGAACTTGCACTTCTACAAGCATTACACCCGGTTCGCGAACTGGAGTCCCCGACCAACCGCCTCGTGAGTCCCAAGGCCAGAACGGTGTACCGCTGCACCGAGTGCGGCGCAGAGCACGCGAAGTGGGCCGGCCGCTGCGATACCTGCGGCGAGTGGAACACGCTCGTGGAAGAGATGGCGGCTTCGAAAAAGGCGGATGGGCGAAAGGAAAAGGCCGCGGGACGTGGTGGACCCGTGGTGGACACGCCGCGGCTGCGCGACGTCGCGGGCTCCGATGAGCCGCGCTGGAAGACCGGGCTCGCCGAGTTCGATTTCGCGCTTGGCGGCGGAATCGTCCCCGGCTCGATGATCCTCGTCGGCGGGGAACCCGGCATCGGCAAATCCACATTGCTGCTGCAAGTCGCCGCGAGGCTGCAGCAGGGTGGACGAAGCGCATTATATGCCTCCGGGGAAGAATCGCCCCTGCAGGTGCGGCTGCGCGCCGACCGGCTGGACGAATCCGCGGGCGACGTCGCCCTGCTGAGCGAAACGAATCTCGAGACGGTCATCGCAACCGCGGCAGCCCGGCGCCCTGACGTCCTCATCGTCGATTCCATACAGACGCTGTACACGGCGGATCTCGAAGGCGCGCCCGGAAACGTGGGACAGGTGCGCGAATGCGCGGCGCGGCTGATGCGCTTTGCCAAGGACAGCGGCACCACGGTGTTCGTCGTCGGCCATGTCACCAAAGGCGGGGGCATTGCCGGCCCCAAGACGCTCGAGCACATCGTGGACACCGTTTTGTACTTCGAAGGGGAAAGCACGCTCGATCATCGAATCCTGCGAGCCACGAAGAACCGGTTCGGCAGCGTGGATGAGATCGGCGTGTTCCGCATGACGGAGCACGGGCTGGAAGCCGTGTCGAACCCATCGGAGCTGTTTCTCGGAGATCGGCAATCGATCGCATCGGGAAGTGCGGTCACGGCGCTGCTCGAGGGCACGCGTCCCGTGCTCATCGAGGTGCAGGCACTGGCGGCGAAGGCGGGGTTCGGCACGCCGCAACGCGTCGCAACGGGGTTCGATTCGCGTCGACTCGCCCTGCTGCTGGCCGTGCTCGAAAAACGCGCTGGCCTGTCGTTCGGACAGCTCGACGTCTTTCTCAATGTCGTGGGTGGCGTGCGCATGCAGGAGCCCGCTGGCGACCTGGCCGTCGCGGTGGCACTGGCGTCGAGCGTCTACGATCGCGCGACGCCGTCCGATGCGGTATTCATCGGAGAACTGGGCCTGGGTGGAGAGATCCGACCCGTGTCTCAGGTGGAACGGCGCATCGCCGAAGCCACCAACATGGGCATGTCGAAAGTCTTTGTGTCCGAACGGGGAATGCCGAAGCGTGGCTCCACGACGGCCGTGCCCATCCGGAACGTCGCCGACATGTTTCAGCACCTGTTCCGTTGACGCCCGACGTTGGCGTGGTGATCGTCGCCGCCGGCGAGAGTACCCGGACCGCCGGAGCCGAACTCAAGCAGTTCCGGTGGGTCGCGGGCAAGCCGATGCTGCTGCACAGCCTCCAAACCTTCATGGCGCGCGCCGACGTCGTGTCCGTCGTGTGCGTGATTCCCGGGAACTTCGTGGCGGATCCACCGCCATGGATTTTCCAGTGCGACGTGGATCGTCTGCTCCTGTCCATCGGTGGCCGGACACGAACGGAATCCGTCAGAAATGGTCTCGCTGATCTTCCGAACGAGGCCACGATCGCATTGATCCACGACGCCGCACGTCCCCTGATCGACGATGCTCTCATCGATCGGGTCGTCGTTCGCGCGCGCGCGGGCGACTGCGCCATTCCGGGCTTGCCAGTCGTGGATACCATCAAGGAGGCCGACGACGACGGAAGCGTGGTCCGCACCGTCGATCGATCGCACCTCTGGCGCGTGCAGACACCGCAGGGTTTTCCGCGCCCGGTCATCGAACGCGCGCACCGGGAGGCCCACCACGCGCACGCGAGCGCCACCGACGACGCGGCACTGTGTGAGCGACTCGGCATTCCTGTCACCATCGTTCAGGGAAGCGAACGGGCCATGAAGGTTACGGACGAAGGCGACTTCGACCGCATCGAAGCGCTGCTCGCCAGGCGATGAAACGGGACACGCTCTCGTATCCGTTCTGGTCGCCCGAAGAGATCGCGTCCGCCATCGGTCCCGCGCTCGAGCAATTGGAAACGCGACGTATCCTGGCCTATCCCACGGAAACGGTCTATGGATTCGGCGGCGCTATCGACCGGGACTCCGTCGCCAGCCTCATTCGGCTCAAGCGGCGTCCCGTGGGAAAGCCCTTCCTGTTGCTCATCGACGGCAGCGAAATGGTGCTGCGGCTTGACCTGCAGCTGCCGGCGTACGCCGCGACCCTGGCGGCACGCCACTGGCCTGGCCCGTTGACGCTGGTGTTGCCCGGCGGACATGGCCGCGTTCCACCACAGCTCCGCGGTCCCGAAGGCGGCATCGCCGTGCGGTGGACGAGTCATCCGGCGATGCAGCGGCTGATTCGAGCGCACGGGGAGCCGATCACCTCGACGAGCGCGAACCGTCCGGGAGTGCCGCCAGCGATGGCGGCGTCGGAGATTCTCGCGCAGTGGCCTGACGCCATCGCGCGGGGCGATCTGCGCGTGCTGGACGCCGGTCGGCTGACGCCCTCGGAGCCCTCGACCGTCGTAGATTGCATGGGCCGCTTTCCACGGGTGATACGTCCGGGCGCCATACCGGCCCGCGCACTGCGCGAGAGTGCGCCGGGCCTCATCGGAGACGCGTGACAGGCATGCGCATTCTTTTCGTCTGCACGGGCAATACATGTCGCAGCGCACTGGCGGAGGCGCTCGCGCGCAAGGTGATCATCGAACGCGGCCTGTCGGACTTCGACGTCGTCAGCGCGGGTACCAGCGCCTGGGACGGCGCGCCGGCCTCCGATGGCGCGCTGCTGGTCGGGTTGGAGCGGGGCCTGGATCTGGGTCAGCACCGTTCGCAGACCCTTACCAAGGAGCTGCTGCGCGACTCGGACTTGGTCCTGGCCATGGGGCCCCACCATCTCGAGCGGATTGAAGCGTTGGGCGGAGGCCAGCACGCGTATCTGATCACCGATTTCGCTTCGCGCGGCGCGTCGACGCGGCCCATCAACGATCCGATCGGCGGCGAGCTGGACATGTATCGCGGGACGGCGGACGAATTGGAGCTCGAGGTGCGTCGTGTTTTCGATCGCATCACCGCCGACCGGTCGTCGGGAACCCGATGAACGAGCGGCCGGAGCGGCTCGTCTTGCTGGGGCATCCGCTGGGCCATTCGCTGTCTCCCGCAATGCAGAACGCGGCGTTGCGGACGGCTGGCATCCCGCTGGTCTACGAGCCGCTCGACATCCCTCGAAGCGTTCTGGACGAGACGCTCGCAATGCTGCGTCGGAAGCGCGCCGCCGGCAACGTCACCACGCCACACAAGGAATCCGTCGGCGCGGCGTGCGACCGGCTGAGCGACACCGCGCAAGCGGTGGGGGCAGTCAACACGTTCTGGACGGCGGTGGATGGCGCGCTCGTCGGGGACAACACCGACGTCGGCGGCTTCGAAGCCGCAGTCCGGAAGCTGGTCGGTGAGCCGCGCCCCAACGAGCGCGTCGCGATTCTTGGCGCCGGCGGCGCAGCGGCGGCGGTGTTGCACGCGATAGAACGATGGCAGGGCGCGCGCGCCTTCGTGTATTCTCGCACGCAACACCGCGCGGAGGAGCTCGTGGCCCGGTTCAAGGTGCCCTCGGAAATCATGCGGACCGCGGAGGAGGCGGTCGCAGACGCTACGCTCGTCGTCAATGCCACACCCGTGGGTTTGCGTGACGACACAGTCCCCGTCAGCGTGCACGCACTCAGTAAGGACTCCGCGGTGCTGGACCTCGCGTATCGACTCGGCGAAACCGCGCTGGTGAAAGACGCGCGCGCCCGCGGCAATCGGGCCATGGACGGATTGACCATGCTCGTGGAGCAGGGCGCGCTGTCATTCGAGCGCTGGTTCGGATCAATGCCGGATCGCGCGGCCATGTGGGAGGCAATCAAGGCGGTTCGCTGAACGCCGGCGTCACGCTGTTCGCCAGGGCGGCGCTGGATTTCTTTCTGCCCGCCGCGTGTGTCTCCTGCGACCGGCTGCTCGACGCTGGCGAGCGGGGTCTGGCGTGCGGTCGTTGCTGGAGCCGCCTCGAGACTCTGCCATATCCGCAGTGCCTCCGGTGCGGCCATCCGTCGCTCCGGTCGCACTGCCGCTGGTGCGAGTTATTGCCGCCCTACGTGCGGGCGGTGCGCTCGGCGTGCTGGATGCACCGCGGCACCGGGGCGAACATCGTACACGCCCTCAAGTACGGCGGCTGGCACGCGCTGGCCGTAGAGATGGCGGAGCGCATGGCTCGCCTGGCATGGCCGCTCGACGTCCTCGAGGAGCGTACGGCGCTGGTGCCCGTGCCACTGGCCGCTTCGCGCCAGCGCGAGCGGGGGTACAACCAAAGCGAGCGCCTTGCCCGATCACTGGCCACCCTGTGGAACCTGCCGGTGTGGTGCGACGTGCTCGAGCGCGGGCGCGCGACCGAAACGCAAACGCGGTTGACACCAGGGGAACGGCTGGCGAACGTTTCCGGCGCGTTCCGCGTTCCCACGGTCGCCGAACAAGCGCTGCGGAACGCCCACGTCGTGATCGTGGATGATGTGGTCACGACGGCCGCGACACTCAATGCGTGCGCCGCGGCGCTTCTTGCAGGCGGGGCGCGCATCCTCAGTTACGTGACTTTCGGCCGGGCGCCGGCGGTAGGCGACCGGTGAACACCAGACCACGCGCCTCAGGCGTCCCGCGCCGTGACCGCAAACAGGAGAACGAAGATGGCCTCGACCATTCGGGTTGGTATCAACGGCTTCGGCAGAATTGGCCGTCAGGTAGTGCGCGCGGCGAAGTTGCAAGGGGTCGCCGACCTCGATTTCGTGGCGGTCAACGACCTGACCGACACGAAGACCCTCGCTCATTTGTTCAAGTATGATTCCGTGCACCGCACGTATCCCGGTGATGTCAGAGCCGGGGACGGCATCATCACGATCGACGGCGACGAGATCAAGGTGCTCGCCGAGAAGGAACCCGCCAAGCTGCCGTGGAAGGAACTCGGCGTCGACATCGTGCTCGAGTCCACGGGACGCTTCACGGAAGCGAGTCAGGCGCAGAAGCATCTCGACGCCGGCGCTCGAAAGGTGATCATCTCCGCACCCGCCAAGAATGAGCACATCACGGTGTGCCTTGGCGTGAACGGGGATAAGTATGATCCGAAGGCGCACCACATCATCTCCAATGCGTCGTGCACCACCAACTGCCTGGTACCAATGGTCAAGGTGGTTCGCGACAATTTCGGCTTTGTGCGTGGATCGATGGTCACGGTGCACAGTTACACCAATGACCAGAACATCCTGGACCTGCCCCATAAAGATCTGCGTCGCGCGCGAGCCGCGGCGCTCTCCATCATTCCGACCACCACTGGCGCCGCCAAGGCGACATCGCTGGTCATTCCCGAGGTGAAGGGCAAGATCGATGGAATCGCCATTCGAGTACCCACCCCTGACGTCTCATTCACTGATCTCGCCGTGGTGGTCGACAGGCCGGTGACGGTGGAGCAGGTGAACGCGGCATTTCGCAAAGCGGCAGCGGAAGGCCCGCTCGAAGGCATTCTCGCCTATACCGACGAGGAGCTGGTCTCCTCCGATTTCATCGGCGATCCGCATTCGTGCATCATCGACGGAAAGAGCACCAACGTGGTAGACGGATTGCTGGTGAAGGTTTCGGGCTGGTACGACAACGAGTGGGGATACTCGTCGCGATGCGTGGACCTCCTCCGCTACGTTGGCGCGCGCCTGAGCAGCTGAGCAAGTCATGCAGAAAAAGACGGTTCGTGATCTCCAGCCGGACCAGCTCCGCGGTATGCGGGCGCTGGTCCGCGTGGACTTCAACGTCCCGCTGGACGAGAAGCGTCGGGTGACGGACGACACCCGCATTCGAGCGGCACTCCCGACCATCGAGTATCTGCTGGAGCGTGGCGCACGCGTCGTGCTCCTCTCTCATCTGGGCCGCCCGAAGGGGAAGCCCGAAGCCAAGTACTCTCTGGAGCCCGTGGGGCGCAGACTGCGCGAGCTACTGCCCAAGAAGGTGCGCGCCTCGTTCATCGAAAGCACGGATACCGACGAGGCCGTGAAGGCAACCCACGATGGCGGATGCGACGTCGCGCTGCTCGAGAACACCCGCTTTCTGGGAGGCGAGGAAAGCAACGATCCACGTCTCGCACGCGCGTTGGCGCAGCTGGGCGATTTCTTCGTGAACGACGCCTTTGGATCCGCCCACCGCGCCCACGCATCCACCGAAGGCATTGCGCATCACCTGCGGCCAGCGGTGGCCGGGCTGCTCATGGAGAAAGAGCTGGAGTACCTGGGACGCGCGCTGGCGAATCCGAAGAGGCCCTTCGTCGCCATTCTCGGCGGCGCAAAGATCTCCGGCAAAATCGACGTGATCGAAGCCATGTTGCCGAAGGTGGATCGCATGCTGATTGGCGGCGCGATGGCGTGCACCTTTTTTCGTGCCATGGGACTCGAGACCGGAAAGTCCCTTGTTGAGGCCGAGCGGGTCCAGATGGCGAAGGCGCTGTTGGGACGCGGAGGAGACAAGTTGGTGCTCCCCACGGACGCGACGGTCGCGCCATCGCTCGACCAGCCCAGCGCGGCGCATGACGTCCTTCGCGATGCGATACCGGCCAGCGAGGCCATGCTCGACGTGGGCACGGCGACAGGTCGCGCGTTCGCCGACATCATTGCCAGCGCGGGGACCGTGGTGTGGAACGGACCCATGGGAGTGTTCGAGACGCCGCCATTCGACCGCGGAACGCGCGCGGTTGCTCAGGCCATGGCCGATGCGACCGCGCGTGGCGTCACGACAATCGTGGGCGGTGGAGACTCCGCCGCGGCGGTGGCGGATCTGAAGCTGGAGGATCGCATGTCGCACGTGTCCACCGGAGGCGGTGCTTCGCTCGAGTTCCTGGAAGGCAAAACGTTGCCTGGTGTCGCGGCGCTGGACGACGCCTGATGCAGCGTCCCGTCCTGGCTGCGAACTGGAAGATGAACAACGGGCCCTCAGAGGCACGTGCGTTCATGGCGGCATTCCTCGCCGCGTATTCGCCGCGGACCGACAGAGCCATCGCGATTTTTCCGCCGGCGCTTTCGCTGGCAACGGTCCGGAACGCATTGGCGTCGCGGACCGATGTCCTTCTCGGCGTACAGAACATCCACAGCGAGCCAAAGGGAGCATTCACGGGCGAGAACTCCGCGGCGATGGCGCGCGACGCGGGTGCTGGACTGGTGCTGGTGGGACACTCTGAGCGCCGACACGTGTTCGGCGAGCCCGACGACGCGACTGCCAAGAAGTGCGTTGTCGCCCTGCAAGCCTCGCTGGTTCCCATGTTGTGCGTCGGCGAAAAACTCGACGAACGTGAGACGGGCAAGACGGAGGAAGTTGTACTTCGCCAACTGCGAACCGGGCTCTCCCTTGTGGAGGCGAAGGATCGCGGGCGCATACTCATCGCCTACGAGCCCGTGTGGGCCATCGGCACAGGCAAAACCGCAACACCCTCCGACGCCTCGGCGGTGCACGAGATCATCCGCCGCGAGCTCGTGAAGCTCTGCGGGTCGAGCGCCAACGACATCCCGATCCTGTACGGAGGGAGTGTGAATCGTGACAATGCGCGGAGCCTGCTCACCGCCCCGGGCGTGAACGGACTGCTGGTTGGCGGAGCAAGTCTCGATGCGAGCAGCTGGGGCGCGATCGCATCCACGTCCACTTGACCCATCCGCGTAAGTGCCGCGATATTACGTGCTTACCTTGTCACACCAGCCCGCGCTCGCGGGCATCGCCCGGATAAAATGCTTTCGACATTGCTTCTCACGCTGCTCATCATCGACAGCGTGCTTCTCGTCGCCGCCATTCTGCTGCAGGCAGGCAAGGGCGGTGGATTGGCAGCCAGCTTTGGTGGAGTCACCAGCTCTGCTGACGCGATTCTCGGCACGCGTCAGGCAGGCAACCTTCTGACGAAGGCAAGCTGGTGGTGCGGCGGACTGTTCCTGGCGCTCGCGTTCATGCTGTCGCTCACGTCGTCGCGCCGTAGCGCACCACGGTCCATCTTGGACCAGACATTCACCACGCCTCCGGCGCCAGTTGCACCGGCAACGACGGCACCAAACTCGAACGTTCTGCCCATCACGCCAGCACCGGTCGAGGCTCCGGCGCCTACGAAGACGCCGTAAAGCGACGTGTCGCTTCCGCGTCTCGCTCCAGGGTTCCTCCTCCTCGAGGATGGAACCCTTTTTCGTGGTCAGTTGCGAAACGCCGCTGCCACCACCGTCGCCGAGGTCGTGTTCACGACCAACATGTCCGGGTATCAGGAGACGTTCACGGATCCTTCCTTCCAGGGACAGATCGTTGTGATGACGGCGCCGATGATCGGGAACTACGGCATCAACACGGAAGATCCTGAATCGGCGCGACCGCAGGTGGCTGGCGTCATCGTACGCGAACTCTCGAACACGTACTCCAACTGGCGCGCCGAGGGCGATCTCTTTTCTTGGTTAGAGGCAGCTCAAGTTCCTGTTCTTGAAGAGGTTGACACTCGCCGCCTCACAAAACACTTGAGAACCATTGGCGTCATGCGCGGGGTGATTGCGCAGGGTACAGAGCCGACGTCCGAAGTGCTGGCGGCGCTCGACGCCTGCCCGTCCATGGAAGGTCTCGATCTGGCAACGCGTGTTTCAACGACGGCGAGTTACGACTGGGGCGATCCGGGCGCGACGTATCACATCGCTGCCTACGACTACGGGATCAAGAGAAACATTCTTCGCCTGTTCGCGGACCATGATTGCCGCGTGACCGTTGTGCCGGCGACAACCAGCGCCGAGGATGTTTTGAAATTGCATCCGGACGGAGTTTTTCTTTCGAATGGTCCCGGCGATCCTGCCGCAGTTGATTACGCACCCCAGGCGGTGCGAAGCATCGCTGAGCAGGGGGTGCCGATCTTTGGCATCTGCTTGGGACATCAGATCTTGGGACTGACTTACGGCGCGGAAACGGTGAAAATGCCCTACGGGCACCGTGGCGGGAACCATCCGGTGAAAGAAGTCGAGACGGGGAAGGTTCTCATTACTTCACAGAATCACGGCTTTGCGGTCGCGGGGGA
>JANNJV010000576.1:0-2103 GCA_031395945.1 Gemmatimonadota bacterium | reverse complement strand
TTGCCGCCTGAGCGCCGCCTTATCGTCCGGGACGAGAGTGGGGGAGTCATACCTACGCGGTCAATCGGAGTACTTGAACACCGACCTCACCCGGAGCATTTGCCCGCTGAACTATCCGAGTTTCCGGAAGGCGCCTTCTTCGGCGCCAGCGTCTGGCTCGTGCACTTTACCCAGGACACGTCTGTGACTGCCACCTAACGAGGAGTTGAAGCTGACGGCGCACGCTTCGGTCGCGGCTGGCTCGCTTTGCTCGCCTGCCGCATTGTTACTGGTGCGCCGCAGCTTAACTACGGTGCGTTATGTGGCGCCAAACGCTTTCGACCCGTAGAGTTATCGGAGTCTCGACCGAGGTGACCCATGCCACAGGCGTCGCGAGTAATTCGGATCGTCCGGTGCAACGGCTGCGGTCGACTCGAGGCCGAGGTCACGTACATGATCGCCGGTCCGCATGTCTATATGTGCGACCGCTGCGTCGCGCAGGCGGCTCGACAGCTGACGCCGCGTCGACCGCTGACGCCGCGTCGACCGCCAGTGGACGCGATACGCTGCCGATTCTGCCGTCAGCTTCGGTCGAAGGATGAGGCCACGAGTGTCGGCTCGGCGACCGTCTGCGTCGATTGCCTCGGGGTGATGGAGGGGATACTGGCCGAAGCTGAGCAAGCATCGCGACCCGCCACGTAACGAACGTTGCAGCTGCCAAAGGAGGCTATGGATGGTGCGCGCTCCGCGCGTACTCTTATTGAAATCCTTTGCAGCTGAACTTTTGGCGTTAGGCGGGTGACATCCATTGTCGATAAAGTCGCGCTGGATATTCCTGGCTCTCATCGGTGCTCAAGCGCTGCACTCAATTGAGGAGTACGTGCACCGGCTCTACGACGTGTTCCCGCCGGCTCGCGCGGTGAGTTCGCTCTTCTCAAGTGATTTGTCCCGCGGCTTTGTCATTTTTAACAGTGCGCTCATTCTTTTTGGCCTATGGTGTTTTGTCTTCCCCATTTCCCGCGGATGGCGATCTGCTGCTCAGCTAACGTGGCTCTGGGTGGGCATCGAATTGGTCAATGGCGTCGGCCACGCGGCGTGGGCATTGGCTGCCGGCGCATATCGCCCAGGAGCTGCGACCGCACTCCTGTTGCTGCCGCTTGCGTCGTTCCTGGGCTGGCAACTCGCAAAGCGACCAGCCGCATCGCTCACCGCCTAACGAGGAGTTGAAGCTGCCGGTGACCCCAAGCAGTTTGGTCGAATATTTCACATTCAGCGCCGCAGCTTAACTCCGGCGCGTTAGGTAGCGACCGAGCTTTATAGTGAATCCTGCTGAGCAACTCGAGTTCTGGAGAGAAAAGCAGGCGCTTATCCAGAACCTCTTGGCCGACGTGACGAAGTGTCTAGATCTGGTAAACGCCGAGAGGACGCAGTTCGCGCGGCGCAACTTCGTGCGCGCCCTATTCGCAGCTGTTGAAGGCATCACCTGGGCGCTAAAACAGACCGCCCTTATGCACCACGCGCTCGGTTACGTGCCTTTATCTCCTGGTGAACAGGCAATGCTTGCCGAGGTGTCTCCAGACATAGACGACAAGGGCCAAGTAACTGAACGGCAGGCTCACATCGCTCTTAAGCACAACGTGCGTTTCGCGCTGCAGACTTTTGCGAAGACGGAGGGTTTGACCTTCATCCTCTCTGTTTCCGATGATGGTTGGGAATCCTTTCAGAAGTCGATAAGAATCCGCGATCGCTTGATGCATCCGAAGAATGCGAATGACTTGACGGTGTCCGATGAGGAAACGGGGATACTAGATCGGGCGTCGGGCTGGTGGGCGACTCAACTAGGCGATCTGCTAAAACGAGTAATGTCGGAAGGCATTTCCAAGCAGCGTGGGGCGCAGTTCCCCAGACCCGCTACCTAACGAGGAGTTGAAGCCGCCGGCGTCACAAAGCAGTTTGGTTGTGTTCATTAACCATTGCGCCGCGGCTTAGCTCCGCCGCGTTAGGCGGACGACAAACTCAGCTGAGAAAGCATGAATCGAGCGAACGTAGTAGTAGGACTCTTTGCTGTCGTCAGCCTTCTTTCATTCATTGCCGCTCTGATTCCTGTTCTGAAGGGTGGGCGGA
>JANNJV010000562.1:0-5286 GCA_031395945.1 Gemmatimonadota bacterium | reverse complement strand
AGCACGGCCAGCATCGGCGTCTACATCGATGTCTCGGGCGTGCAGCTCGCGAGCTGCAGCGTGCTCAGTAGCATGAGTCACGGGTTCTACACGTCGAGCAGCCTGGCAGGCGTGTCCATTCAGAGCTGCAATATCGTGAACAACGGTCGCAACGGCACCGATCGTGGCGTGGAGAACTTCAGCACCAACGCACTGTATTTGATCAACGCCACGAACAACTTCTGGGGCTTCGATGCGGGGGGTGCTCCCATCACGCCTATTGTCGGCGACCGGAATGGGCCGAGTCTCAACGTCGACTATCTGCCGGTTCTCATTGGGCCTGTCACGGTTCCATAGCATTGATGGTTGTCATGAAAAAAGGCCGGGCGAAATGCCCGGCCTTTTTCATTGACACACATGCATCAGAACTTGACGATCTCTTCGACCGCCCGCTTCACGTCATCGATCTGCGGCAGGATTGCGTCCTCAAGCTGCGGCGCGTACCCCACGTAGGTGTCCGCCGACGCGACACGCCTCACCGGCGCGTCCAGCCAGGCGAAACAGTCGTCCGCGATGCGAGCCGCGATCTCCGCCCCGTACCCCCACGACATCGAGTCCTCATACAGCACGATGACGCGTGACGTCTTCTTCACGGACTGGTACACCGCGTTCTGATCCCACGGCGACAACGAGCGCAGGTCGATCACCTCAGCGCTCGGCCCGCCCGCTTCCGCCAGCTGATTCGCCGCGACAAACGCGCGCTGCACCGTCGCACCGTACGTGACGATCGTGACGTCCGTCCCCTCACGCACCGTGCGCGCCTTGCCGAACGGGATCATGAAGTTCGGCCCCGGATACGCCGCCTTGTTGTACGTCTGGCGGTACAGGTGCTTGTGCTCCAGGAAAATCACAGGGTCCTCACAGCGGATCGCTGTGCGCAGCAGTCCGTTCGCGTCCAGCGCGGTGGCCGGACAGATCACGCGCAGCCCGGGGCAGTGCGCAAACAGCGACGCGCCCGTCTGCGAGTGGTAGATCGCGCCGCGGATGTAGCCGCCGTATGTCGTCCGAACAACGACCGGTGATGCAAACAGGCCATTCGACCGCCAGCGCATCGTGCTCAGCTCGTCGCGCAGCTGCATGTACGCGGGCCAGATGTAGTCGAAGAACTGGATTTCCACGACAGGTTTGAAGCCGCGCAGCGCGAGCCCGATCGCCCGTCCGATGATGTTTGCTTCGGCCAGGGGCGAGTTGTACACCCGCTCGTCACCGAACTCCTTCTGAAGTCCCCAGGTGACTTTGAAAACGCCGCCCTTTCCCTTGACCTTGTTCTTGTGCTGCGAGCGCGAGACGTCCGCCACATCCTCACCGAAGACAAGCATCTTCGGGTTGCGTCGCATCTCGTCCTTCATGCAGACGTTGAGCAGGTCCACCATCGTCGTCTCGTTCCCGGAGAACTGCGGATCGTCCTCCGTATCGAACTGCTCGCTCGTCGGATCGACGTCCGGTGAATAGACGAAATTGTAGATCGTGTCGGCGCCTGGCTGTGGTTGGGACAGGGCGTCGTCCGTGGCTGCTTGTACTTCGGCTTCTACGTCAGATTGAATGCGGTCGATCTCCGTCTTGGTCGCGTGCCCCTCGTCCACCAGCCACCGCGGGAAGGTCGTGACGGGATCGCGGAGCGCGTCGGCGTCGCGCTCTTCGGGGGGACGATAGAACACTTCGTCATCCGACAGCGAGTGCGAGTACGGACGAATGACCTTCGCGTGCACCAGCGCGGGACCCTTGCGCTTGCGTGCATATGCAATGGCTGACTTCATGGCCTCGTACGAGGCCATGAAGTCGCAGCCGTCCACTTCCTGGATGTACAAACCCGGGAACCCGCTCACGATCCTGGAGATCGATCCGCCCGCGGTGTTCACCTCCACCGGGACCGAGATCGCGTACCCATTGTCCTCGACCAGGTATACGACCGGCAGCTTGAGGTTGGCCGCGGTATTCAAGGACTCCCAGAACTCACCTTCGCTGGTGGTTCCGTCACCCGTGGTGACGAGCACCACCTCGTCATTCTCGAATCCCTCGGAAATGTCGAGGGCCTTGGCCTTCAGCACAGCCTCAGCAGACCCAACCGCCTGCAGGAACTGTGTTCCCGTCGGTGACGAAACCGTGACGATGTTGAGCTCTTTCTTGCCCCAGTGGCTGGGCATCTGCCGCCCGCCAGAATTGGGGTCCTTCGCCGCCCCCACCGCCGAGTACAGCATCTCGGCGGGCGTCTCTCCAAGCTGAAGGCACAGCGCCCGGTCGCGATAATACAGGTAGAACCAGTCGTGACCGGGCTTCAGTACCATGCCGGCAGCCGTCAGCACCGCCTCGTGACCCGCACCGGAGATCTGGAAGAAGATCTTGTTCTGGCGTTTGAGCTGGATCTCCTTGTCGTCCAGCTTCCGTGACAGGAGCATGGTGCGATAGACGCCAAGCAGCTGCGCCTTGCTCAGCTCGGGCGCGCCGGAAGGGCGTCGTTCGGACTTTGCTGTGGTGGCCATGCAACAAAGATACAGTGAGCGGCTGGTTGGGCACCTCGTTGGGCGCTCTCGGACTGGCATTGCCCATGCCAATTAGGAGTGTGTCTTCTATCCGAGCTTCGTCATGAGAATTGCCGACCGCCACTGCACCTTCTGTGACCTGATCAACGGGGCAGGCGAGGTGTCCATTTGCTATGAGGACGCGGATGCGATCGCCTTCATGGACATTCAGCCCGTGAACGCGGGACACGTGCTGGTGGTGCCTCGGCGTCACTACGAGCGCTTTGAAGAAGTCCCGGCCGAGCTCGCGATGCACCTGTTTCGCGTGGCCACCAAGCTGGTCCCCGTCGTGAAGAAAGTCGCGGCGGCAGAAGGGATGAACATTGTGGTGAACAGCGGAAGTGCGGCGGGACAGGATGAGCCCCACTATCACGTCCACGTCATTCCCCGTTCCTCCAACGACGGCTTTGACATTCCGCTTCCGTTCCAGGCGTCGGCGATGCCAGACCGGACGCTGTTGGATGCCACCGCGGTTCGGATCATGACTGCCCTACGGGATCCCATGGGCGCCTTGAGCCGGGTTGACCTGGACGAGGGACGGACCCGCGTGGAAGGAAAAAGCGCCAACGCCAGGGCGGTTGCCTGAAATTCGCTCTTGCGCGACCGGGCGCGACATCACATTAGTACCGCGAAGGCGACCCACTCCCTCCTTCGGAGGCACACGCTGGATCGACAGCGACGATTTTCCGCCATCGAATACCGACGCGCCCGACAGTGGCGCGCCTGGAGGGTCGCCGAAAACATGGGCCTAGCCCACGACACCCCGCGACGGGAATCCTTCCCGTCGCGGGGTGTCGCTTTTTACAGCGAGGTGAAATGTCCGTTCGACGGCAGCGTCACCGCGTCATGCTCCCAACCGCCCGCCTTCGCCGGCCGCGCCCCAAGCATTCCGGGGTCAGCCATTTCCGCGGAGCCAGATTCAAGCGCGCCATCAAGCGTGCGACCATGCGAGACTGTGGCCGCCGCTGCGTCTACTGCGCTACGGCGCTGGACATCGAGACGGCGACGCTCGATCACGTCTATCCCCTCGCGCACGGCGGTGCGCACCACCCCGGCAACGTCGTGCTGGCGTGCATTCGCTGTAACCAGCTGAAAAGCGACATCCTTCCTTACGAGTTCTTCGCCGCGTATCCCTGGGCCGGCGCCAATTTCATGCGGTTCGCTCGTACCGTGCATCGCGCGTTGAAGCGCGCGGCGCGGCGGGCGGTCAGCCTGGCGTACGCCGAAGCCGCATAGTCCGCCGCTCCTTCGCAGCTCCGGTTCTTCGCTCCGCTGGTGGCTGAGGGGTCTCCTCAGCGCACCCTGGCCAATTCTGGCATGGAGAGCGCATGCCAGAATTGCCATGGGCTTCGCGTTTCGGAGACACCCTTCGACACCAGCGTCGCCCTGGCCTCACCTGACTTCATGAACTCTCTGCACCGCTCCCCCTGGGCGACGAGGTGGCTTATGCTGTGGCCATGACACCCCAACCCCTCGCGCGCCAACACGTCTCGTCCGGTACTCCCTGGGAGCCGATTGTTGGCTACGCCCGCGCCATCCGCATCGGCTCACACGTCTATGTATCGGGCACCACCGCCACGGGGCCTGACGGGAAGCTCGTCACCGGCGACGCGGCTGCCCAGGCTCGCCAGACCTTAGAGAACATCAAGAGCGCGCTCGAGAAGGCCGGCGCCAAGCTCAGCGATGTGGTGCGGACCAGGATGTACGTGGTTCACATCGGCAGGGACTGGGAGGCCATCGGGCGCGTCCATGGCGAGTATTTCAGGGAAATTCGCCCCGCTACCAGCATGGTCGAGGTCCGCGCCCTGATCGACCCGGCCATGCTCGTCGAGATCGAAGCCGAGGCGCTCATCGAGAAGTAGCGTTGCTGGCGGTTCGCGAGCAATGCCAGGGTGCGCGAGCGGAGTCCTGTGTCCTCGCGAGCAATGCCAGGGTGTGCGAGCGGAGACCTCGCGAGCAAGGACGAGGCTAGTAGTCGACCGGCCGCAGGTACGACTCGCCGATCGCCGTGGGCGAGAGCATCGCCACCGTCGGAAGCCGCCGCTTCCAATGCGTGGACTCGAGCCGCTTGCGTACGAGGTGCACCTCGGCCTCGTCGAACCCGCGCTCGATCAGCTCGGATGGCTTGTAGCCGGACAGCATCCAGTTGAGGATCTCGTCCGCCTTCAGGTACGAGATGCCGAAGTCGCCCTCGTCGGTCTGCCCAACCACGAGATCCGCCGTTGGCGGTTTCGCCACAATCTGCGCCGGCACGCCCAGATGCCGCGCGAGTGTCCAGACCTGCGTCTTGAACAAGTCGCCGAGGGGGTTGATCGGCGGCGCGTCGTCCGCGTGCCAGGTGAAGTAGCCGAATAGACGCTCGGTCTTGTTGCCGGTGCCCAGCGGAATGGCCTTGTGCTTCGCGGAGAGGTCGAACAGCGCGATCATGCGCATGCGCGCCATCACGTTGCCTCGTCGCGACGGATCCGCCTTGGGATCGCTCTGGAAGTAGCCGTCCACCGCCGGCGTGATGTCGAGCGTGCAACCTTCGATACCCAGTGCGTCGATCACGGCCTTGCCGTCCTCCGAACTTTCCTTGCTCGACGACTTGTACGGCATCCGCACGCCAATGACGTTCTTGGGTCCCAGCGCGCGCGCGCGGCCAGATACGCGGTGACGGCAGAGTCCACGCCCCCGGAGACGCCGATGAGCGCTCTGGAGAACCCGCGCCGCGACATCTCGTCCTTGA
>JANNJV010000558.1:0-3442 GCA_031395945.1 Gemmatimonadota bacterium | reverse complement strand
GACTGTACGTCAACGGTGTGCAGGTGTCATCCGGTCCACAGCGGTCGGACGTCACGCACTGGCGGTACGAGACGCTGGACCTGGCTCCCAAGCTGCGCGCGGGACGCAATGTCATCGCGGCGCTCGTGTGGAACTGGGGTGCGGCGCGTCCCGTGGCACAGCACAGCCACCGCACGGGGTTTCTGGTCCAGGGCAACGGACCAGCCGAGGCGGCGCTGGTGAATAGCGGCACCGGTTGGAAGCTGCTGAGAGACAGCGCATACGCCCAGATCGTGATCACCAGCGCCACGATGGGCAACTACTACGCGGCCGCACCGGGCGATTCGATCGACGGCTCGCGCTATCCGTGGGGGTGGGAGCATCCCGACTATGTGGATGGTGCGTGGTACCTGGTGGCCCCGGCCGCGAGCAACACAGGGGCCGCGCCACTCGCGGCATTCGACGGCGCCGACGGCGGCGCGATCGTGGGGCGCGTGAAGCGCCGCGCGATGCCGCCCGGTGAGTACGGGGAGATGTCGGGGGGGCAGCTCGAGGCGCGGTCTATCCCGCCAATGGAAGAGGGGGTGCAGCGGCTGGCGAGCGTCCGGCGTGCGACTGGTGTCACGACGGACGCCGCGTTCCTGCGCGCAGGCGGCGATCTGGTGATCCCCGCGCGCACGACCGCGGTGCTTCTGCTCGATCAGGCGCACACGACGAACGCGTATCCGGTGGTCGAAACGAGTGGCGGAGCCGGGAGCACGGTGCGGCTGACGTACGCCGAGGCGCTGGCTGACGCGGCCGGCGTGAAGGGACACCGTGACGAAATAGACGGAAAAACAATACGAGGCGTGCGCGATGTCCTTCTGATGGACGGCGGCCCGCGGCGCCATTTCCAGACGCTGTACTGGCGCTCCTATCGCTACATCCAGATGGACGTCACGACCGCCGACGAGCCGCTGCGCATCCACGATCTGCACGGGATCTTCACGGCATACCCGTTCGCAGAGCGCGCGCAATTCAGCAGCGACCTCCCGTGGCTCGCCGACATGTGGCGCATGAACTGGAACGGCGCGCGCATCGGCGCGTTCGAGACATACATGGACACGCCGTACTGGGAGCAGCTCCAGTATGTCGGCGATACGCGCATTCAGGGGCTCATCTCGCTCTACGTCGCCGGCGACGACCGGCTGCTGCGGCAGGCCATCGAGCATTTCGACCTCTCGCGCATCCCGGAGGGACTCACGGCCAGCCGCTACCCGTCGGCGCTGACACAGATCATTCCCCCATTCTCGCTCATCCACGTCGCGATGGTGCACGACTTTTTTCTGCACCGGGATGACCGCGCGTTCGTGCGCGAGCGACTCGCGGGCATCCGCGGCATTCTCGACTGGTACGCTCGCCACGTGGACGCGACCGGCATGCTTGGCGCAATGCCGCACTGGAATTACGTCGACTGGACGCGCCCATGGGAGCGCGGCGTTCCGCCTGGCGCTGAGGCGGGGCACTCCACCACGATCAGCCTGCTGTACGTGTACGCGCTGCAGCGTGCCGCGGAGCTCGAGGACTCCGTTGGCATGCGTGGCGCCGGTGCCGCGTATCGGGCTCGCGCGGCCGCGATGCTGGCCGCGGTGCGGGCGCGCGCGTGGGACTCTGCGCGGGGACTCTACCGCGACGCGCCTGACACCAACGCGTACAGCCAGCAGACCAACGTCCTCGCGATACTCGTAGACCTCGCGTCCGCGACAGAGCAGCGGACGCCGATGCAACGGGAGTTGATGCTGCGCGTCCTCGCCGACACGACGCTCACGCAGGCGTCGTACTACTTCAGCTTCTATATGTTGGAGGCGCTGCGAAAGGCGGGGCTGGCCGACCGCTACATCGAACAGCTCGCGCCATGGCAGACCATGCTGCGGCTGGGTCTCACGTCGCCTCCCGAGAACCCCGAACCCACGCGCTCCGACACGCATGCGTGGGCCGCGCACCCGAACTACGGCCTGCTCGCCACCGTGCTCGGCGTGCGCCCATCGAGTCCCGGATTTCGCACGGTCAGCATCGCGCCGGCACTGGGGCCGCTGCGCCACGCCGAGGGGCGCGTGCCACATCCGTCCGGTGACATCGACGTGCGATTGGTGCGCGAGGGTCAACGCGGACTGCGCGCCGAGGTCACGCTTCCGCGCGGGCTGTCGGGCGTGCTGGAATGGCGCGGGCAACGCCGGCAATTGCGCCCGGGCCGGCAGATCATTCAGCTGTGATCGTGACCATCGACAGGCCGCACCGGCAGTTCCGCGATGTCCGCGCGATTATTGTCGACGCTTTCTATCCAACTCACGAGATACTCCGTCGCTTCCTGCCCAAACGTCTGCTGTAGCTTTTGGTGCAGGAACAGTAGGTTCCTGAATCGGATGGAAAGCATCCTGCCCGATCTGCAGTGTCTGGTCCGAGAGCTGGCTGTTTCAGAGTAGGACGCTGGGGAGAACACATGCTCCGATCCCTCTACCGGTTACCCAAGTGCGGATCGCGTTGAACGTTGCAGGCGCCTTATGCGTGCTCATGGGATGCGTCTGGTTCCTCCAGGGAATCAACATCCTTCCGGGCAGCTTCATGACTGGCCAAACGAAATGGGCGGTCTACGGCGGCCTTCTGCTCTTCGCAGGCATCGGTCTGTTGATCGCGGCCAAGCGTCTCCGGCGTTGACACGCGGACGTTCGGCATTGTCTAACCTGGCATTTCGACCGGCGACATGGCTTTTGGCTGGCAAGGTTTACTAAGGAGGCAGGATGCGTCGCTACACTTTGGTGTCGGGGTTCATGCTTGCATTGCTCACGTGCGTTCAACTCCTGAGAGTCGTGATGCAGTGGTCTGTGACGGTGGCGGGTTTCGCCGTTCCCGTGTGGGCTTCGGTCGTTGCCGCTCTAGTCGCAGGCTCACTCGCAATCTGGGCATTTCGCGCACGTTCAGATTCCGCATCCCGCGTCTAGCTAGGCGTTGAAGCTGACGGCGCTCGATCGTGGCCATCGCCCTCCCCGCGCCTAACGATCCATTTATTCGCCGTCACCCGCTAACGGTCTGCTGCGCCGCAACAGAGTTCGGGCGTTAGGCCGCAGACAATACACTCTCCCTCACCACCACCCCGACCTCGAGATTCTATGAAGCGAGTCACTGGCATTGGCGGCATCTTCTTCAAAGCCAAAGACCCTCCGGCACTACAGGCTTGGTACAAGCGGCACCTCGGAATCGATGTCCAACAATGGGGAGGCACGGCTTTTACTTGGACCGACGGTGAAGGTAAGCCGGTTGCCGGAACAACCATCTGGTCTATTGGTTCGGCGCAAGGTGACCAGTTTGCGCCCAGCAGTGCAACTTTCATGGTCAACTACCGGGTGGAGGATCTCCACGCCCTGGTCAAAGTCTTGCGCGAAGAAGGCTGCAACGTTCTCGAGAAGATCGACGATTCCGAGTACGG
>JANNJV010000543.1:0-5029 GCA_031395945.1 Gemmatimonadota bacterium | reverse complement strand
GGCATCGCGACGCGCAACGGTATCCTGCTGGTCGCCCACTATCGTCAATTGCTTGGCGAGGGAGCGGACTTCCGAGAGGCCGTCGTGCGCGGATCGCTGGAACGTCTCTCACCGATTCTCATGACCGCGCTCACAGCGGGGCTGGCACTCATTCCGCTGGCGGTCGGTGGTGGCGAGCCTGGCAACGAGCTTCAGACACCCATGGCAATCGTCATTCTGGGCGGCCTGCTGTCCGCTACGGCGCTCAACATGGTAGTGTTGCCGTCACTCTACTGGCTTTTCGGGGATCGCACGGTTGCCTCAACCAAGTCGCCCCTGCTCGAGGAGAAGCCAGCATGAGTCGCGTGAAGACGGTTCTGGAACGGCGACGAAGTGAAGATCGCGACCGCGATCCGCGCCGCACTCGCAAAGTCGGGGACACCACTCGATACCGCGCCCTCCGGTCCCACCCCGGCGCTCGATCTCGACACGGCGGCAATCAGCGCGACGCTCGGCTACGCCGGACGCGCCAATGGCGGTGTCTACGCGGTGAAGTTGGCGCGCGGCCTTCGTGCGGCGCTGAATGAAACAAACTCGAGGCGCATGTAAACGCGCGGCTGGGTCGCGGAAATCCTGTGTGAAGGACTCGGAGGCCGCTGGATCGTACGAGTTCTATGTTCTACTCGAAAACCTCCGTCAGTCGGCAGGAAAAGCCGGGCAGCACGTTTTCCCCATCGAGGTCACCACTGGGAGCGACGCTCGTCACGCTGCCATCTGACCGATACACCCGCGCCCCTTTTCGATCGGGGTCGATGACCCAGACGATTGTCACCCCAGCCTCCAGCCACTCACCGACCTTCGCGAGCAATTCGCCCGGCCGGTCATCGGGTGACAGGATTTCCGCGACGAGGTCGGGCGCGAGCGCCGCGTAGCCGCGCGGCCCAACCAGCCCGACGCGGTCTCGACGCACGAAAGCAAGGTCGGGCGCGCGTACAGTGTCTGGATCGGACGCGATCCTGAAACCCGTGTCCTGTCCGAAAACGGCGCCGAGTTGGTGCGAGCGGACGAATGATCCCACGAGAACATTCAGCGTTGACTGGACCCGCCCGTGATACGTGCTGGGGGGCTCGCGCACCACAAGCTTCCCGCGCACCAGCTCCGTCGACTTTCCAGGAAGCTCCAGCGTCAGCAGCTCATCGGCGGTCATCAGTTCCTTGCCATGTCCGAGTCCGTCGATCATAAGGTGCTCCGGTTTGGCGCCATGATCAGAATTCTGACCGCAGACCCATTTACAGTGGTTATGCCGCGGCCGCCGGAACGGGGCCCGCCGGTACGAGCCTCTTGCGCCCCAGGTCGACGCGGAGGTTCAAGCCCTCCAGCCCATGAGCGCCAAGCAGGGTGAGATCGCCTACGTTGGCGAACACCACAGCCGCAGCCGCGCTCCGTCCGCCAGCGTAGATCAGCGCGAAGCCGACTGGACGCTCGAGCACACGACCGTCCGCGGTCTCGAAGCGGTCGGTGCGAACAGGTGCGACACCCAGTGCAGCGAGCACCGCCGACGGTATCCAGTTGTACTCGCTGCCGGTATCCACCATCACCTCGTGCAGTTCGCGACGCTGATCGGGCGCATGGAGCGCGGCCACCGCAAGCGTCGTTCTGAATATCCCCATGCTGCACATTCATCGCCTCGCGTCGGAAGGGACATCTCATTCTAACTCACACGGGATCCGATCGTTCCCGGCGTTGAGAGGTCGCTCAGGACTCTCGACAGCTCGATGTGCGCTGCCCGATCTCACCACCCTGGTGGGCCGTGAGATACCGTTTCCGTCGAACCGAACGCAGGCCAGGCATCAGTTCGCACGCGGCCACCGGTAGCGCACCGCGACGTTCGCCATGAAGCCCTCGAGCGGGGCCCACACATCGGTGGTCCAGCGGCCGCCCACGGTGGGTGCGGGCCGAACCAGCGGTTGGTATTGTGTCTGCCGCACGTCGAGAAGATTCTCGAAGTTGGCAACGACCTCCAACGGCCCGAACTGGCGCATCGCGATCGCCATCGCATAGAGGTACGGCTTCGAGTCGCTGCGATAGGGGTTGTCATCCAGCACCTGCCGCCCGTAGTAGATGCCTTCGATGCCGATTCGATACACACCCGGCTTCTCCAGCATCAGATCCGCGCCGGCCCGGTGGCGATTGAGCAGCGGCATCGCCTCCCGCTGGCCGGTTTCGGCGTCGGTCCGCGTGCCTTTCGCGTAGCCGTACGTGAGCAGGAACTTGTTGTCGCCACGAAAACGCCAGATCGCAGCTCCCTCGACGCCGCCCACTCGTGTACTGCCGGCGGCGTTGCGCAACGCTCCAGACCTCGTCGGATCGCCAAGATCGACGAGCTGGATGGCCCCATCAATGGATGAGGCATAGCCGGTCACCAGCAGCTCGGCACCAAGAACGTGACCGTTGAGGTCGAGCATCCCTCCGACGCTGCGTTCGGCGCTCGGTGTGCCGCGTCGAATGGCGCGCAGTCCGATCGCTTCGACCTCCTCGGTCATCGACGCCGGCGCGGCGAATCCGGTGCCGCCACTCACGCGCACGGACCACTGTTCATTGGGACGCGCCAGGAACGAGAGCCGCTCGGTCAGCTGGAACCCTTCGGGATGATGATCCCCGCGAATGCTTGCCGACACCGTGACGGGGCCGATGTCGCGATCGCCGGTGGCAAAGAGCCCCGGCGTCACCCAGTCGTGATTGAAAGCAGAATTCAGCTCGTTGGTATAGAGGTCAGTCTGGACGGCTGCACCCAGCACCAAAGCGCCGCGCTCCCACTTCGCCACGCGCGTGAGCTCCGCGAATCCAGTCGAGATGCGATCCCGCTCGATGGGGCCGGAACCGAACAGCCGCTCCCGGCCATTGGACGACAGCGCCAGCCGAACGGCGATATGACCGGAATCGCGTTGTGGCAGGCGCAGCGTCAGGCCGGCATCGGCGCGGCGGCCCGTCAATCCCTCGCGAAACGGCTGGCCGTCAGGTGCAACTGCGTTCCCCAGCGTGCCGCCCTGGCGGTCGTCGTAGCCATACCCCGCGGTCACGAAGAGCGACCGGCCACTCTCATCACTGAAGGAGAACCGGGGACGGATGCCCCAGCGGCTGGCGTCCGCCTGGTCGCCCCAGCCGTCGTCGTCGGGGTCGGCTGCTTCCTGCATCGTACCCGACGCGAGCAGCGACACTCCCGAGTGCTCGGAGAGACGCCGGCTCAGCCAAGTAGCAGCGTCGGTGACCCCCAAGGTACGCCGATTGAGAAGCAGCTCGCTCTGCCCAGTCGGTGGTTTGGAGATCAGGTTGATCACGCCGCCCAGCGCCTGCCCGCCGTACAGCGACGACGCAGCGCCCTTGATGACCTCCACGCGCCTGAGATCGACGGGAGAGATGTCCAGCGGGCCGAGCGCGCTGGCGGCGCCGCCGTAGAGCGGGAGACCATCTGCGAGCATGGCGGTGTACTGCCCGGACAACCCCAGAATGCGCACGCTACCGGTGCCGAGTGTCGGCGACGCAGGCTGTACACGCAGCCCCGGCGTCTCGTTGAGCAGCATCGTAATCCCGCTCGGCGCCATTAGTGTATTCTCATCCACTTCCATCTCGTCCAGGACTTCGACACGGAGCGGCGTCTGGCCCGCCAGGCGCTCGGTACGCGTGGCGCTGATGGTGACTTCTTCCATCGCCGCCATCTTGTCTTCCATGAAAACATCGATGGTCACCAGGACGGTGCTGTCCGCGATCACCACGACCGGGATGCGCTTCGGCGCGAACCCGATCCGGGTCAGGACCAGTGTCCGCCGCCCTGCGGGCAGCACCAGCCGTGCGCGCCCGCTCGCGTCGGTCGTAGCGCTGCGGCTTTCGGAACGGATGCGGAAGCCGTCCACCATCCCCATCGACTCGCGTACGATGATGTTGACGGTTCCGGAGTCGCGCTGTTGAGCCCCGAGTGCTGGGGCAGCCACGGTGAGCAGCAGGACGAAGAGGGGGAGGCGAGTCACAATGTCCACAAGACTAACGCGGGCGTCCAGCGGGCCAGTCGCTAACCAGTCGCCGCCAGCGGCATCGGCCCGGCATCGACAAGTTGTCGGGTCACCGGGTCCACACGTCATTTCGAAACGTTCCCATGTCGGTCATGGTAGCACCTTGTCTCTTGACGATTACCACCATCAGTGCGCGCGGAGTGTCAACCGAGCGCGTAGTGAAGGGACCTTGTAGACTACCGCTCCGTCGCCTGACTCGTCACCATCCAGCACATGACGAACGCGATCGAAACGCTGTGACCGCCACCCCCTCCTGCATCTGGCGCTAGGCATTTGCCCATGGCACTGACATTCGGTAGTCCCGTTCGCACGGCGCAGAAGCCCGGCGCCGGTCCCGGCGGCGTCCATTGCGTCAGCTTCGACCGTCGCGAGAAGCTCATCCGAGCATTCACCCTCGAGGATCTCGAGCGCGAACTATCGGACGAGCACGTCTTCTCGTGGATCGACATCCAAGCGCCGCAGATCGCGCCGTTGAACGACGTGCTTCGACGGCTGAAAATCGATCTCGTTCTCACCAGCCATTTCGAGGAGCCGGAGATTCTCCCTCGGATCGTCGAGCGCGATGACTGCCTGGCGTTCTACCTGTACGAAGTCGAGGATCCGGAGCTTCACCTCGACACGTCGCACGGACCGAGGGCCATCGAGGTTCTCCGACTGATCGCCGTGCTCGGCAACGACTTCGTGTTGACGTACCACGCGAGCGAGTTGGACGTCGTGAATCATGTGAAAGCGCAGTGCGACACGAACTTCAGGCTCTGGGGCAGAACACAGGGGTTCATCGCGTTCCTGTTCCTGGAAAAATGTCTATACGATTACGCCCACCTGAATCTCGCCAACGACAACTCATTGGATGACTTGCAGGCGCAGGTACTCAGTGCCGACCAGAAGAATCTGGCGCGGCACATCGCGACCGCGAGCGGCAACATCCTCACGCTCAAGAAGCTGACGACGAGCCTGCACATCGTGCTGATGATGCTTGGGAC
>JANNJV010000335.1:0-3068 GCA_031395945.1 Gemmatimonadota bacterium | reverse complement strand
TTCTTCACATATGAGAGCGGGAAAACGCGCGAAAAATGGCCGATTTTCGCTGAAAAAACCGTTCAGAATCCGCGTGATCCACGGTCTCCGAATTAGTCGCTTTCTAGACAGTTATTCGGCGGAGAATTTTCTGGTCTATCCACCATTGTACACAAAGCTTTTCAACGTGTCTGGAAGCGCACATCGCGTTGCCAGCGCACGTACTTAGCGGGATCTCCACAGTACTCCACATGCGCTATCAACATGAATGACAACAACTTACGAGCGCCTTGGCTATTGCGCATGGAAACGGGGGGTCCTACGTTGCGCTTCCCGCGACCAAACCGGTTCGCGAGTGCTTCACCCGAGAGATCACCGCCGCAGCCGCTTCCGACGTGCATCTCCTCCCCTGCAACTGCCCTACTGGCCCACTCGAGCCCGCTCCGCGCACTGCGCTGTGCGAGGACTCAGCGTTTGCGCATTGGGAGGGATTCTGGTGTGTCGCGGACGAGGGCTACTACGCGCGCTGCGTGCGCGAGGACGGTAGTGCCGCATGGTTCCGGCTTGCCGACGAAGCACGCCCGGTCACGCGCCGCGGTCGTGAGGCGCGAGTACTTCCAATGCGTCGCGTCATCGTCACACCGGATGGCCGTCGCTTGCTTGCGAGCGATCCGCGCCGCGTCATCCTGCTGGGCTCCAGCAGAAGCAAGCGCACTATCCTGGTAGGGACATCCCGTCGGCGTTCTCGCGCGAAAGTGGACGCGGGACACGGGGCGCGCCGCTAGTGCACGCCTACGGCGCGCGCCGTGGGATGCGGAAGCAAGTCGAGCTGCGGAGTCCGACGCGCGACGATCCGAACGGCCGCTTCGTACAACCAGTCGAGCGCCGCGTGAATCCGGGCGTCGCCCGCGGTAGCTTCGCCGGCAAGCGACAGGGAGACGAACACACGCTGGCGAATGTCGGCGGGCTCGCCGTGCAGGCGGAACAGCAGGAGCTCCGTCGCGGCGTCGGTGAGATGGTGCAGCGCAAAGAAGAAAAAGCGCAACGGCATCTCGCTCGTCTCGTCGGCATGTTCCAGCGCTTGGCGTTCGCGGTCCGGCCGATTCTCGCGAATCGTCGCCACGATTTCCATGGCGCGATCCAGACCCGACGGACCCGCACCCTGCAGCACATCCGTCCACAGCTCGACGATCGCGCGCAGGTACTCGGTGGCCCAGTCGTCATCGATGCTGGCGTCGAACAGTCTGGAGCGCTGCAGCGCGAGCCAGGCGCGAAACTCGGTATCGCGACTCGCGACGGTGGCGAGCGCGGAGAGCAGCAAGGTGTGATACAGAACGCCGTGCGCGTCGGTGTCTTCCAGCGGGATGGCCAACGACAGATCGCAGGATCGTCGCGCGCCAAGTTCCAGAAAGCGCGCGCGGTCGGCGCGCTGATCGGGACTGGCGGAGGTGTTGGGGTGGCCCGCGCCGAACAGATCCAGCCGCTCTCGCGCCGCGAGCTCGTACGCGCTGGACAGCGGCAACAGCTGCTCGGAAACCGGGCGATCGATTTCCCAGGTGCCGCCGAGAATGCGCCGCCGAACTTCTTCGGCGAAGGCAAGCAGCTCCCTGCGGTCTGCGGGTTCGAACACCGCGACCGCCCAATGCGAGTCGAGCGCCTCGCCGGATTCGTCGGCTGGCATCATGGAACTACGTCCAGGACACATGAACCTTCGTGGGAGATCAGTGCTTCCAAGCTGTTGACGCGCAACGGGAAACGCCGTCACAGAGCCCGACCCGGGACGGAGGCGCTCCATGGGCTTTGAGCCGAACGCCCCCAGCCGCCTCCGCCTTCTTCTCAGTTCGACAACTGACCTCACGCTCCGAATCGAACTCCAGCAGTTTTTGGGTACCTCACCGATGACTTTCGTACCAAGTGTTGGTCTCCGCAACACGATCGCGGGCTGCGACGCCTGCCGGTCTGATGGGGCCTCACCGATCGACCGCGCGGAGCTGTGCGCTTCGCATCGTGCACGCTATAACGTCGAGATCTGCGCTGATCGCGCAGCCCTTCAGGAGGGTCCGGTGGACCATCTCGACGACTTGATGCGCCGGGCGATGGCGTCTGGCGAGATGGGCACCGAGCTGCTGACGGCGTTTCGTCGGCAGGCGCGCGCCCTGGACTCCGTGTGGGAGGCGTATCGGCGAGGCGCCGCGCAGCTCCCCGACGGCGTCGCGGCTTCGGTGGAACTCGCGTTGGTGAAGGTGCCGCGGATCCTGGGCGGCGTGCCTGCGCGAGAAACGTCGGTCGCCTGACCACATCACCTCTACGGGAAAGGTTTCGACATGAGCTTTCGCAGCTCGCTCGCACGAAACGCCACACCCCTGCAACCCGAGTACGTCCGCCAGCCGGTAGGGGGACGAGACGCGGTGTTTCGATTCTCCGTGCCGGTGTTGCGCGTTCGTGACGTGGCGGCGACGGTCGCGTGGTATCGACGGCACCTGGGCTTCTCGGCGGAGGCGTTCCCCGATCGCGCGCCGCAGGAATTCGCGATCCTCGAACGCGACGGCGTGCAGCTGCTGGTGCGCAAAGCCGTGGGCCGGGCGCGCCACGCAAGCGATGGCCACTCCGGTTGGGACCTGTACATGTGGGTGGACGGCGTGGACTTCGCCCGCCTCGAGGCGTCGATGGCCGCGGGTGCCGTCGTGCGACCGCTGTCGCCCATGGGCAGCAGCATGGCGGAACTCGAGATTCGCGATCCCGATGGCTACGTGCTTTGTATCGGCGGCCCCATTGCCGCCGCTCTCACCCAGATCTGATCGGGGATAAGCGACCATGAGCCAACTGACCGAGACAGGTCCCCTGTTCACACTCGAGGACGTTCTGAAATTGCAGCGGCTAGCCGCAAGCTTCGAGTTTCGCGCACGCACCACGCGCCATCTCGAGGAGGCGCAGGATGCCGAGCGCGTGGCAAATCATCTGCACGTACTGGCGGACAAGGTGGCGCAGCACGTCGTAGCATGAGGCGGGAATAGAGCACAGGAAACAAGGAAACCGAAACGGCGGGAGAGGGAGAGTGATGGGGACAGAATTCATTCCCCTATCACTCT
>JANNJV010000463.1:0-2261 GCA_031395945.1 Gemmatimonadota bacterium | reverse complement strand
TCAAGGCACGCTCGACATGCTCATCCTCAAGAGCCTGAGCCTGCAGCCGATGCACGGCTTCGGCGTCACCCAGCGTATCGAGCAAATCAGCCAGGGCGTCTTCAAGGTGAATCCGGGGTCGCTGATGCTCGGCTTCCAGCGCATGGAGCGTGAGGGGCTCATCGAAGCGGAGTGGCGCGTAAGCGAGAATAGCCGCCGTGCGAAGTACTACTCCCTCACCAGCAAGGGACGAAAGCGGCTCAAGCTCGACACGGTGGACTGGCAGCGCCGGGTCGCCGCGATCGCGCGCCTGCTGGAGGCATGAGTGCCTTCCGTGCGTTCGCTCGCATCCGGCCTGCGTTCCCTTCTCCATAGAAGGGACGTCGAGCAGGAGCTGGACGACGAGCTGCGGCACTTCCTCGCGATGGCAACCGCGGAGAATGTCCGCCGCGGCATGACGCCTGAAGCCGCGGAACGCGCCGCGCTCGTCGCTATGGGAGGGCTGGGTGCGACGCAGGCGCAAGTGCGCTGGGGCGGATGGGAAGCAACCGTCGAGTCGCTCTGGCAGGATGTCCGCGTCGCGGCGCGCAGCCTGAGGCGCAGCAAGGGATTCACAGCCGTCGCGGTCATCTCGCTGGCCCTTGGCATCGGTGCGAATACGACGATGTTCAGCATTCTGAACGCGGTGCTCTTCCGCCCCCTGCCCTACCACGACGCCGGCCGCCTCGTGCTGATCTGGACCGACGACGTCCGGCGCAGTCTCCCGCGTGAGACCACCGCCCCTCTCACTATCGACGATTGGGCGGCGCGCAACACCACGCTCCATGACGTCGCGTACTTCAGCACGCAGCGCGTGGCGCCCATGACGAACGACCCGAATCGCGGGCGGGGGCGGACGCGCAGCGCCCTCGTTTCCTCAAATCTCTTCGCGGTGCTGGGCGTGACACCGCTGCACGGCAGGCTGATTTCGCGCGACGACGAGCGCGCTCCGGTCGTCGTGATCACCCACGCGTTCTGGCAGCGTTGGTTCGGTGGTGCACCCGACGTCGTGGGCAAGTCGCTCACGATCGACGACGCGTCGAAGGGTGGACTCGGTTCCGTGACGGTCATCGGGGTGCTCCCGCCCGAGTTCTACTTCCCTGACAAGCAGACCGATCTCTTCACGCCCGCCAAGACCTACTGGCGCTACGACCGCGAGAGCGTCGAGCGCTTTCAGCCGTGGGCGCGGCGCTGGACGGCGCTCGCGCGCCTGCGCGCAACTGCTTCACCGGACGACGCGCGCGATGACTTGAACCGTATTGGGCGCGACCTGACTCGCACGCAGACGACCGCCGTGCCGGACTTCCCCGGTTTCAGCACGACCGTCGTCCCCGTCCTCGAATCCATTGCGGGATCCAACCTCCGCGCCAGGCTCTGGATTCTCCTGGGCGCCGTTGGTGTGGTGATGCTGGTGGTGTGTGCCAACGTCGCGAGCCTGTTGCTCGCGCGCGGTGCCGCGCGCCAACGCGAGTTCGCCGTGCGGCGTGCCATCGGCGCGGGACGCGGACGGCTCATCCGCCAGCTGATCGTCGAGAACTTCCTCTTGGTATCGCTAGGCGGAGCGCTGGCCACGACAATCGCCGCGGTGGGGACGCCCCTGGTGGCGACCGCGGCATCGGCGTATGTGCCGCGCGTGGACGAAGTGGCGTTGGACTGGCGCGTGTTGCTGTTCGCCGGCGTCGTGTCGGTGATGTCAGGGCTGATATTTGGTATCGTGCCCGCACTGCGGCTCTCTGGCACCGACGCCAACGAGGCCCTGCGCGAGGGCGGACACGGGACGGCGACCTCGCGGTTGCGCCGCAGCCAGGGAACGATGGTGCTGGCGGAATGCGCCCTGGCGCTGGTGCTTCTCACAGGCGCCGGTCTTCTATTGAAGAGCCTGAACCGGCTGCAGTCCGTGGATCCCGGCTTCGACCCGCGCAGCGTACTGACCATACGTCTCGAGTTTCCCACCGAGCGCGCCCCAACCGCAGAAGGCAGGACCCAGACGTCGGTCGCCGAGCCGGCTCGTGCGCGCGCCCGCGAGCAGCTTGCTCTCGGCCTGGCCGCGCGCGTGGCGTCACTGCCCGGCGTGGAATCCGTCGGCTACACCGACGACCTGTTCATCCACAGCCAGGGGAATGAGTCCATCACTATCCCTGGCCGCGATGCATCAGAGATTGCCGCGGGAGAGTTGACCGAGGCCGCCGCGTCGCCGGGATTCTTCACGACGCTCCGTGTCCCCCTGCGCGCAGGGAGGCTGC
>JANNJV010000452.1:0-4555 GCA_031395945.1 Gemmatimonadota bacterium | reverse complement strand
GCCGGTACGCACCGGCCCTTTGCCCACGACGAGCTTTCCTGCGCCGGCGATGAGCGTGGTATGTCCCACCTCCACGCCAGCAACGTCGGTGATGGCGTCGTTCTTTCCTGGCGTGCCGTCGATGGGGATAGCCAGCTCACGGGCGCGCGGCTTTTGCGCGGCCGCGTGTGAGGCGCAGAACGCGAGTGCGAGCATCAATGTCGATGTGCGGATCATGGTTGCCTCAACTGTCGCAGCGCCGACAGCATCGCGGCGCTCGGGGAAGGGAGTGTCGCCAGCGTCGGCGCGGCGCGCAGTGTCCACCCCACCTGGCTGCGCACGTCGTCAATGGTGACGCCGTCATACAGCGCAGACAGATGCAACTCACCGGTGGCCTCGTCGCGCTCGAGAATACATTTGTCGGTGATCACCCGGCTAACGCGAGCGCCCGGGCTGGTGATGAAGTCCACCGCCGCGGGGAAGGCGCGTTTGTCCAGCCTCGTCACGACCAGGACGCGGCGGGCATGAATGGCGATCTCCGCGGCGCCGCCGCTGCCCGGGAGACGGACCCTGGGATTGTCGTAGTCGCCAATCACCGTGGTATTGATGTTTCCGTGTTCGTCGATCTGCGCCGCCCCCAGGAATCCTACGTCGATGCGGCCACGCTGCAGTACATATTGGAACACGTCAGTCATGGGCGCGATCATCGCGGCGCCGGTCACGAGCGCCGGATCACCGATCGAGAGCGGGACGCGCTCCGGGCGCGTGCCCAGCGTGCCAGACTCGTAAATGAGATGCAGGGTGGGCGCGTGCGTCCGCAGCGCCAGGATGCATGCAAGACTCGGCAAACCGATACCGACGAAGACCACGTCGCCGTCATGGAGCTCACGCGCCGCGGCGCAGATCATGTCATCAGAACCCATAGTTCACGCCGGCGGACATGCGCTGGCTGGCGGCCAGCCGTTCGGTGAGTCTCGCCTGCTTCGTCAGGTAGCCGGCGCGATCTCGCACGCCATAGACATACTCGTCCAGGTACCGCTGCAGCCTGAGCTCGTCCTTCGAGATCTCTTCCCACTCGACGTAGAAATCGTTGTCGCGATCGTAGCAACCCTGCGCATATGACGGATGCGCGCCCCAGGGCTCATGGACCACGGCATCCACGATGAAGCTCGGGATGATGGTGCGGTTGGGGTCGGACCGGATCACCGCTTCGTCCACGATGTCCTCCGCGACCACGATCACGCGAGCAGCGGCGAACGCCGCTTCTTTCTGAACGCCAAGCACGCCCCACAACTGCGCGTTACCGTGAGCGTCCGCCCGCTGCACGTGTACGATGGCGACGTCAGGCGCCAGCGCCGGTACGGCGGCGAGCTGTTCGCCGGTGAATGGACACGTCACCTGCCGGATGTTCCGGTTGACTCGCGGGAGGTCGGTGCCCGCGTAGTTGCGGAGCGGCCAGAAGGGGATGCCCGCGGCGCCCGCCGCAAAGCGGGCGACCATGCCAAAGTGCGAATACTCATCCAGAGTGAGCGTCCCATCGGCCACCGCCCGCCGAAACGCGTGCAGCGAGCCGGCTCCGGGATTTCCTGCCCAGGAAAACACCAGCCGCGTCACGCATCCGGCCGCGATCATCTGGTCGGCGACGAGATCAGGCGTCAGCCGGCACAGCGTCAGGCCGCGCCGCTTCTGGCGGATGATCTCGTGAGCGGCGGCAAAGCAGATCAGGTGCGTGAAACCTTCAATGGCGATCACATCGCCGTCGCGCACCAGTGCGTCCACGGCGTCGCGCATGCCGCGCAGCTTTCCCTCAGTCACTCAATAGCTCGCCGATGGTCGAGAGCGCGATCCGGATGTCTTCTTCGTCGATCGTTAGCGGAGGCGCGAAGCGGATGGCGCTCTTCCCGGCACCCAGGAGCAACACCCCCTTCTGGAACGCGCCGAGCACGACACGTTTGACCAACGCCGGATCGTTCAATTCGATGGCCATCATCAACCCTCGGCCCCGGACGTCCGTGATGGTTTTGTGGCGCTCGGCGAGCTTCTTCGATTCCCGCATGAGGACTTCGCCCATTTTGCCGGCGTTGTCCATCAGACCGCCCTCCACCAGGTCCAGCGTTGCCAGCGCGGCGGCGCAGCACACAGGATTGCCGCCGAACGTGGATCCATGCGCGCCGGGCTGCCACTTCATGATGTCGGCGCGAGCGATGATCGCTCCCAGGGGCATGCCGCTGGCCAGTCCCTTGGCCGTCAGCACAATGTCGGGAACGATGTTCTCGTGCTCACACGCGAACATTTTGCCGGTGCGCCCGATTCCGCTCTGCACTTCGTCCATGATGAGGAGAATGCCGTACTTCTCCGTGAGCGCGCGCAGCGACCGCAGAAACCCCGTGGGCGGAACGAGGTAGCCGCCCTCGCCCTGGATGGGTTCCACGATGACGGCGGCTACATCCCGTGGGTCCAGCCGCTTCGCGAACAAACGCTGTTCGATGTAGTCGGCGTCACCGTACGGCGCGTGGTACACCTCGGGCAGGAACGGACCGAATCCTCCGCGCTGCACGCTCTTGCTCGCGGTGAGACTGAGCGATCCATAGGTGCGGCCGTGGAACGAACCCTCGAACGCGACGATCGCCGTGCGGCGCGTCGAGTGGCGGGCGAGCTTGAGCGCGCCCTCCACCGCTTCGGTGCCGGAGTTGGTGAGGAATACGCGCTTGGGGTCGCGTCCCGGGGCGAGCTTCGCCAGTCGCTCGGGAAGCGCGGCGAACGATTCGTAATAAAAGTCGCCGCCGCAGATGTGCAGGAATCTGGAGGCCGCATCGTTGATGGCGGCCACCACCTTGGGATGCGAGTGTCCAGTGGCAGCGACCGCGATGCCCGCCATGAAGTCGAGGTAGCGGTTGCCGTCCACGTCCTCGATCATCGCGCCCTGGCCGCGCGCGACGACCAGTGGATACTCCTTCAAGTAGCAAGTCGCGGTCGAGGCGCGGTCGCGCTCGATGATGGCCTTGCCCTTCGGGCCGGGCGGCGCGCTCTGGATGTGCGGGTAGTTCTTGCTCATGGTCGAGTGGGTAACATGGCAGCCGGATCGATCACCGGCAAAATCAGCCGCGTGGGGTACGCATCGCTGTGATGGATGGTCAGGCGCGCTGGCCGCGATACCGCGGATGTCGTTTCGAGGAGGCCAGTCTGGAGGTTACGCGAGAAATTCGGGAAGAACGACGTCGTAATCACCACGCGGATGTGGTGGCCCGCTAGAAAGGTGTTTGCGGTGTACAGGTCGCCCACGCGCACGCGATACACCTTTCCGGGATCGAGCAGCGCGCGTTTGCCGTTTCGATAGCTGGCGCGCAGTACGTCGCTCCCGGGGCTCATGAGGTTGAAGGCCGTCCCATCAGGCGAGACGTCGTAGATCTTCACCCAGACGTCAACGTCCCGGGCATCAGTGGAAAGATGGAGTTCGGCCTGCATGGCGCCTACTACAGTGAGCGAACGCTCCAGCGGAGGAGAGTCGAACACGATAACGTCCGGTCGCTCGGCGAGCGCGCGATAGTCGTGCGGCCCGTACCGGCCGTCGTATGCATCCACTACCGGTTTGTCCGGATCGGAAACAATGGTGGTGGCGTCACGCGTTGCCGCGCGTGCGCTGGAAGCCCCCAGGGTCTGCACGATGCGCGGCCTCAGTCGCACGGTATCCAGCCTGATCTGTCGCATGGGCCAGGTATCGGATGCGACCCACCGGTTGGACCCGAGCACGAACACTTTCACGGGGGGCTCGCGATCCACGCCGTTCTCGATACCGCGTACGTGCCGATCCAACCAGCGCAGCACCAACTCATCGTAATCGATGGCGCCGGCAACACCGAAATCGCGATCGCCCACGGTGGTGCGGCCCGGACGCGGAATGCCGTGCGACCAGGGACCGATCACCAGGTGCGTGCGCGCATCCTGACCGCGACGCGACCGCACGAGACCCACGTAATTGTTCACGGCGCCATGAGGCCCGTATGCCTCGTCATACCAGCCGGAGAAATTGAGGACGGCGGCGGAAGTTCTTCCATATTTGCCGCGCAGCTCAGCCCAGTTCCACCAAGGGTCGTCGGGTGGATGTCTGAGCCAATCATAGTACCAAGGCGCCACCGACTCGAAATCCTTCATGGCAATGAGCGGGACGGTTTTCAGCTGGCGCTGCGAAACGCTGTCGCCGGGAGCAGGCGCCGCGAGGCCCAGTCGACGCCGCCGGTCCGGCGCGATGTTGCCGGATACCCAGGGAATCCACGACATGTCCCAGACGCCGCCGAAATACCAGAACTTCGCCGGCGATGCAAAGGTCATTGCCGGCGCCATCGCTTTGAGTGACGGCGGACTCTCGATGGCCGCCAGCCACTGAACGGCGCCCGGATACGAGAGTCCGAACGTGCCGACATGCCCGTCCGACCAAGGTTGTCGCGCCGCCCACTCGATGGTGTCGTAGCCGTCACGCCCTTCCTGCTGGTACGCCGCGAATTCGCCAGCGGATTCGTACCGGCCGCGCACATCCTGCAGGACCACCGCGTATCCACGCACGACGGCTTTGCGAGCC
>JANNJV010000447.1:0-8282 GCA_031395945.1 Gemmatimonadota bacterium | reverse complement strand
TTCCCACTTCCCACTTCCCACACGCGGGATCCGGCCGATAAGCCGGGTTCTGTCGGCGACGAATCGCCGGACGATCATTCCTCTGGGAATGCGGTCGCCCGCATCCTCAAGCAGCCTACCCGCAGTGTCTTGATCGAGCCGGGCCAGCTCTCACTGCCTATTTGGCCTTTCTCCAGTCGGGGTTTGCCGTGCCGACACCGTTACCGGTACCGCGGTGGGCTCTTACCCCACCTTTTCACCCTTGCCTGAGCCCTTGCGGGCCATCGGCGGTTGTTTTCTGTGGTACTGTCCGTAACGCCGCGCTCGCGCGCGTCGCCCCCAGGCATTACCTGGCGACTTGCCCAATGGAGCCCGGACTTTCCTCGGAATTACTTCCGCGATCGTCTGGCCGGAATCCACGCACCGTGAATAATAGCCCCTCGCTGCGGCCGCTCGTCAGCCGCGCGCCATCACCGCGATGAGTCCGGTGACGGCGGCAACTCCCACCATGACGGCGGCGCCCGCGGCTGGCGTCAAGCAGCCTCCCTTGGTGCTGGCAGCGCCCGACCCCTTGCCGGCCGCAACGCCTGCCTCCAGCGCGCCAGCGAACGCCGCTGCGTTCGGCCAGCGATCATCCGGCGCGCGCTCGATGGCCCGAATCAGCGCATCGATGATCGGGCTGGCGACGTCGCTTGCAACTTCAGACTCCGCATCGTCGGACAGGACCGACGCGAGGACGTAAGAAGTCGTTCGGCCTCCGTACGGCGGTTTGCCCGTCAGCAGTTCGTAGAGCACGGCGCCCATCGAGTAGATGTCGCTCTGTTCATCCGGAACGCTCCCGCTCACCACCTCGGGACTCACGTACGGTGGTTGGCTTAGCATCACTGCGATATCGCGCGCCGCGAACCCACCCGCCACCAGGGCCGCGAACAGCCCGAACTCACCCAGCCGCGCGCGCCCCTCTGACTGCACGACACGTGAGCGAGTGATGGCGCCGTGAATCAATCCGGTCGCATGCACCATCACGAGCGCGCGCGACAACTGAATGCCGATATCGGCAATGCCGCCGGCCGACAGCGATCCAGGGATGATCTCGTCCGCCGAGACACTTTCGAATGCGACATGCAACGTTCCCGCCGCCTGTCCCCACGCCAGGGGTCGCATGACTGCCTCGTGGCGGATTGCCGCGGCGCGTTCGAGCGTCGCAAAAAAACGCTGAGCGTGCGAAAGGCTCGCCGTCACTTCGTGCGACAGCGCATACACGACGACGGGACGTCCATCCGGAAGCGACGCGGAGAATCGAATCCCCGCGGCGCTGCGATCGAGCTCGACGAGGTCGCGGTATCGTTCGCGGAGTGCGGCTTCGTTCATGAGGAGAGGAGTAACTACTACGTGTGCGGCGGGACACGCAAGGCAGCAACAGCGTTTTGACGGGAGTCGCATCTGCTCAATGACGCCGCAATGACCTGTTGAAGTATTCTCGCGGACGCCGGCACCGACGTGGGCGCCGCGACCGCTTCTTCCACCTT
Organism: Gemmatimonadota bacterium; assembly: GCA_031395945.1. GTDB lineage: Bacteria > Gemmatimonadota > Gemmatimonadetes > Gemmatimonadales > Gemmatimonadaceae > DASPMP01. The sequence goes on along the minus strand of JANNJV010000447.1, from coordinate 6,774 downwards.
CGCAGCGACCACCATGTCCATCGTTCCTGCAGCGCCAGCCCGCGCCCACGTCGTGCCGGATTCGCTCACCAGCGTCGCCACCGTTCTCACGCCAGCGGAACGCATTCGCGTAGACGCCGCGGGCGTCGGGTTGTACCACTCCATCCATCGAGACTCGGTGGACGATGTCATGCGCGACGTGCGCGAAGCGCGCGCGAACGCCGTTGTGCTGAGCGTCAGTTATTGCGAGCGAGCGTCGAGCGAGCCAGTCGCGACCATGGTGCGGGAATTTCCGCGCGTCCCGACGCTCGCACTGCTCAGTGAGCTGGGACCCCAGACGCCACAAACGCTGCTGTCGCTGGGCACGAGCGGCGTGCGCCGCCTCATCGACGTGCGCGACCCGTCTGGATGGCGCGTCCTGCGGCACGCCCTGACGGACGAATGCGGCAACTCGGTGCAGCGACTCGCGCTCGGACAGTTGGCGCGTGATCTGGAAGGCGCCTCCAGTGACTGCTGGCGCTTCTTCGAGGCGCTGTTTCTCAGCGCGCCAAGCGTATGTACCGTGCGCCGGCTGGCGCGCGACCTCGGCGTTCTGCCCAGCACGCTCATGAGCCGCTTTTTCCGCGCGGGACTTCCAGCGCCCAAGCGCTATTTGTCCATGGCTCGCCTGGTGAGGGCGGCGCACCTGTTCGAGAACGCAGGCTTCAGCGTCGCCAATGTGGCGAACCATCTCGAATACTCATCGCCACAGAGTTTCGGGCGACACGTGCGCACGCTCCTGCGGCTCACCGCGGTCGAGTTTCGCGATCGCTACGATGGCGCGGGTATGGTGGAGCGCTTCAGGAAGGAGCTGGTGCTCCCGAACCTCGAACGCCTGCGCCGCCTCAGCCCACTGACCTACCCCAGCAACCCGTCCATCACGCGACCGATGTCGTCGTGATGTGCGGCAGAATCTCGCTGGCGGTGGCGAGGGCGTGAACTGGAAGGCCCAGTCCCTCCAGGTGCTCACGCCCTCCTTCCTGCCGGTCCACCAAAGCGAGGATCGCAACGGGAATCGCTCCCGCGCGCCGCACCGCTTCCACGGCGCGAGCCGCAGATCCTCCGGTGGTGATCACGTCTTCGACGATCACCACCTTGTCGCCTGGCACCAGCGGGCCTTCTACCTCTTTGCCGGTCCCGTGAGCCTTGGGCTCCTTTCGCACGGTGAACGCGCGGATCGGATGCTCGGTGTCCGCGCTCGAGTGGCAGATGGCGTATGCGATTGGATCGGCGCCCAGGGTCAATCCGCCGACGGCATCGGCGTTCCAGGCGGCGGCGCGAATGGCTTCCAGGCCGAGATAGCCGATGAGTCGCTGCCCGTCCGGTGTCATTGTGGTGAGTCGCGCGTCGATGTATAACGAGGACTGTCGTCCGGACGCCAACGTGAAATTGCCCCTCCGCGCCGATCGCGCGGCCAGGAGGCGAACGAGCTGCTCGTGATTCGTCATGGGCGAGCGTCACGTTAGTCCCGCACTCCAGTACCGTCAATCGCACCGAACAAACCGCGGATGCCGCTTTCGAGACCATCAACTCGTATCGGGTTGTTCGCGCTGCTGTTGAGCGTGATCGTGCTATCGCTCTTTGGCAGCCTGATCGCCGCGGATCGTGCACTGTCCTCCGCCGATCGCGAATCGGTCCAGCTCGATGCACGGAGCGCGGCCCTTGTCGCGGAGCGCGAGCTGCGGCTCAGCGTACAGTCATTGAGCGAGCTGTTCGGCCCTTTGCTCGGCACTTCCACCACGGAGCGCCGAACGGACACGACGTCGGCCCCCCAGGAATTCGATGCGGCCTGGGTGCTGAATTCAGCTGGACGCGTGGTTTGGCAACGGTCGCGCGACAGCTCCGTGACTCCCGCCGCGGACACCCTCGCTGCGCTTGTGCGCGCCGTGACCGCTTCCGGCACCCCGACCATCAGCGCGGTTGCTGGTGCCACGACCAGCAGCGGCGGCGGGATTCTCGTTGGGGTGCCGCTCACCCATCGAGGACAGTCCCTGGGCGCGGCGGTAGGCCTGATCTCGGGCCAACGACTCCTCGCTTCGCTCCAGACCGCCGCAGTGTCGCGGCCGTGGCTGACACTCCGCGCAAATGGGCACCCCATCGCTTCGATCGGCGCGCGCCAACGCCTCGAGACGTATCTCACCGCTTCATCCCAGATTTCCTTCCCCGGCGAACACCTCGAGCTCGAGGTTGCTCATACGGAGAGTGGCCGCGCGCTGCGAACCGCGCTCTGGATGCTGGCGATCGCGGCGCTCATCGCGCTGCTCGCCGGCCTTGCACGCGAGCGGCGCCAGACGCTCCAACTCGCTGGACGCACCGCGGAGCTGGAGCGGCTCTATCAGGAAGTGGCTCGCTCCAATCGTATGAAGAGCGAATTCCTGGCGAACGTTTCGCACGAGTTGCGCACTCCGCTCAACGCGGTCGTTGGCTTTGTCGAGATGCTGCGCGAGGGAGTGTATGGAGAGCTGAGTCCCCGCCAGGCGCTGCCGGTCGACCGTATTGCGGCGTCGGCCACGCATCTCCGCCATCTCGTGGACCGTCTGCTCGACATCGCGAAGATCGCCGCGGGCCGATTGGAGATTCATCCCGAGCCGCTGGTACTGCGCCCGTTCGTCCTGAACGTCGCGAGCGAGATGGAGTCGCTGGTCAGCGAGCGCGGACTGGCCCTGTCCATCGGGGTGGGCGCCACGCTCCCGCGAATTCGTACCGACCAGACACACCTGCGGCAGATCCTCATCAACCTCATCGGCAACGCGGTCAAATACACACCGAGCGGTGGCATCCACGTGCGGGCGAAGTTGACGGGGAACGGCATCGAGCCTTCGGCCGACGATGATGCGGAATACGTCGTCGGCACGCCGCCGGATCCAGGGCGCCTCTGGGTGGCGCTTCAGGTGAGCGATACCGGAATCGGCATCGCGACCGCCGACATCGAGCGCATCTTCGACGAGTTCGAGCAGGTCAACGCAGGCGCGCGCACTGACTCTGCGCGGCGCGGAACCGGGCTTGGCTTGGCCATCTCGCGGCGGTTGGCCCGGCTGATTGGCGGCGATCTTACCGTCATGAGCGACGTCGGACGCGGATCGACTTTTACCGTCTGGTTGCCGGCCGACGGGGCAGAGGCTCGGGCCGACTAGTCCTGCAGCTCGCGTCCGAACATTTGCTTGATCTTGCCCAGAAACCCCGGCCGCTCTTCAGCGGCCGGCTGGGCGACCGCCTCCCGCAAGGCCTCCGCAAATTCGACGGTCGTCGCGTAGCGCTTCAGTGGATCCTTGGCCAGTCCGCGCATGATGACGGCCTCGATCGCCGGCGCAAACTTCATCCCAGGGCGGGCCGCATTCAGCGCGATGGGTGGCTGCGACAGCAACTGCGAAAACATCTCGCGAGGCGTCTTCGCGGTGTAGGGAAGGCAGCCGGTAAGTAAGAAGTACGCAATCGTGGCCAGGCTGTACTGGTCCGCAGCGGGCGTCACCAGTTCACCCGACAACGCCTCCGGCGCAACGTACATGAGCGTGCCGACGAAGAAGCCGGCGCGCGTCAGACGTTGTTCTGGTGCCGTATCGGTGTCGGTAGCGATGCCGAAATCGAGCAGTTTCACGAGCCCGGTGGCGGCGTCGAACATCACGTTTTCCGGCTTGAGATCGCGGTGCACGATGCCGGCTTCGTGAGCAGCCTGCACGCCCGCGGCAATCTGTGCGACGATGTCGCCCACCTGCGTCGCGGGGAGTGCGCCATTGCGTCGCGCGTACTTCTCGAGAAGCTCCCCCGCGGCCCATTCGATGGACAGAAAATGGAGGCCCGAGCCTGCCTCACCGATCTCGATGGTCTTCACGACGTTGGGATGCACGACCCGCTCGCCGTAGCGCGCCTCTCGGAGAAAACGCGCGACCGCCGTTCGGTCGTTGCGCAGTTTCTCGCGCAACACCTTCACGGCCACCTGACCGTGGACCGGATGTTTGGCGCGGAACACGGCGGACGTGCCACCTTCGCCAACCTCACTCTCGAGCGTGTAGCCTGCAAGCAGACGCCCGACCAGACTCTCACGTGGCACGCGCGCGAACCTAACGCCCGTCGAGTACGCAGGCAAGCGAGCGCGCCCTCTGGACAGGTCACTTTTCTTGACAGGAAGGGGCTTGCCACTCTATATAGGGCGCGCAGGTCGCACGGCTTGCCCGCACCGATTGGGGCAGGATCGTCTCACCCAGCAGGAGGCAGCTCGAATGGCCAGAGGGAAGGTGAAGTGGTTCAATGACGCCAAGGGGTACGGCTTCATTGAGCAGGAAGGCGGCGAAGATGTGTTCGTGCACTTCTCGGCGATTCAGATGGACGGATTCAAGACTCTCACCGAAGGACAGGAAGTGGAGTTCGAGATCCGAACCGGAGAGAAAGGCCTGCACGCAGCAAACGTCACGCGGGTCTGAGCTCCAACCGAAGGTGAGCGAGCGCGCCTAAGGCAACCTCGCGCGCAGCTCAACCCACGCCTCCGCGGTCCTGCCACCGCCCGTCCAGCTACCGCTCGGCGGGCGGTGCTGTTTGTGTAAGGCGTGCCCGCAACACCGCCACTACCGCCCGCGCTCTTCCTGGTCGATGGATACGCGCTGATCTATCGCGCGTTCTACGCGATGATTGCTCGCCCGCTCACGACGAGCCGAGGCGAGAACACGTCGGCCGCATGGGGGGTCGTCAACTTCCTCCGGCTGCTTCACCAGAATCACAAGCCGGCGTACCTCGGCTGGGTTCACGACTCCGGCACGTCGTTTCGCCACGAGACCTTTCCCGCCTACAAGGCGACCCGCGAGAAGTTGTCCGAGGACCTCCAGGCGGACTTCGACCGCGGCATGGAACGAATTGGCGAGCTTCTGGAGGCATTCCGCGTTCCCATCCTCGCCGTCCCAGGATACGAAGCAGATGACGTGCTCGGCACCCTCGCGAAACAGGCGGTCGAGCAGGGCATGAACGTCGTGATCGTTTCCGGCGACAAGGACTTCCAGCAGCTCGTGCGTCCGGGCGTCTGGTTGCTCAACCCGGGTCGCGGCGGCGCGGCGAACGTCGAGGAGCACTGGGTGAGCGTCGAAAACGCAACGGAACGGCTTGGCGTCCCGCCCGCGTTGGTCACGGACTATCTCGCGCTGGTTGGCGACACGTCGGACAACATCCCTGGCGTGCGCGGCATCGGTGACAAGACCGCGGTGGAGCTGGTCACCGCGTATGGTCCGCTCGAAGAGATTCTGGCCCACGCCGGCGAAGTAACCAAAAAGCGACCGCGCGAAGCCCTCCTGGGACAGGCCGCCGAAGCGAGGCTGTCGAAGCAATTGGTCACGATTCGCGCCGACGTCGATATCGCTTTGGACCTGGAGAGTCTCCGCATTCGCGAGCCCGATCAGCGCCGCCTGCGCGACCTGCTTGTCGAGCTCGAATTCCATACGCTGGCGCGCCAGATCGTGGTCCCAGCGGACTCCGCACCTCAGGTGGCGTCAGAGCAAACGGAGGCACCAAAGCCCGATCGCAGGTATGCCAGCGTTACCTCCGTGGACGAGGTGCGCGCCGTCGTCGCCAAGGCGCGCCTCGCGCCGCATTTCTCCATTCATCTTGAAACGACGGCGGAGGCCGGGGCCCCCAATCCCACCGATCCGCTGCGCTCGACCTTGGTGGGAATTGCAATCGCACTGGCGCCGGGCCAGGCGTACTACATCCCCGTCGGCCATCGGCGGTACGAGGCACAGCAGGCCAGTCTGGTGCTGACGTCGGAGGAACCGGTGTCCGGCAAGAAGCCGCGCGCGAAGGCCGCGCCCAAGACGCCGGAGGCAATGAGCCTCGCGGCGCGCGCGCTGGCCAACGGTCCCGCGGATGTATCGAACCTGCCGCCGCTCCACGACCCGGCGATGCAGCCGCTGCGCGAATTGCTCGAAGATCCCGCGGTGCCAAAGACAGCGCAGAATGGCAAGTTCGCGCTCCTGGCCCTACGCCACGCCGGGATCGAGCTCGCCGGCCTCGAGTTCGACACGATGATCGCCAGTTACGTGCTCGATCCCGGCCGCCGCTCGCACGCGTTGGACATGCTCGCGCTGGAGTTCCTGCAGCACACGCTGACGTCGATGGAGGCGCTGTGCGGGAAGGGGAAGGCGCTGATTCCCTACGATCAGATTCCCCTCGATTGCGCCACCGAGTACGCGTGCGAGCTCGCGGACGTCGCACTGCGTTTGCGGGAGGAATTCGAGCCGCAACTCGAGTCAATGGAGGCCCGACGGCTACTCGACGAGATCGAGATGCCGTTGCTGCCCGTGCTTGCAGACATGGAATGGTCTGGCATCATGATCGATATCGCTGGATTCGCGACACTCAAGCGCCGATTCGAGGGGGAACGACGTCGGCTGGAGACCGCGATCCACACCGTCGCGGGCCAGGAGTTCAACATCAATTCGCCGATACAGCTGCGGGAGGTTCTCTTCGAGAAGCTACAGCTGCCCGTGCTCAAGAAGACGGCCAGCGGCGCCTCGACAGATGCCAGCGTCCTGCAACAACTCGCCGACGCGGGCCATGAGTTGCCGGTGCTCCTCATGGAGTACCGCGAAGTGACGAAGCTCGAGAACACCTACATCGACGCGTTGCCCGCGCTTCTCAACCCGCGCACCAGCCGACTGCACACCACGTTCAACCAGGCTGCTGCCGCGACAGGACGGTTGTCGTCGAACGACCCGAACCTGCAGAACATCCCCATCCGGCGAGAGCTTGGTCGTGACATTCGCCGGCTGTTCGTGG
>JANNJV010000318.1:0-2203 GCA_031395945.1 Gemmatimonadota bacterium | reverse complement strand
AGTGCATCTGCGTCGCTCACAGCCTGGCGCCGCTATGGACATCTGGCTGGCTGGCGCACAGCATCACGCGGGTCTGTTGCACGGGCACCAAGATAGAGCGACGCAGCCCCGCGCGCGAAACAAACCCTGACGTGCCCGCGCGCCTCGTTGCCCCACTTCCCCACTGCACACTGCCCACTCCCCACTCCTCCCCACTTCCGACAGCCGTGAAGCCCCAACTCTCCTTCAGCCAGATCCTGAGCATGAACTTCGGGTTCTTCGGCATTCAGTACAGTTTCGGGCTGCAACAGAGCAACATGAGCCCCCTCTACCGATACCTGGGCGCCGACGAAGCGAGTCTGCCGCTGCTCTGGCTGGCCGGCCCCATGACCGGCCTGATCGTCCAGCCAATCATCGGAGCCATGAGCGACCGGACACTGAGCGCGCGCGGCAGGCGGACGCCCTACTTTCTCGTGGGCGCCGTGTTGTGCAGCATCGCGCTGCTGCTGATGCCCTTCAGCTCCGCCCTGTGGATGGCGGCCAGCCTGCTGTGGATTCTGGACGCGGGCAACAACGTGACGATGGAGCCGTACCGCGCGTTCGTCAGCGATCGCCTGGACACCAGCCAGCATTCCATCGGCTTCCTCACTCAGAGCGCGTTCACAGGGCTGGGCCAGACGTTGTCGTATCTCACGCCGTCCATTCTCGTGGTCATCGGCATGAACCGCGACGCGGTGAACGGCCGAGGCATTCCGTGGATCACGGTGGGTGCGTTCATCATCGGGTCGATTTTCTCCATCACGTCCATCTGGTGGACAGTTCGGACCACCAAGGAGCTGCCGCTGAGTCCAGACGAGCGCGCGCGTATCGAAGCGCTGCCCCGCGGCGCGGGCGCCACGCTGCGTGAAGTGGGCGCCGCCATTCGCGACATGCCGCTCACGATGCGCCAGCTGGCGCTGGTGTGCCTGTTTCAGTGGTACGCCATGTTCTGCTACTGGCAATACATCGTGCTTTCGCTCGCGGTGACGCTGTTCCAAACCCGCGACGCGGCGACCGCCGGGTTTCGCGAAGCCGGGTTGGTGAACGGACAGATCGGCGGCTTCTACAATTTCATCGCGTTCGTGTCCGCCTTCGCGATGGTGCCGTACGTGCGCCGGCTGGGCCCCAAGGTGATGCACGCCGTGTGTCTGTCGCTCGCGGGCCTCGCGATGCTATCGATCCCATCCATTACCGATCGCTGGATGCTGCTTGTTCCGATGATTGGCGTCGGTCTCGCGTGGGCCAGCATGATGGGCAATCCCTACGTCATGCTGGCGGGAAGCGTTCCAGCGGAACGCGTCGGCGTGTACATGGGAGTGTTCAACATGTTCATCGTCATCCCGATGATGATCCAGATCTTCACCCTGCCCCTGTTTTACCAGTCGTGGCTTGGCGGCAATCCGGAGAATGTGATTCGTCTGGCCGGATCGCTCATGCTCTGCGCCGCGGTAGCCGTGCTGTTCGTCCGCTGGAGCGTCCGAATTGTCGCACCCGTTGCGCTTGCTGGACATTGAGACTTTCTAGCACGTGGCGAGAACATCGTCGCGCGACCATCATTGCGTCTGGCCCGTCGGGCGGCCATTGAACCCGCGCACGTCAGTTGGGCGTAATTGAGATGGTGGAGGAAGCAGCTATGAATGATCGACCGGGATACGGAGACGCCGAAGCAAAGCGGATCATCCAGCGGGCCGCCGAGATCGATGCCGAGCGTGGGCGACAACTGGACGCGCCGTCGCTCCGGGAGATTGCCGCCGAGGCGGGGATTTCGCCGATGGCGGTTGATCAGGCGCTGCTGGAGCACGAGTCGAAGCCCCCGGCTGCGCTGCCGTGGCGGACCCGACATCCGGTCCTGGTGACCATGGCCGTGATTGCGGTGGTGCTATTGGTCTTCGCATTCATGCGGACGGTCGCGATCCCAGTGAGTCCTCCATAGCCGACCTGCGATAACTCGCCCGCCTGAGCCTCATGCTCTCCTTGTGGCAGCGTCTCCCCGTCATCGTCCGCGCACTGCTCGCGGGGGCCGCAATGACCACCGCGGGCACGGTGCCGTGGTCGTTCTTCGCGCTGTCGAATCAGAAGTTCGGACAAGCCGTCCCGTGGGCGCTGATTCCGGCGGGTGTGTACCTCTGGCTGTTCTGGAAATACGCGGGTGGCGCCGGCTGGCCGCGCGCAACGTCCGACGCGC
>JANNJV010000314.1:0-3105 GCA_031395945.1 Gemmatimonadota bacterium | reverse complement strand
CGCCATCCAATACATGGTAGAGTGTGTTGCGCTTCCGGTGACGGCGGACATCGAAGGCGGCTATGGCAACGGAACTCCGGAAGATGTGGCCAAGACGGTGCGCGCCCTGGTGGACATTGGCGCGGTCGGCATCAACCTGGAAGATTCGCCTGGCCAGGATGCGCCACTGCTCCCACCCGAAGTACACGCCGATCGCATTCGCGCGGCGCGACAGGCGGCGCAAAGCGCTGCAGGCGATCTCGTGATCAACGCACGCACGGATGTGTATCTGTTGCAGGTGGGCGCACCGGAGACCCGCTTCAACGCCGCGGTGCAGCGCGCCAACCTCTATCGCGCCGCCGGCGCGGATTGCCTGTTTGTGCCTGGCGTGATCGATGCCGACACCATCGCCGCGCTGGTTCGCGCCATCGATGGCCCGCTGAACATCCTGGCCAGGCCCGGAGCGCCGAGCGTGTCGCAACTGGGGCAACTGGGCGTCGCGCGCGTGAGCGTCGGCCCCGCCCTCGCCCTGGCTGCACTGGCCACCACTCGGCGAGCGGCGCGTGAACTGCTCGAGCAGGGCACCTACCGCTTACTCGAAGACCGCCTGGCCTTTGATGAGGTTGACGGCATGTTCCGATGAATGGCTAACGTGGACCTGCTGAAAAAGGCAGCCGCGTTGTCCACGCGGCTGACGCTCTCGAGTACACCTGGTTGGGTGCAGGAATTGCCCAGTGACGGAGCGAATGGCCCTGCCTGTCAACGACATCGAGCTGGGGATCGGCGACGAGCGCGCCACCCTTGGGGATCACCTTGCCTTCCTGTGGGAAGGCGCGGATGAATTCGCCGATGGCGTAGGCTTCCTGCGAAGCGGCCTCGAAGCGGGCGATTACTGCGTAATATTCGGGCACAACGACGCCAATGAGCAGGTTCTCGCGGTGCTTCGGGAACAGGGCGTCGACATCGAAGCGCTGCTGACATCGGGGCGATTGACGCTGATGCAGGGAACTGAAGACGCGGGCGCCATGCTCGCGGGCATCGGCGCGAGCTTCGGTGACTCGGTGGGCAAGGGGGCGCGTGTCATTCGCCTCCTCGGCAACCTCGGCTGGGGACACACCGGCTGGCCGAACGAGCGCGAAATCCTTGCCTTCGAAGCGAAGGTCACGGATGCGGCGCGACTCTTTCCGTGCGTCGTCGTTTGCATGTATGATGTGGGCCGTCTGTCCGGAAGTATCCTGGTCCACGGCGCGTATGAAACGCACCCGCGCATCATTCAGCGGGGCGTCGTGCGTGAGAACGCGTATCATGTCTCGACGGATAGGTTTCTCGAGAGTCTGAAGGACGCGGATCCTTTGTGAAGTCCGCACCTTCGACGAAGATCTTTCATCCGATCATTCGGCGGATCAAATGTCGCAGCAGTGCCGAATGGCCTCAACGCAGGGTTGCGGGATCGGGGCGTAGCACCTGGATCGAGCGCTTGATGTCGACGATGACACGGCCACCCTCACGCCAGCGCGGATCACGCTTCGGCCAGGGCGTGTCATCCAGATGTCCGTCGCCATGCGGCCACGACAACTCGATGGCACGCGCGCGGTGCACTTCGCAACACGCGTCGCGCGGTTCGCCAGATTCCGCCAGGCGGGCCAGCGACTCGCGATCGTCCGGCCGCACGAGCGCCACGTCCAGCAGGCCGTCGCCGTAGGCCGCGTCCGGCGCGAGCCACAGTCGCGGCCCAATGGCCCGGACGTTCATCACCTCGACGCCGAGGTACTCTCCAGAAAGATCGCGGCCATCGGCAAACACCGTGTAACGCCGCACGGGCAATCTGCGGATCAGGCGCGCCATGCCCCGCGCCGCCGCGCGCACTTCGGCTTCACCTTCTGTGCGTCGGCGCAGCGTGCGCACGAACGTCCTGATTCGGGAACGAAGCGATTCCGCGTTGTGCAGCGTGGCGCCAAAAAAGCCCACCCCCGCGCCCTCCACGAATGCCTGCTCCCCCCAGGGTCCGGTGGCACCGCCGATATCCAGGCGCGCGGGCTTGGCGCCTGCAAGCGCGGAGACCAGCACGGCCGCGGTGTCCCGGCGGCCGCCACTCAATGTCATGGCGATGTTGTTCGATGTGCCCATCGCCAGCACGTACAGCGGAACATGCGGCGCGCGCTCGGCCAGCGCGATCGCGGCCTTGGCGATCGTGCCATCACCCCCCGCGGCCACCAGCACCGCAGGGTTGCTCTCGACAGCGCGGCGCATGGCACCCTTTACCTTTCCAAACAGCTCCACCTGGTGGCCCGCGTTGCGCAGCATGCCGGTGAGGTCCGCGGGCGAATAGCCGTGCGCGCCCGCGTCCGGGTTGAAGTACAGCGCGATACGCATGAATGGCTGTTACGGTGGTGTGGGAGTTGCGCGAGGGCTTTGGGCTTTGGGTCGTGGGCTTTGGGAGCCCAGAGCCCCAAGCCCAGAGCCCCAAGCCCACAGCCCATAGCCCACAGCCGGCAAGCAAATCCCATGCGTCTACTAAAGGCCAACGACGACGGCATCTACAGCCCCGGGCTTGCCGCGCTCGCGGACGTCGCCGCGGAGTTCGGCGAGGTGCACGTCGTCGCGCCGGACGTGGAGCAATCGTCCATGGGCCACGCCATCACGCACTCACGCCCCATCACCATCAAGCGCACCCCCCTTGCCGGGCGGGAGTGCCACCGGGTGAACGGCACGCCGGCGGACTGCGTGGCGCTGGGGCTGGATCTCTTCAAGGGCATCGACGTGGTGCTGTCCGGCATCAACCTGGGTCCGAACCTGGGCAACTCCATGTGGCACTCCGGCACGCTGGCCGCGGCCAAGCAGGCGGCGCTGCTGGGGTGCCGCGGGATTGCGCTGAGCACGCCGACAGGCGGCGGCGAGCCCGACTTCGCCGCGCTGCGTCCCTGGGTCTCGCGGGTGCTGCAACTACTGCTGCCGCGAGCCGAGCCACGGCTGGTGAACGTGAACTTGCCGCGCGAGCCAGTGGGGATACGGTGGACGCGCCAGGCGGTGACGCACTATGACGGGCGGGTGGTAGCGGGCCAGGACCCCATGGGGCGGAAGCATTACTGGCTCACGGTGGAGCGCCTGGAAGCGCTGGAGGAGGGC
>JANNJV010000393.1:0-2686 GCA_031395945.1 Gemmatimonadota bacterium | reverse complement strand
TTCCCAGCGCATCTGCCGCTGCGGGAGACAATGTGCCGGTGACCGAGATGGGGGGCAGGGGCTGTCGTCGGCGCGAGATGGCCTTGGTCGAATCCGCGGTGACACTGTCCGGCTGTTGCGCCACGGGTGCGACGAGGGGACTGAGCGTCAGAACCACGGTGAGGGCCAGCATCTCGGTGCGGGGCATATATGCGAGGGCGTGGAGAGTGAGAGACTTCGCGGTGACAGCCGACTGGTGACAGCCGACTGGTGACAGCGTGCAGCCCGCGGCGTATTCTTGCGCGGTGAACAACCGAATCGACGACGCGGAAGGCGATGTCCGAACGAATGCTGGCATCCGCTCCGGTAACTGGCAGTTGGTGTTGCTGTTGCTGGGGAACGTGCTCTTTGCGGCGGGCCTCTTCGTCCACGCCTTCCTGTTCAACTTCTACCTTCGGGAAGTGCAACTCCCGCCGTCGGCGATGGGTCACCAGGTGGCGGCCATGACGCTGGGCGGCCTGGTTGCCCTTCTTCCGGTGGGGATGACCATCGACCGTTTCGGCGTCCGGTCCGCGATGCTCGCCGGCGTAGGGCTGGCGTTCGTGGGGCTGGTGCTTACCGCGGTGCTGAGCGACCCGGCGATGATCTATGCGGCCGCTTTCATCATCGGGCTGGGCGGCGCATCCTGCCGAGTGTCGTGGGGGCCCGCGATCATGCGCCTCGCTACCGCCGCCGCGCGGTCGAGAGCCTTCACGTGGAATGCCGCGCTCATGATCGCCTCCGGTGCCGTATGGGTGTATCTCTCCGGCCATCTGCCGGAGCTGAGCGCGCGTATCTCCATCGGTACCGCTCTCTCGGGTATCCAGGTGGCGCTCCTGCTTGGCGCCGTCGTTACCGCGGCCGCGGCGCTGTGTTACGGTGCGCTGAAGTTCCCCCCCGAACGGCACGGCGTCGCGGTGCAGCCGCCCCGCGATGCGTCGCCCAAGCGCAGCGAGCCCCTGGCGGTCACGCTGCCTGTGGAGCTGCGCTGGGTCATCGCTTGTGTTGCATTCTGGATGCTCGCTGCGGCGCTCGTGCTGCCATTCTTCAACATCTACTTTACCGATCGATTCGCGATGAAGGTATCGTCAGTGGGCGCGCTGTTCGCCTCAGCGAAGGTGGCGACGGCACTCCTATTGCTCGTCGCGGCCGAGATGGGGCGTCGCTGGGGCCCGCGCCGGATGCTTTCGGTGTGGATGACGCTCGCGGCACCAGCGCTCCTGGGTCTGGCGCTCGCAGACGGCTTACTGCTCGCGATGATGCTGTTTGTCGTGCAAGGGTTTGTCGCCCCTGCCACGAACCCGCTCATCGACCAACTCCTGCTCGAGCGCGCGCCACCTGAGCGCCACGGCATGGTGGCCAGCTGGAGGAACGCTGCCGCCGAGGGGTCGGGGGCGCTGGGGGCGAGTGTTGGGGGCCGCGTACTAGAGGTCGCGGCGTACCCGACGCTGTTCGTCGCGGCGGCAGCGATTGCCGCCGCGTCGGCGCTGCTCCTCGGCGCGTCCCTGCGGCGCCGGCAGCGCGACATGGACGCTCCGGCATTGTCTGTCGCCGAGCCGGTGTGAGAGGTTTGCTACTGACGACGCTCGTCGGGCGCGCCCAACGACAACGCGCCGGTCAGCATCCGGTGGGCGATCATGCGGAGCGTCGTACCGAGGCTGCGCGGACCGAGCGCAATCTCCCGCGCGGCGTGCAGCACGAGGACATGGAGCATGGCAACGGGCCCGCGAGCCCACATGAGTGCCATGGCAAAACTGGTGCGTCCCGCGGACATGCCTCCGGGCCGCAGCCGGCTCACGACGCGCCGCGCCATGGGCGACGACGCGCTCCGGGCTGCGGCGAGCACTCGCGCATCGACGGTGCCCGGCGCGAGATCTTCCGCGAGGGCCAGCGCGGGATAGGTGAATCGCGCGGTCCGGCTGTCGTGAAAGGCGCGCAGCACCGCATCCCAGTCGAGCGCGGCCGCGATGCTGTCGAGCCGAATGACCTGCACGATATCGATAAGACGCATCAAACGGATGCTCTTCAGCCCGTCGGAAGTGTGGCAGGCCAGCACAAGCAGCAGCAGCGGGTGAACCGGCACCATGAGGCGGCGGCCCGCAACTACCCACTCGTCGCAATGGCCTGCCAGGCGGTCGAGTCGGGCGATACCGCCTGGGAACGCGCGGTCGAACGACACATGCAGGTCCAGCTCCCACGGCGAGCGGGCGTCGATACCCTCGACCGAGAAATGTCGTGGATCCACGTGCGTGGCTCGCCAATGCCGCTTGTAGGGGCGACGCGGATCGACGTGCGGCGGCGTGGTGGGAATGAATCCGGCGTCGCGAAGCGCGGTCTCCGCGTCGCGGACGCGTTCGGGAGGAACGAGCACGTCAACGTCCGCCACCGGACGAACGCTGGGCTCCGAGTAGAACGTGCGCGCGGCGTGAAAGCCCTTGAGCACCACCGGCGTGATGTCGCGAGCGATCAGCGCATCAAATGCCGGGCCCACCTCGCGCTCGATGCGCGCGGCGCGTTTGCGCCCCTGTTCCAGTTCGTGCGCCAGCAAGGCACCCACCCGTGGCGAGGTCTCCACGATTGCGTTGGCCGTCCAGTAGCCAAGCAGTGCACCTGTACCGGTCGTGAAGCACGCGATCTTCAACGCGTACGCGGCTGCTTCGGTATCCGC
>JANNJV010000305.1:0-3577 GCA_031395945.1 Gemmatimonadota bacterium | reverse complement strand
ATTCGCCGTTCCAGTCCTTGGCGCCCAGATACCAGCGATTATCGGAACCGCGATACAGGCTGAGGCGGAATGGCCGCGCGAAGCGGAGCGGTGCGCCCACTGGCGCCACGACCGGTTCCTGGAGCGAGAGGGTCCACGTCGCCGTCACTTGCGGGAAAGTGGGACAATTGCCTCCCGCCGTTGCCGAGCCCGCGACCCGGAAAGCCAGCCAGGAGGTGCCAAGGGAATCGTCGAAAAGCATCCAGACACGATCGCCGGCCTCCGGCGTCTCGACGAATGCCGACAGCGCGTTGCCGCGAGCGGTGACCGGCGCCGGGATGGTCAACCGCCCAGGGTCACTGGCGCACACCACCGCAGTACCAGTGACCATTCGTATCTCGAGCGCCGAGTCCTGCGCGACCACGATGTCACCGGCCCGGGGGGAAACGGACCAGAGAACGCTGGCGACGATCGCACTGGCCTGCCCGACCTGTCCTCTCACGCCCGCTGCGTCGCCGACTCCGCGAAAGAATCGCAGTTGCTCGGTGGCCATGTGAGCCGCAAGCGCGATGACTCCACTCAGCACGCACATGGAAATGAGCATCTCGTGAAGCGTCCATCCGCGTCTCATGGACACAGCGTGTATGCGCGCAGCACTACATGTCCCTGGCGGCCGCGCGAAAGGACGAACGCCACACTGTCACGCAGGACTCGATGCGCCCCCAGTGACTCGACGGCCCAGTGCTCGACGAGGCCGGCGGATTGCTGAGTTCCCGCCGCAATGTCCGGGCACTCCACCGCCCGCAGTAGCTCGAGGCGCTCGCGGGCGGCGGTCTGCGCTCGAACGATCCGATGTGCGGTGGCGAGATCGCGCGCCGCGACCGCCGCGGCCGCCGTCACTGCGAGCATGCCGAACTGGAAGAGCACCAGCGCCACCAGCGTTTCGATGAGCGTAAAACCGTGTCGCATGCGCGCAGGATGCCGCGTGCCGGGCGAATCCCATCATCGAATTCTTGCGGGCAGCGCTACTCCAATCCGTACTCCTTGATCTTGTACAACAGCGCTCGGTGGGAGAGATCCAACAACCGTGCCGCGCGCGTACGGTTGCCGCCGGTCTGGCGCAGCGCTCGCTCGATGAGCGTGCGCTCCAGCGCGTCCGTGCGCCGCTTCACGGAAAGATCGATATCGTCGTCGGTGGTCGCGAGCGAGCTTCCGGGCGTTCGCACCGAGTGCGGCAGGTGTTCGGCGTCCAGGACGTTGGCCTCCGCGAGCACCATGGCCCGCTCGATCACGTTCTCGAGTTCGCGCACGTTGCCAGGCCATGCATAGTCCATGAGCGATCGCATGGCTGCCGGCGTCGCGCCCGTGACTGCCAGGGCCAGGCGCGTGTTGAAGACCGCTACAAAATGACGCACGAGCTCCGGGATGTCTTCGCGGCGATCGCGCAGCGGCGGCAACTGGATGCGCACCACGTTGACGCGGTAGAACAAGTCCGCCCGAAAGCGGCCCGCACGGACCTCCGCTTCGAGGTCGCGCGACGTCGCCGTGATGACACGGACATTCACGGGCCGCGACGTGTTGTCCCCCACGGGGCGGATTTCGCCTTCCTGTAGCGCGCGCAGCAACTTTACCTGCAACGCCACCGGCAGCTCCCCAATCTCATCCAGGAACAGCGTCCCACCGTCTGCTTCCTCGAACAGACCGCGGCGATCCTCCACCGCTCCGGTGAACGAGCCGCGGGCGTGGCCGAACAGTTCGCTCTCGAGCAATTGCTCCGGGATGGCACCACAGTTCACGGCAACGAACGGCGCAGCCGCGCGCGGCCCGGATTCGTGAATCAGCCTGGCCACCAGTTCTTTCCCGGATCCGCTCTCGCCCGTGATCAGCACGGTGCTGGGGTGCTTGGCAACTTTCCGCGCGACGGCGATGGCCTGCTGCAGCGCGTCGCTGTGCCCGACGATCCCGTGCGGAGCGCGCAGCGCCGCGAGTTCCTCGTGCAGCTCGATCACCTGCCGACGCAACCCTTCGCGCTCGATGGCTTTTCGCACGATGAGGAGCACCTGGTCTGCCCGGAAGGGCTTTTGAATGAAGTCGTAGGCGCCGCGCTTGATCGCGCCGAGCGCGTCATCGTCGTCCCCATAGGCGCTCATCATGATGACCAGCGCATGCGCGGACGACTCCCGATATCGGTCGAGGAAGGTGAGGCCATCCATGCCGGGCATGCGTACATCGCACAGGATCAGGTCGGCGTCACGCTCCGCGAGCATCGTCAGCGCCGCGTCGCCGTTCGCCGCGGCACGGGTCTCATGGCCTTCGTTGCCCAGGATGAGCGTGAGCGTGTGTCGCAGCCCAAGCTCGTCGTCCACGATCAGGATATTCACGATCGAACGACGACGGGAACCGGTGGCCGCGGACCGCGGGACCGGGCGCGGGGCTCGGCGGGCCGCACGGGGAACAACATGCGAAACGCCGCCCCGCCTTCGCGCGATCGTGACACCCAGATGGTGCCGGCGGAGTTGTCCACCGCTCTGGCTACGATCGCAAGCCCGAGACCGGTGCCCTTCCCCGGCTCCTTGGTCGTGTAGAACGGCTCGAAGACTCGCTCGGCATCTTCGGGCGGGATTCCCGGTCCGGAGTCCGTAATCGCGATCATGGCAAAGCTGTGGGCCGAACTCGTCTCCAGCCATCGCATGGCGCGCGCGCCAGGCGGGTTGAGCGGCCGAGCTCCGCCGTCCGAGCCGCGTCGCGCTCCGACGATGAGTTCCGCCCGGTCCGTGCGGCGCAGGATGATCGAGAGCGACCCTTTGCCGTTCATGGCGTCGATGGCATTCAATAGAAGGTTCACGAACGCCTGCTCCAGGTCATGCCGATCACCAATGACCAGGAGCGGTTCCGAGGCGACACGAAGCTCGAGTTGTATTTGCCTGAGCGCCCCCTGGGTGCCCAGGAGCTCGACAATGGCACGGGCGACGGCGTTGAGGTCAACCTCACTCGGGGTGCGCGGCTTGGATCGCGCGTAGTCCAGCAGGCCGCGCACGATGCGGTCGATGCGCCCTACTTCGCGCTCCAGGCCGTCCAGCGCATCCCGGGACTGTTCGCTGTGCAACGGTGCGCTGCGAAGCAGATGGGCATATCCGTTGATCGCACCCAGCGGATTCCCCACCTCATGCGCAATGCCAGCCGCCAGGCGTCCGACGCTCGCCATCTTCTCGACGCGCACCAGATGGGCACGTTCCTCCATGAGTCGGTCCGTCATGCGATTGACGCTCGTGGCGAGGTTGTTCATCTCGAGCGATTCACCGGGCATCACGCGCCGCTGGAGATCACCCGACGCGATCGCCTCCATGGTGGCCACTGTTTCCCGCACGGGCCGGATCACCACGCGTTCCACCTGGTAGGCCACAAAGCCCACGAGCACGCAGACGTCGGCGGCGACGAGAATACTGATGTAGACCGCCGCGTAGCGTGGATCGAGCACGCCATACAGGAGCACAACACTCGACACACCGAGGGCCAGGGCGGCGGCGGTGAGCAACGCGAGCGTAAACAGAAGCTCGGTGCGAAGGGAGACCCTACGGGAGGAGGAGGGGGAGGAGGC
>JANNJV010000300.1:0-6530 GCA_031395945.1 Gemmatimonadota bacterium | reverse complement strand
CCCTTCAGGATCTCCACCGTTTCGTCGATCGATGGCGGATCCACGATCACCGTCTGGAAACGCCGCTCCAGCGCGCCGTCCTTCTCGATGTACTTGCGATACTCGTTCAGCGTGCTCGCGCCGACACACTGGAGTTCTCCGCGGGCCAGCGCCGGCTTCAGCATGTTGCTCGCGTCGATGGCGCCTTCCGCCGCGCCCGCGCCGACCAGCGTGTGCAGCTCGTCGATGAACAGAATGATGTTCTTGTTCTGCGCGATCTCGTTCATGACGGCTTTCAGCCGCTCCTCGAACTGACCGCGATATTTGGTGCCCGCGATGACGGCGGCCATGTCCAGGGAAAGCACGCGATGATCGCGCAGCGACTCCGGGCATTCGCCGTTGGCGATGAGCTGCGCCAGCCCTTCTACGATGGCCGTCTTGCCTACGCCCGGCTCGCCGATCAGCACGGGATTGTTCTTCTTGCGGCGCGTCAGCACTTCCATCACGCGCTCGATTTCCTTGGCGCGGCCGATGGTGGGATCCAGCTGACCCTCGCCCGCCAACTGCGTTAGATCACGGCAGAAGTGATCCAACGCTGGCGTCTTGGACTTCTTCTCACCCTTTTGTGGCGCCGCAGGCGGCGCGCCGGCCGGCTGCTGTGCTCCGCCGGATTGCGCCTGTACGTCGGTGCCGAGGATCCGCAGTGTCTCAGAGCGCGCAGCCTCGAGATTGACGCCGGCGTCGGTGAGAACCTGGGCCGCGATTCCCTTCTCCTCGCGTAGCAGGCCGAGCAGCAGGTGCTCCGTTCCGACATAGCTGTGCCCCAGCTCGCGCGCTTCGGACATCGCCAACTCCAGGACCTTCTTGGCGCGCGATGTATACGGGAGATCGGGACCGGTCGCCTGAGCTGCTTTCCCCTTCTTGACCGTCTCTTCGATCTTCTGCTGGATCTCGTCCAGCTCGACGTTGAGGTTTTGCAGAACGGTAGCCGCTACGCCCTCACCCTCTCGGATGAGGCCGAGCAGAATGTGCTCCGTCCCGACGTATTCGTGATGCAGGCGGGCAGCTTCCTCCCGCGCCATCGCGAGAACTTTCCGGACCCGCTCCGTGAAGTTGTAGCCGTTCATGATGCCCTCAAGTTCGGGATCGCCATGGAGTTACCCGACCGAACCCGACTCCTTTTCCAGGGTGGTACGCACATAGCGTGCGCGCGCCAGGTTGGTATCGCCCTCCGAAAGCGTGCGCCCCTCGGCATATGCCAGGTGTGCCGCTTGCGAGAAGATCAGGAGCTTGTTGAGGGTATATACACTCAGGCCGTCGATCAGTTTCAGCCCGACCGCGAGACGGACACCGCTCAGATAATTCATCGCCTCGTCGAACGTGAGGCTGCGCGCGTACCTCAGCGTACCGTATGCGCGCCAGAGCTTGTCTTCAATAATATAGCCAGCGTCGCGGAGCAATACTTTTCTTGCTTCCTCTTCACGCTCGATCACGTGCGCTACCACCCGGAGCAGTTTGTCCATCAACTCCTCCTCAGCGCTCCCCAGGGTGGTCTGATTCGATATCTGGAAGAAGTTGCCCACGACCTCGCTGCCCTCGCCATACAGGCCGCGATAGGTGAGGCCCATCTGCTGCAGTCCTGCCAGAACTTTCCCGATCTCCTTCGTGAGCACCAGACCTGGCAGATGGATGAGCACCGAGGCGCGAAGACCGGTGCCAACATTCGTTGGACACGCCGTGAGGTATCCGAACTCCTGATGATAGGAGTACGGAACCCGGCTGCCGAGGTCGCGGTCCAGCTTCTCGATCGTCGCGTACGCCTGCTGCAAGGCAAACCCGGATTGGAGCGCCTGGAGGCGCAAATGGTCCTCTTCGTTGACCATTACGCCCAGCTTGTCCCCCAGGAACACGGCCGCGCCCGTACGCAACGGATGCTGCGCGTCGAGACCCGCGAGCTCCTTGCTCACCAGATGCCGCTCGTGCAGCAACGCCCGGTCTACCGGCTGCAGTTCGTCCACCCTGAACAGCACGCTGTCAGACATTCCGTCGATGCCCGGCAGCGCCCCGCGCACTTGCGCCAGCACACGCAGGCGCTCGCCGTCTCTGGCGCGACCGGTGAACGCGAAACCTTCAATGTTGCGCGCCAGCCTGACGCGGGTGGACAACACGATGTCGCCGTGGGGCCCCGAGGCGTCCAGCCAGCGCACGCCGCCATCCGGAAGCAGGGTGAGATCGATCATTCCATCACCTTGATGCGATCCCGCAGATCGGCCGCGACCTCGAATTGCTCCGTCTCGATGGCTCGCCGCAATCGCTCCTTCAACTCGCCAAGGATGGTCGCCTTCTCGTCGAGCTCCGGTTGCGGCGCCTGATACACGTGCCCCCCATGCTTCGAGTTGCCATGCACGCGCCGAAGCAACTCACGCATGCTCACCTCAAACGTCGAGTAGCAGCGCGCACAGCCCCAACGGCCCGTGGAGCGGAAATCACTCATCGTGGCGCCGCAGAACGTGCAGCGCCCGTTCTCCGTCGTGGGCGTCGCGAGCTGCTGCTGGACGGCGTGCAGAAAATCGCCCAGCGGGTGTTTCGGCGTGGCGACTGTCGTCTCCACGCCCCGCTCCGCCGCGCACCGCTCACAGAGATGCTGCTGCTTCACCTCGTTGTTCACGATGGTGGTGAGATGCACCGCCGCATCACGCTCGCCGCAATTGTCGCACAGCATCAGGGTGCCTCGCCATTCGTGACTTCCACCAGCTTGCCGTCCTCCAGAAGCATGACGCGATCCGCGCGCGACGCAAGCGCGCGATTGTGAGTCACAATCACCATCGCGATGTCGAGGTCCCGCGATAGCTCGTCGAACAGCAGGTGGAGACGCTCGGCATTGGCATGATCCAGGTTCCCCGAAGGCTCATCCGCCAGGAGGATCGCCGGCTCCACCGCCAAGGCACGCGCCACGGCCGTGCGCTGCTGTTCGCCCCCGGACAACTGCGTGGGGCGGTGCGACATGCGGCCTCTCAGCCCCACGCGGTCCAGGAGTGTAGTGGCGCGTTTCTCGGCCGTCGCCGAATCCCACCCCGCGATGCGCATCGGGATGATCACGTTTTCGAGCGCGCTGAATTCCCGCAACAAGTGATGGAACTGGAACACGAAGCCCACCTTGCGGTTGCGCAGCCTGGCGAGTGCATCGTCGTCCGGCCCCTCGAGGGCGACCCCGTCGATGGTTACGTGGCCGCGCGTTGGCCGGTCGAGCGCTCCCAGCACGTGGAGAAGCGTGCTCTTCCCTGCCCCGCTCGACCCGACAATGGCGACCATCTCTCCCTTTCGGACTTGCAGCGAGACACCGTCGAGCACGGTCAGTAGCCCGCCGTCGCCACCAACGAACGTCTTTGCCAGGTCAACCGCTTCCAGCACCGTCATTCGTGTCGAATCGCCTCGACCGGATACAGCCGCGCCGCCTGGCGCGCCGGATACAGTGTCGCCAACGCCGCGATACAGAGGCTCGCCACGACGATCAAAACGATATCCAGGGGGCGCGTCTCGATCGGCAGGTGATCGATGAAATAGACGGCCGGGTCCAGCGGGATCAGCCGGTACCGATCCAGCGCGATGGCGCCAACCAGACCGATCATCAGACCCGTGAGCGTGCCCACGAGCCCAATCACGATGCCTTGCGTGAAGAAAATGTTGCGGATCGACCGCGCCGACATTCCCATCGTCTTGAGAATTCCGATCTCTCGCGTCTTGTCCGTCACGACCATGGTCAACGTGCTGACGATGTTGAACGCGGCGACGAGGACGATGAGCAGCAGAATCACCGTCATACCCAGTTTTTCGAGCTTGAGCGCCTGAAATAGCGAAGAGTTCTGCTGCTGCCAGTCTTCGGTGCGATACGGAAATCCCAGCGAGTCCGCCAGCGCCCGCGCGATGCGCGGCGCCTGCCAGCGATCCGTTGTCTTTACCTCGACGCCGGTGACGGACTCGCCGAGCTGCGCCAACTGCTGCGCGTTGGAGAGCGACATGATGACGTATGCGTTGTCGTACTCGTACATCCCCGTCTCGAAGATCCCGGTGACCTCGTAGCGACGGATGTTCGGCGTCGGCATTCCCGTCACCGGGCTGATCTTCGCCGCCGCCAGGGACATGAGCGTCACGGTGTCGGCGACGATGACGTTCAGACGCTGCGCGAGCCGGCTGCCCAATACCACGCCGTTGGTGCCGCCGTGCGCGTCGCGGAACGAAAAATCGCCGCCCGTCGCCGTCCGCCGAATCGAAGTCACTTCCTGCACCCCACGCGCCGACGGCACGATGCCCATCACGTACGTGCCTTCGGCGTAACTGCTGGTCCCTTTACTAATGCCGGCCTGGGTGGCCACGAACGGGGCGGCCGCTGCGACGCCGGGAATGCGTGTTGCCGCCTGCACCACCGTGTCCCACCCTGCCATCGACAACTCTTCCCCGTATGTCAGAACGCGAAGATCGGGACTCCCAATGAGGATCTTGTCGCGCAGGTCCTTCTGCAGCCCGTTCATGACGCCGATGATCAGGATCAGAGCGCTGACGCCGACGATCACGCCGCCTATCGCAATCACGCTGATGAGGGACAGCAGCTTGGAGCCCCGGCGACTGCGGAGATAGCGCCACGCGATGTGCAGCTCGAGGCGCGTCATTCGGGACGCAGCGTCGGGAACAGGATGACGTCGCGAATATTCGCGGTCTGTGTCAGGTACATGAACAACCGGTCTATACCCATGCCGACCCCGCCCGCGGGTGGCATCCCGTATTCCATGGCGCGCAAGTAGTCCTCGTCGACGCCGACGGCCTCTTCGTCGCCCGCGGCACGCATCGTTGCCTGGGTCTCCAGCCGTCGCCGCTGATCGAGCGGATCGTTGAGCTCGCTGAACGCATTCGCCACTTCCTTTCCGTTCGCGAACAGCTCGAACCGCTCGGTGAGCGCGGCATTGCCGCGCTTCGGCTTGGCCAGCGGCGACAGCTCTACCGGATAATCCACGACGAAAGTGGGCTCCTGCAATCGACGCTCTACCACGGACTGGAAGATTTCGTCCAGCAGCTTCGCTCGGCTCAGCGCCTCGACGTTCGCGACGCCATGACCGCTGGCCGCGTCGCGCAGCCACGCATCGCTCTGCGCGAGCGCATCGGCACCAATCGCGGCATTGAGGGACGCGGTCCACTGGACACGCTTGAACGGCGGCGTCAGCACCGGAACCCGCTCCGCCAGTGCCGGGTCCACCGCGATGGCCTTGGCGGCGCCGACGATCAGCGCTTCGACGGCAGCCATCATGTCTTCGTAGTCGGCGTAGGCCTGATAGAACTCCAACATGGTGAACTCGGGATTGTGCGTACGATCAATACCCTCGTTCCGGAAATCGTGCCCGATCTCGTACACCCGGTCGAAACCGCCCACGATCAGACGCTTGAGATACAGCTCGTCGGCGATGCGCAGATACAGCGGCATGTCCAGCGCGCGATGATGCGTCACGAATGGACGCGCCGCGGCACCGCCATATTGCGGTTGCAGCACCGGCGTCTCGACCTCGAGAAATCCCGTCGCATCCAGCATATGCCGCAGCGCCGAGATCATCCGCGAGCGACCGCGAAACAACGTGCGGACTTCCGGATGCACGGCCAGGTCGGCATAACGCTGGCGATACCGTTGCTCCGGATCCGCGAACCCGGAATGCCGCACTGTCTTGCCATCCACAACCTCTTCCTTCCCGAACGGCAATGGACGCAGCGACTTTGCCAGGAGCTCGAACCGGTCCACGCGCACGGTCACCTCACCTGTCCGCGTCCGGAACAGCGGTCCGTGCGCTCCAATGATGTCACCGACGTCCAGGAGCTCGAGCACCGCGAATACGTCCTCGCCCAACTGATCGCGCTTGAAGTACAGCTGGATGCGTCCGCTCTCATCCGCCAGATGCGCGAACGCCGTTTTGCCATGGCCACGCCACGCGACAATCCTCCCCGCAATTTGCACCGCGGGGCCTTCCTCCAGTCCCTCCGGAAGCGCCGCGACCGCGTGCCCGGCCGCATGCGAACGCTCGAACCGGTAGCCATACGGGACGATGCCACGGGCGATCAATTGATCGAGCTTCTCTCGGCGCGCCTTCTGGACGAAGTTGAGGTCCGCGCCGGGGGCTTCACGCTCGTCGGTCACGCGGCCGCCGTTGTCTGCCGCTTCAGATACGCCTCGATGAACGGATCGATGTCGCCGTCCATCACGCGTTGCACGTCAGGAATTTTTAGTTCAGTGCGATGATCGTTCACCATGGTGTACGGCTGAAACACGTAACTCCGGATTTGACTGCCGAAGGTCACGTCAGACTTGTTCGAGTCCATCTCCGCCTTTTTCTTCGCCTGCTTCTCCGCCTCGAGATTGTAGAGCCGGTTCTTCAGCATCTTCATCGCGGTCTGGATGTTCTTGTGCTGCGAGCGCTCCTGCTGCGACGCCACGGCGATCCCCGTCGGGATGTGCGTGAGGCGCACGGCCGAGCTCGTCTTGTTCACGTGCTGCCCTCCCGCCCCGGAAGCAC
>JANNJV010000290.1:0-1528 GCA_031395945.1 Gemmatimonadota bacterium | reverse complement strand
GCCGCGGACGACATTCGCCGCCGCGCCCCCACCACGTTTGCGTGGCTGCAGGCCATTCGCGACCGTCGCCACGCCGGCACGCGCGGCACGCCGCGTCTCGCCCCCGAGCTCGCCGGTCTCGTCGCGGTGATCACCCGCACGTTCGTGCCGCTGATGCAGCAGAACGCGCGCGCCTACGAGGCCGCATGCGCGCGCGGCGAGACGCTGTTCAACGAGCCGGCGTTCGACCGCGGCCGCGCGCTCTACGACGGGACACTCCTCGGGAAGCCCTTTCGTGCCGTCGTGAAGACGTTCCAGGTGCGGGTGTGGCGCGAGCTCTGCGCGGCCTGGGCCGCCCTCGACGCGGAGGCCCTTACGACGCTCCAGCCGCTGGTCACGGGGCGGATGCTCGGATTCGAACGAGGGCCAGGATAAGAGGCGCGACGGCGAGACGATCGTTCTGTGGCCTCAGGAGCACCGGTATTTCATTGATGCCATCCGTTTCAGTCCGATCCTGATCGGGGATCGTTCTGCAGCGGACTAAGAGCCTATCCCATAAGTGACGCGAGCCTCGGAGCGCCCCTTGATCTGTAGTACCGTGCCCTCGGATGCCGCCAGGGGCGGCGTGGTGGAGGGGTGGCGATGGGGCGAACGACGCGACGGGGACGCCGACGGGCGCCCACGATTTGGAAGGTGCCGGACGAGCTGTGGAAGCGGATCGCGCCGCTGCTGCCGATCGAAGAGTTTCGGCCGACTGGCGGACGGCCGTGGACGCCGCCGCGGCGGATCCTCGACGGCGTGCTCTACATCCTGCGGACGGGCGCCCAGTGGAAGGCGATGCCGCGCGAGTATGGGTCAGGCTCGACGGTCCATCGGCGGTTCCAGCGCTGGGTCGAAGAGGGCTGTTGGGAAGCGATGTGGCGCCGCATCCTGCAGGCGTACGACAACGACGTGGGGCTTGCGTGGACGTGGCAGTCAGCGGACGCGTCATTGCACAAAGCCCCGTTGGGTGGGGAAAAAAACCGGGCCCAACCCCACCGACCGCGCCAAGACCGGCACCAAGCGCCATCATCTCACCGACGGCGGTGGGCTGCCGATCGCCATTGTCCTCACTGCCGCGAATGCGCATGACAAGACCGCGATCGCGGCCCTGCTCGATGCCCGGATTCGGCGCGCGCCCGGGCACCGCGTGCAGCATCTGTGTCTCGACAAAGGCTACGACTACGCCGATGCCGAGCGCGCCGTGCGTCGCCGGCGGTATCGGCCGCACATTCGGCGTCGTGGCGAAGAGCGTCGGGCGTGTCGCCGTGGGACGCGCGCACGACGCTGGGTCGTCGAGCGCACCACGTCGTGGTTCAACCGCTGCCGCAAGCTGCTCATTCGCTGGGAAAAGAAACCGCAGAACTACCTCGCGCTCGTCCACTTTGCGGCAACACTCCTCATCTGGCGCCACCTTGTGGGATAGGCTCTTATTATTCCCAAGATTTCCGCTGCTTGCCGTTGTGAAATGTGTGGCGTGAGTCGCGCAGTCCCCAGCGGGACGGCATCC
>JANNJV010000269.1:0-3613 GCA_031395945.1 Gemmatimonadota bacterium | reverse complement strand
AGGAGTTGATGTTGATTGATGGATGCCTTCGAGCAACCGCGGCATCGTCAATTGGGCTGCCCGTTACGATCTGCTGATCTGGCTGTTGACACTCGGTAGGGAACGCAGCTTTCGCGAGAAGTTGCTCGCCCCCGCGCGACTCACGTCTGGCGAGTCGGTGTTGGACGTCGGTTGCGGCACGGGGACGCTGGCGATTGTCGCGAAGCGTCAGGTAGGTCCGACAGGGACAGTGCACGGCGTGGACGCGTCGCCGGCCATGATCGCCCGGGCCAGCAGCAAGGCCAGGAAGGCGGACGCCGAGGTGAGTTTCGAGAACGCAGTCGCCGAGTCGCTTCCATTTCCGGATGGACGGTTCGACGTCGTGCTGAGCACAGCGATGCTGCATCACCTGCCGCGAACCGTACGTCCACACGCGATTGGCGAGATGAAGCGCGTGCTGAAGCCGGGCGGACGGTTGCTAGTTGTCGACTTTGCGGGTGCGCGCAACGGCAAGGGGCCGCTGATGCACTTTCATCGGCACGGGCACGTAGACCCGCGCGTCATCGAGGAACTGGTCAGCGGAGCGGGAATGCGCGTGGTCGAGAGCGGCCCGGTAGGGAAGTGGAGTCTGCAGTTCGTGCTCGGAACAAACGAGCACTCGCGACAAAGGTGATCCTTTCAACCTTTGTCGTCGATGCATGCCCTGGGGCCTGGCCGAAAACGTAGTCAAGGTTTCGGCGCCCGGATGGCGCGACCCGGCCGCGCGGTCGTGACGCGGCCGCTGTCCACCACGACCTGACCCATCACGATCACATAGGGAATACCGGCCGCCGGGATCGTCGCATCTTCATACGTCGAACGGTCGGCGACCGCGGCGGGATCGAAGATGGTGAGATCCGCATCGGCACCGACGCGCACGCGGCCTTTCGACGCCATGGCGGGCACTCGCGCCTCGAGTCGCTGCGCCGGGGCCAGGGTCATCTTGCGGAGCGCGTCCATCAGGGACAGCGCCTTCTCGTCGCGCACGTACTTGCCAAGCACCTTCGAGTACGAGCCCGACGTGCGCGGGTGCCCTTTGCCGCGCTCGATGAAGCCGTCGCTCGCGATCATGGAGAGCTTACTCACGACGGCGGTGCGCGTCTGTTCTTCGCTGCGCCCGTGGATGATCACGGTGCCGCCCTTCTCGCGCGCTTCCTCGAAGGTTTTGCGGCTGAGCCGCTGGCCTGTGGATACCAGCTGGTGCAGCGCAAAGCGCGAGTCGGGCCACGTCTTCCAGTCGTCGAACAACGCGGACTGGATCTCCGTCATCCCCGCGCCGTACGGATACGCCTCGGTGGTCACGTCCTGTCCGCGATCCTGTGCAGCCCTTATGCGAGAGAGGAACGCCACAAGGTTGGTATCGCCGCTCGAGTTCACGTGCACCACGTGCAGCTTTGCTTTCGCGGCAGCCGCGGCCGCGATGGTGGAGTCCAGCCCCGCGACGCCGTTCCTCATATGGATGTGGGCCGACGCTCCACGCTGGGCTGCCACGCGCATCATGCGCTCGATCTCCGCCATCGTGGCCCCGGGCGTATAGGCGCTGCCGAAACCAACCGCCACGGCGCCTTCGGCGAGTCCCTTCTGCAGGATGGCCTCCATCTCCGCGAGCTGCGCATCGGTCGCCGAGCCGCTTCCACCAATCCCGGCGGGCAGAAGGGCCGTGCTCGGGTCACCCAATACTTTCATGCGCGCTGGAATGTGGCCTACGCTCACGCCGTAATTCACGATCTGACCGCCGTCGCGCACGGTGTACCACTTGCCCACGTCGGCGGTGCCGACCTCCAATTCGAACGCCGAGGTGACGCCGTCGCGCACCATGAGCGAATACGACTCTTCCTGCTGTCCGTGCTCGTGCAGGTCGACGAACCCCGGGGCGACCACCAGGCCGGCGGCGTCGATCACTCGCGTGCCGGCGAGCGGCGAGCTGGAGACGGCGGCTATGCGTCCGTCGCGAACGCCCACGTGGCGCACCGCGTCGAGTCCGGACTCCGGATCCATGACGTGTCCGTTATTCACGACAAGGTCGTACGTGGGCGCGCGACCGCAGGCTGCGACGAGCAGGGTGATGACGAGCGCCGAGTGTTTGAGGTGGTGCATATCTCCGGGGGAGGGCGTGTGCCAATATGCATTGGCACATGGAGTTCTGCATGCGCCACCCAGGCAGCGCCGTCTGATGCTCCTTGCTGCTCGGCGGGCTGTATTCCATAATCGGCGGACCCCATCAGAGGACCGCATGCTCCGAATCGCCTCGCACGTCCGTCTCGTCACGTTCACCAGCCTGTTGGCGACGGCCGCCTACGCGCAGCCGGCCAATGTCGCCAGCAACCCCGACGTGCTCGGCGCGCAGCGGCTTTTCTCGGCGTGGCTCGAGGGACAGATCCTCTACCGCGACCTGCCCGGCATCGTGGTGGGGGTGGTCGCCGGTGATTCGCTGGTGTGGGTGAAGGGCTTCGGGTACGCGGACACGAAGGCGAAGAAGCCCATGACGCCGGAGACCAAGTTCCGCATGGCGTCGCACAGCAAACTGTTCACCGCGACGGCGATCATGCAGCTTCGCGAGCAGAACAAGCTCCGGCTCGACGATCCGGTCTCGAAGTACCTCCCGTGGTTCAAGGTGAAGCCGGCCGCGGAGGACGACGGACCGGTCACCATCGAGCAATTGCTCACGCACGCGTCGGGGCTGCCGCGCGAAGCAGGCGCTCACTGGACGACGCTCGAGTTTCCCACGGCGGAGCAGATCCGCAACTCCATCACCGAACGGCAGGCGGCCTTCGCGCCGCAGGTTCGGTGGAAGTATTCGAACCTGGCGTACACCGTCGCGGGCATGGTGATAGAGCAGGTGAGTGGAGAGCGGTGGGCCGACTACGTGCAGCGCAACATCTTTTTGCCGCTTGGCATGGCCTCGTCGAGCGTCGACCAGAACGTGGATGGTCTCGCGGTCGGGTACGGACGGCGCATGCCGGACAACACGCGCGAGGTGCTGCCGTTCACCGATGCCCGCGGCATGGCGGCGGCCACAGGCATCACGTCAACGGTTCCCGACATGGCGAAATTCGTCTCGGCGCAGTTCCGAACAGGGCCGAGGGGAGGGCGTCAGATCCTTGGCACCGGCTCGATGCGGGAAATGCATCGTGTTCGATCGCTGGAGAACATCTGGACGCAAGGCAACGCCATCGGATTCGCCGTCAGTCGCGTGGGGGACAAGACCTATATCGGCCACGGCGGAGGGTATCCGGGGTACACGACGCAGACATCCATCGATCTCGAGAATAGGGTGGGGGTCATCGTCCTGACGAACACCAACGACTCCAATCCCAACGACATCGCGCGGCAACTCATGACTACCGTGGGCAACGCGGTGGCGAAGGTAACGGCGCAAAAGCCGAAGACGCTTGCGTGGGATCCTTCGTGGGCGCGGTTCGCGGGCTATTATCGCGGTCGAGGTGGCGACACACAGGTGGTGCTGTTGAACGAGCGCCTGGTCCTGGTCTCGCCGAACGCCGCGAATCTGGACAACGTCATCACGCTCGAGCCCATCGGCGACGGCCGCTTCCGCTTCGTCGCTCCCGTAGGCGGCGGGCCTGTGGGTGAAGTC
>JANNJV010000213.1:0-3334 GCA_031395945.1 Gemmatimonadota bacterium | reverse complement strand
ACACGGGCGGCCTGCGGAACAACGACCACATCGGCGTCATGTTCGACACCTTCTTCGACCGCCGCAGCGGCTTCGCGTTCTACACCAATCCGCTCGGCGCACGTGCCGACTATTCCGTGGTGGACGAGGGGGCGTCGAACACCGATTGGAACCCGGTCTGGACGTCGAAGACCGGCCGCTTCGACGGCGGTTGGACCGTCGAGATGGCAATCCCGCTCAAGTCGCTCCGCTATCGCCCGGGAGACAACCAGACATGGGGCGTCCAGATCCGGCGCTCGGTGCGGCGCAAAAACGAATGGGCATACCTGACGAAGGTGCCGCAGATCCTCGCGGGGCCGCAGGCGCTGAACCGCATCTCCGCCTCTGGAACGCTGGTGGGACTCGACCTGCCGCCGGCCGGCCGCAACCTGGAGCTCAAGCCCTATGTGCTCTCGCAGATCACCACCGATCGACTACGCACACCGCCCATCCGCGACGAGGTTGGCGGCGACGTCGGCGGTGACCTCAAGTACCACCTCACGCCAAACCTGACCTTCGACTTCACGGCGAATACCGACTTCGCCCAGGTGGAGATCGACGAGCAGCAGGTGAACCTCACGCGCTTCAGTCTCTTCTTTCCGGAGAAACGCGATTTCTTCCTCGAGGGTCGGGGCATCTTCGACTTCGCGCGCGGCGGCCTGGGCGTCACCAGCACCGACGCCAGCGACACGCCCTACCTCTTCTACTCGCGCCGCATCGGCCTCGATCGCGGGCGCGTCATCCCGATCGACGCCGGCGGCCGGATCACCGGAAAGATGGGACCGTGGGCGATCGGGCTGATGAACATCCAGGCGGGCGACGAAGCCGTGTCGGCCACGGACCCCACCAACTTCACCGTGGTGCGGCTCAAGCGGGACGTTCTTCGGCGCAGCGCGGTCGGTGTCATGGCCACCAACCGCTCGCTCGGCGCGAGCGGCACGGGCTCGAACCAGGCCTATGGCGTGGACGGTTCGTTCGGGCTCACGCGCGACATTACCGTCGGGACGTACTGGGCGCGCACGAGCAGCGCCGGGTTGAGCGGCAACGACCAGAGCTGGCAGGGGCGGTTCGACTACAACGCGGATCGCTACGGCGCGCGCGCGGAAAGGCTCGAGGTGGACTCGAACTTCAGGCCAGATGTTGGCTTCCTGCGCCGTACCGATTTCCGCCGCTCATACGGCGAGCTGCGCTTCAGCCCGCGGCCGGCGCACATCAAGGCCGTGCGCAAGTTCACGTGGAACGCGTCGGGCGAGTACATCGAGAACGGAGCGGGGCAGGTGGACACGCGCCTGATGCGCGTCGCGTTCGTCACGGAGTTCCAGAGCAGCGACCAGGTCTCAATCGACGCGGCGCGGATTTACGATTTTCTCCCGGTAATATTCACGCCGGCGGGATCGCCCGCGCCGATCCCGGTTGGTGGCTACACATTCAGCGACGTCGGTGCGTCGTACATCTTCGGCGCGCAGCGTCGCGTGTCGGGACTGGTCGGCGTCCGCGCGGGCGAGTACTACGACGGCACCATCCGGACCCTGATCATCGGCGGCAGCGGACTGACGCCGAGCCGCGTGTCGTTCACCCGACACTTGTCGGTGGAGCCGACACTCTCGATCTCGCGCGTCGAGCGCCCCTCCGGCTCGTTCACCACGCGGCTGGCGCGGACGCGCGTGGACTACGGCTTCACGCCGCTGATGTTCGCGAGCGCGCTGGTACAGTACAGCTCGGCGGATCGCGCGGTGAGCACCAACGTACGGTACCGCTGGGAGTACGCGCCGGGAAGTGAGCTGTTCCTGGTGTACACGGACGAGCGCAGCACCGACGATCCACTTGCGCCGCCGACAACGGTGCGTGGGCTCAGGAACCGCGCGTTCGTGGTGAAAGTGAACCGGTTGCTGCGCTACTGAGTCTGAGCGTCAAGTCGGTTGACGCTCGGTGCGCACCCGTTACTTTACAGAAGAAAGTACTTTTCGCAACGACAAACCAGCGACGACACAATGCGGCAGTTGTTGAGGCGCATCCGAGGCGCGGTGGGAATGGGCCTCATCTGGGCACTCGGATGGGCAATCATTGGTGGCGCCATCATGGAGGGGCTCGTGGACCGGAACGGCGAGATCCTCGATATGTGGCCGCAGGTGCTCGGCATGGCTGGTTTCATAGGCGGCGCAGTTTTTTCAATCGTGTTCGGGATTGCAGCGCGTCGTCGCAGCTTCGAGGAGTTGTCGCTCGCCCGATTCGGCGCCCTGGGAGCAGTGGCTGGTGTGGTGGTTGGCGCATTTCTGATGACCACCGGGGCACCCGCCGTGATCATCGCACCTGCGGCTCTCCTGTGCGCGGGCTCGGCTTCGGGTTCGCTGGCGCTCGCTAGAAGGGCGAAGGAGCGCGAATTGCTCGACGCCGGTGGACAGCAATGAAGAAGTGGCTGAAACGCATCCGCGCCGCACTCTTGATGGGCCTGACCTGGGCCGTGGTATGGCTGCCGGTTGGATTGATGATAGGGATGATCCTGGATAGGGATGGAGCCATGGATGAACCGTGGATAGTGGTCGGGACACTCCCTGGCTTCCTTGCCGGTGTGATGTTTTCCGCGGTCCTCGGGATTGCCGCGAGGCGTCGCAGACTCGAGGAGCTGTCGGTTGCCAAGGTCGGCGGCTGGGGGGTGGTTGCTGGTCTCCTCCTAGGCTCGCTTTGGTTTGTTTCGGGGGACCAAGGCCCGGATGCCAAAAATGTGTGGCTGCTGCCGCTCGTGGTGATCAGCTCCATCACTCTACTCAGCGCAGTCTCCGCCGCCGGTTCGCTGGTGCTCGCCAGAAAATCGGCGAAGCGAGAATTGTCCGATGCTAGCGTGAACCTCGCTGAGTGACCCATCCCTCCGCCGAGTTCCTCGAACTGCAGGCCGCCCTGGCCGGTGAGTATTCGCTCCAGCGCGAGCTCGGCCGTGGCGGTATGGGGGTGGTGTACCTCGCGCGCGATGTGCAGCTCGATCGCGACGTCGCCATCAAGGTCCTGCCGACGCACCTCGCCCACACAGCGGAAGCGCGCGAGCGGTTTCTGCGCGAGGCCCGTACGGCGGCCGGACTGTCGCATCCGAACATCGTCCCGATCCATCGCGTCAGCGAAGCGCGCGGCTTCGTCTTCTTCGTCATGAGCTACGTGGAGGGCGAGACGCTCGGCGAACGCCTTCGCACACGCGCGGTCCCCTTCCGCCGGCGGACGCGACGCGCTTGCTCCGCGAGGTGGCGTGGGCGATCGCGTACGCGCATGGACGTGGCATCGTGCATCGCGACGTGAAGCCGGACAACATCCTGCTGGAGGCCGGCAC
>JANNJV010000205.1:0-7346 GCA_031395945.1 Gemmatimonadota bacterium | reverse complement strand
AAAGACGGAATCAGCGGCGACATATCGTTGTCCCACATGCTGCGCCAATCCCTCCAACGCCAGGCACCACCAGCGGTCGGCCTGACACGCGCGCGCCGCCCCAACGGCGTCCTGCCAGCGCCCACCTTCTATTAGATAGCGCACGCGCTGGCCCGCCACCCATCCATCCGATGGCTGGTGCAGGGAGGCGGAATCGAGAACAGCCAGCAGCGCCTCGCGCGCTTCGACGATCCTGGCGTGGTCCCGCGTGGCGGTGTTCTCCGTTGAGTCGTACCAATAGCAAAACCGGCCGATCCTCGTGCCACACGAGCCTGACATTGCCACTGATGGCTTGCGAGGAAGATAGGACCGGCGCACGGCTTCAAATCGGCGCTGAGCACTGTGAGCATCGCGCAGTATGGCCGTGTTTACGGGCGGAGCGGCCGCAGCCGTTTGGACTAGCACGCCCAGCGTGATCAGAAGCATCTTGTCTATTGTACCTGGACCATTCCCCGGCAACCCAGCCCTTCTATAGATGCGTCACCTGATTCGGCCCGCAATAGTGCTCGCTGGCCTCCTGTTGTCCGGGTCTCGGATCGGTGCCCAGTCGCCGGACTCGAGCCGAACCGACTCGGTTGCGCAGAAGCTGAAGGCCGTCTCCGTCAGCGAAACACGCGCGGCAACGGTTGCCGGTGGTGCGAGTGCCGTCGTCATCAAGCCTGAATTGCTCCGGGCATCGCCTGCTCCACTGCTGGAGGAAGCGCTGCGCGAGTCACCGTTCGTCCACGTTCGGCAGAACTCGCGCGGTGAGATGGAGCTTTCCATTCGGGGTTCCGATTCACGCCAGGCGGCGGTGTTGCTCGATGGGGTTCCCATCACGCTCGGTTTCGATCACCGCACCGACCCGTCCCTGGTGCCTATCACCGGTGCGCAGAGCCTGGTGATCGTCCGGGGATTGTCGTCGTTGCTGAACGGGCCCAATACGCTCGGTGGCACCATCGAGGTGTCGCACGAAAACGCGTTCGGGCAATTGGGGACCGGGAGAATCTGGGGTGGCGTAGGTGTGGACGAAAACTCGGCGTACGTGGCCTCCCTGGGTGGCGGCCGAGAAATGGAGCGGGCGCTGGGCGGGCGCTTCTCGCTGCGAGCGGGCGTGGCGCATCGCAAGCGCGACGGCTTCTCGCTGCCCGACGACGCGCCCGATCCCACCGCCGTGAATGGCCTTCGCACGAACAGCGACCTCCGCGAAACTGACGCGTTCAGCTCGGCCAGGTGGAGCGGTGCCATGGGTCGCTCCCTGGGTCTCACGGTCTCGGGCTTCAATGCCGAACGCGGTGTACCTCCAGAAGAGCACATCGCGGCGCCGCGCTTGTGGCGCTACCCGTTTCACTCGCGTGTGCTCGCGGCGCTTTCCGCGAATGCCGGGAGTTTCCGCACGCCGTTCGGCTATGGAACGCTCGAATTCGGCGGCGGATACAACACCGGACGGTTGAAGATCCAGAGCTATTCCGATCGCACGTACCAGAGCGTGACAGGGGAGGAGCGAGGTAACGAGCGGACCTGGACCAGCCGTGCGCTCTTCAGCCACTCGCTCCCCAGGAGCGCGCGCATCAAGACCGCGGTGACCATGGCCAACGTCAGCTACGCCGAGACGTTGCCGCCGGCCGCGGTAGCCGACTATCAGCAGCGGTTGTGGAGTGCGGGCACCGAGATCGATTTGCCACTGACCGCGAGGACCACGATTGCCGGCGGGCTGGTCTACGATCAAGCTGCCACCCCCAGGACGGGCGGACGCACTCCGGGCCAGGAGTCGTTCAACCATGTCGGCTGGCGTGGCGGGGTCACGCATGAAGTCAACGAGGACTTTCGCGTGCACGCGAGCGCCAGCCAGCGAGCGCGGTTCCCGTCTTTGCGTGAGCTGTACTCCGGCGCGCTCAACCGGTTCTTGGCGAACCCGGACCTGAAGCCGGAGACCCTCCTTGGCTTCGAGGCCGGGGTTACGGCGGATCGCTCGCTCGGGCCCATCCCCGACGCCACGCTGCAGCTCAACGCGTTTCATCACGCGCTCGAGGACGCCGTGGTCCGCATTACGCTGCCGCCGCCGGATCGGCGATTCCAGCGCGTGAATCGCGACCGCCTCGTCAGTACAGGCACCGAGATTCTCGCCGGCGTGGCATTCGGAATTGACCGGGACCGCTCCGTGACCATCACCGGAGACGCATTGTTGCAGCGCATCTCCATCACCGATCGGACGGCGGCCGGCCAGCCATCACGTCACGCGGAAAACAATCCGGAATCCCGCGGCATGATCGAGCTCGGCGTTCCGCTGCCGTCGCGCGTGCGAGCGTTCGCGAATGCCAGGTACACGGGCACGCAGTACTGTCTCAACGCCGACACGGGCGCAGACATGACGCTGGCAGCCAAGACCGAGGCCAACGTGGCGCTCGAGAGGCGCATGTCGATATCGCGCCGCGGTGCCGTGCGCGGTCTCCGCGCGCTGCTGGCACTCGACAATGCCGGCAATTCCGCGATCTACGATCAGTGTGGCCTGCCGCAGCCCGGACGCACGCTGCGCGCGATGCTCTCCATCCAGTAGTTGGCGGGCGAGGTGCGACGACTCCTCTGGCTGGCGCTACTCCTCGCGGCGTGCGTCGAGCAGCCGTTCCGGCCGCGTTCGGGCGTAGCGACCCTGGACGATTCATTGGCTGAGAGCGACAACTTCCTCGCCGTGACCAGTGGAGCGGTTCACACCTGCGGGCTGGTGGCGAGCGGCGCCGCGTATTGCTGGGGGAGCAACGAATTCGGTCAACTGGGCGCCGATGACGACGGCGTAGTCTGCGCTCGGGAGGACCGGAGGATTCCGTGTTATCCACGTCCAATCGCGGTCAGCGGGGGACTGCGGTTCCAGAAGATTGCCGCTGGTGGCGTCCATACCTGCGGGCTCGCCGTCGACGACCGCATCTATTGCTGGGGCGACAACGCGCGGGGCGCGTTGGGCGATCCGGTAGTGACACGGAGTGTAGCCCCCGTTCCAGTGGCATCGACTGCACTCTTTTCGGATGTCGCCGTGGGCCGGAGTCATTCCTGCGGGCTGCGCACAGACGGCGTCGTGCTGTGCTGGGGCGCCAATGACCTTGGTCAGCTCGGCACGGGCAGCAGCACGGCCGGGTCCGCGCTGCCTGGCGCCGCCAACACCACGCTGCGCTTCGTGTCGGTAACGGCGGGCGACCTTCGGACCTGCGCGCGAATATCCGGCGGCACCGCGTATTGCTGGGGCTCCACCTGGGTGAACCATATTGGCGGCGTGGACATCGTCCGGGCGCAGCTCACGCCCAGTCGTGTGCAGTCGCTCCTGTTGTTCAAGTCGCTCGCCGTTGGAGCTACCACGACGTGCGGCATTAGCCAGGACGACCAGGCGTTCTGCTGGGAGGCGAATTCGGCCGGCGCGATTGGCGATGGAACGGCAATCGGCAGCACGGTTCCACAGGAAGTCAGCGGCGGCCTGACCTTCGTGGCGGTTGCGAGCGGCGATCTGCAGAGCTGTGGCATCGCCGACACCGGCCTTGGCTACTGTTGGGGGGCCAACGGATCGGGCGAGCTGGGCAGTTCGCCATCGCTGCTTCGTTCCCGGTGCACGGAACGGCGGCTGCCGTGCTCTACCCGACCACAGCGCATCAGTGGATGGCGCCTATTCCGGCAGATTTCGGCCGGGCAAGGCGGTCATGTTTGTGGCCTGACGCTTGGCGGCAACGTCTACTGCTGGGGATCGGGCGGGATGGGACAACGGGGTGACGGACGGCCATCCCCAGCCGAATGGTCCCCAGTCAAAACGCTGTCGCCACAAGTCGTTTTGGTCAGTGTGACAGACGACACAGCGTCGCGTCGGTCAAACCCTTAAATCCAAGGCGTTGGAATGGAGTGGCCTTTTTGTTCGGGTTCTTCAGACTGGTTGTGGCAAAAAAAACTGTCGCACAAGCGCTGCACCGGTCTTAAGTTAAAGGCCTCATCCGGGAATTCCGGACGAGGAATTGGGCAGGACTGCGGCAGGGTCCGATGACGGATTCTGCGTAGAACAGGAAACCCTTATGCATTGGCTAGCTGCTGCGGCGGCTCGCGCCGGTATGAAAGGCGCGGACGTCCTTGTCATTCCAGGCGATATCAGCCTGATCGATTCCTGGGAGATCGCTACCAGGACGCTCGGGATCTCGGGCGCCGACCTGGCGGCCGGCATCGCCCCCACCTTCGGCCTCGCCGAAGCTGATTTCGATCAAGCCGAAGCCCGGGCCCTCTCGCTCCTCCCCGAGCGCATCGCGCGCAAGTACCACGTCTTTCCGCTGCGCGAAGACGAACGCCACCTGGTCGTGGCGACCGCGGACCCCACCAATATCGAAGTCGAGCACGCCATTGGCTTTGCCGCCGGCCGTCGTCCGGTGTTCGAGCTGGCAACGCCCGCTGCCATCGAGGAAGCGCTCTTCGACGCGTATAGTCAGGATCGCGCCATGGACCAACTGCTCAGCAGCGTGGACGAGCAGGTGGCCGACGCGGTGCGCGTGGTCGAGGATCTGGAGCCCGAAACAATGGCCGCCGCGGAAGTCGATTCCGCGCCGGTGGTCAAGCTGACCAATCTGATCCTGCGCGACGCGGTTGTGCAGGGCGCCAGTGACATTCATATCGAGCCGGGCGCCAAGGGCGGCGTGGTACGCTTTCGTGTGGACGGCGTCATGCGCCAGTACATGCACCTGCCCATGGCCGCGCTCAATCGCGTCGTCTCGCGCATCAAGGTGCTGGGCAAGCTGGACATCGCCGATCGCCTTCGCCCGCAGGACGGTCGTAGCCGTGTCGCCGTGGATGGCCGGTACGTCGATCTTCGTATCGCGACGGTCGCCACGCGCGATGCGGAAAAGGCGGTCATTCGTATTCTGCGCCCCGAAAGCACGCGCAAACTCGATGAAGTGGGAGTGACGCCGCGCGAGCTGGCGCGCCTGCGCCAGCTGCTGAACTGTCGCGACGGCATCGTCATCGTCACGGGCCCCACGGGTTCCGGCAAGACGACCACGATGTACTCGGCCATCCGCGAGATCGCGACGGGCGAAATGAACATCTCCACGGTCGAAGACCCGGTCGAATATGAGCTCCCGGGCATCACGCAGATCCAGGTGGATGCCAAACGCGGCATCACCTTCGCCAATTCCCTCCGCGCGCTGTTGCGGCAAGACCCCGACGTCATTTTCGTCGGTGAAATCCGTGACACCGAGACCGCGCAGATCGCCGCACAGGCCGCGCTGACCGGCCATTTGGTGTTGGCGACGCTCCACACCAACGACGCGATGAGCACCATCACGCGTCTGCAGGACCTGGGACTCGATCGCCAGACCGTGGCGACAACCCTCCGCGGCGTGTTGGCACAGCGCCTCATCCGCCGCGTCTGTCCCGACTGCGCGCAGCCGCTCATCGGTGCGCTGACGGAAGAGGAAGAGACGCTGGGCGCCCGCTACGGCGTGTTGCCGCTCTCGCGTGCGATGGGCTGCAAGCGATGCGGCAATACCGGCTATCGCGGCCGGCTTCCGCTGGTTGAAGTCGCGGTCATCACGCCAGCGCTCTCCGACATGATCGCTGGTGGAGCAACGAGTCACGCGCTGCAACGGGCGGCCATTTCGCAGGGTATGGCGCCGTTGCGTGACGTGGCCGTGGCGCGCGTGCGTCGCGGAGAGACCACGCTGCAGGAGATTGAACGCGTCATCGGAGACCAGATCGAGGACAAGATGACGCACGAGAGCGGTCCGCCGGCCATCCTGGTCGTCAACGCCGATCCCGCGTGGCGCCGCATGGCCCGCGCACTACTGGAAGGCGGCGGATTCCGCGTCGCCGAAGCCATCGACGCTTCACAAGCAATGCAACTCATGGGCACCGGGGAGGATTTCGCACTCATGGTCACCGATCTTATGATGCCATCTATGATGCAACAGACGCTTCCGCAGCAGCGCACACCGGCGCTCCGACCCACGACGGCGATCCAGATGCCGATCCTGCCGCCATCACCACGGCAGCAGGAGCAGCCGGCGCAGATCGCGCCTCCCGCGTCGGATTCGGAAGAGCAGCAGAACAAGAACGTGGATTGGGCCCGCTTCGCGGCGACGGTACAATCTTCAATTCGGCGCACCGAGCACTAACGGCTTCCATGGGGGAAGGGCGGAACGTGGAATGCAGGCTTGTGCCTCGCTGCATTCCGCGCTCTGCCTTATAGATTCCTAGTCCATGAACGCCGTGGCCGCGCTACTGGACGAAACTGCCCTGGACCGGCTGCGTGGTTTTGGCGGCGACAAACTGCTGCACGGCATGATCGAGCTATTCGTCATGCATGCGCCGACCCGCGCCGCGGACGCGCGCGAGGCACTCGATTGCGGGGACGCTGCCGCGCTGCGTTCGGCCCTCCACGCACTCAAGTCCAGCGCCGGACAGTTGGGAGCGGCGAGCGTCCACGAGGCCTGCGTGGCCGGCGAAGAGTTGGCCAGCCGCGGTGAGTTGTCCGCCTGCGTGCCGTTTGTGGAGCGTATCGAGTCGGACCTGCCCCGGGCGTGTCAGAAGCTGGACGACATTCGCGGCACGGGCTGACTGCATGCCAACCCTTGCTGTCGTCGAGGACAACGCTGACAACCGCCTGCTGCTGCAGGCCATCCTGGGCGACCACTACGACCTGGTGGAATACGAGAATGGCGTCGATGCGTTGCGCGGCATCGCAGCGTCGCCCCCGGATCTCGTGTTGCTCGACATCTCGCTCCCCGGCATGGACGGCAACGAGATCCTGCAGCGCATCAGACGGGATACCGCGCTCCACGGCCTCCCCGTGATCGCGCTGACCGCGCACGCGATGTCCGGTGACCGCGAGAAATTCCTGGCCGCCGGCTTCGATGACTATATCACCAAGCCCATCGTGGACGAGAAGCAGCTCTACGCCGCAATCGATCGGCTCCTGAAGAAACAATAAGCGCGGTCGAGCGTCTAATAACTGGCACGCCGCAGCTCGCATTCCTGCTTTCGCGGCCCTCCCCGACGCAGATGAAGTTCGACAAGAAGCTCATTATTCAGCGAGCGATTCTCGCGCTCACGACCGGCATCTTCCTGGCCTGCTCGGCCCAGATCGCGGCGCAGCCCGGCGCGTTTCTCCCCTAAACACTGCGTCTATGCTTCGCGCAGCGCCGCCATCGGCGTCTCGCGAAATACCTCGCGCCCCGTGGCGAGCCCGATGACGATCGCGAGCAACGTCATGGCCGACGCGACCAGGAGTACCGGTACGATTGCCGGCGAGAACGTCGCCTCGAACACGAATTTCATCAGCAGCCAGGCGCCGCCGACGGACAGGATGACCC
>JANNJV010000160.1:0-5290 GCA_031395945.1 Gemmatimonadota bacterium | reverse complement strand
AGATGCGCAAACGCCGTCTTGCCGTGCGCACGCCACGCGACGAGACGGCCGGCTACCTGGACCGAGGGCCCTCCTTCGTCGCCAACAGCGTCGCCGAGCGCGCCGACCGCCTCGGCCGCGGTGTGCGATCGCTCGTAACCGTATGCGAATGGCGCGACGCCACGCGCGAGCAGCTGGTCGAGCTTCTCCCTCCTCGCTTTCTGGACGAAGTTGAGGTCGTCGCTCACACCGCCGCCGTGGTCTGCTGCTTCAGGAATGCCTCGATAAACGGATCGATGTCGCCGTCCATCACGCGGTGCACGTCCGGGATCTTCAGCTCCGTTCGATGGTCGTTCACAATCGTATATGGCTGGAAGACGTAACTGCGGATCTGACTGCCGAACGTGACATCCGACTTGCCGGAGTCCATTTCCGCCTTCTTCTTGGCCTGCTTCTCCGCCTCGAGGTTGTAGAGTTTGTTCTTCAGGATCTTCATCGCGGTCTGGATGTTCTTGTGTTGCGAGCGCTCCTGTTGCGACGCGACGACGAGACCGCTGGGAATGTGCGTCAGCCGCACCGCGGAGCTGGTCTTGTTCACGTGTTGACCGCCAGCGCCGGACGCCCGGAAGACATCCATCCTGAGATCCTCTTCGCGAATCTCGATGTTGATCTCCTGATCCACCACCGGATACGCGAACACCGAGGCAAAACTGGTGTGCCGCCGCGCCTGGGAATCGAAGGGAGAGATACGCACCAGGCGATGCACGCCAGCTTCCGCCTTGAGGAAGCCAAAGGCGTACTCCCCCTTGATCTCGACGACGGCGCCCTTGATCCCGGCCTCTTCCCCGTCGCTCATATCCAGGATTTCCAGCTTGAATCCCTTTCGTTCCGCCCAACGCGTATACATGCGCAGCAACATGGCCGCCCAGTCCTGCGCCTCGGTGCCTCCGGCTCCCGCCGCGATCTCCAACTGCACATCGCGGGCATCGTCTGGACCGCTGAGCAGGGACCGCAGGCGGAATTTCTCCAGGTCACGCGCAATGACGGTGACGTCGCTCTCCAATTCCGCCGTCATCTCATCGTCGGGCTCGGCGTCCAGCATTTCTGCGAGCTCCGTGGCGCTTCGCACACGTTGCTCGATGGCACCGAACGACTCGACCCAGCTCTTCAGCGACTTGACCTGTTGGACGACGCTGCGCGATTGCTCCTGGTTGGTCCAGAAACCCGCATCCGCCATCTGCGTCTCCAGGCGGTTCAGCGTCTCGCGCTTCGTGGGTATGTCAAAGGTACCTCCCCAGCTCCGCGAGCTGTTCCTCGTGGTCCCGCAGCGCACGAGTGCGCTCGCTGTCCGCCATGTCGTACTCCCCGTTATGACACGAGCCGTCGCGCAGTGGAGCGGACGGCCCGTGATGCGATTTCGACCCGAAAGATAGCAGGACCGCGCGCGGTTACTCTACCCCGCTCTTGTTGCCCTCGAAGATCTTCTGTCCGCTGGCCAGGATGTCGTTGAGCGCATCGGTGAAATGCGTCGTGCTCTCCGCAAACTCGCGACCGATCTGCTCCACGAATTCCTCGTAGCTCTTCTTGATCTCCTCTTTGAAGAGATCCCGAAGCGTTCCGTTGCGCAGGCCCTCTTCCTTCTTCTGGGGAAAATACGAGATCAGGTCGGAAAT
Organism: Gemmatimonadota bacterium; assembly: GCA_031395945.1. Taxonomy (GTDB): domain Bacteria; phylum Gemmatimonadota; class Gemmatimonadetes; order Gemmatimonadales; family Gemmatimonadaceae; genus DASPMP01. The sequence continues at coordinate 3,638 of JANNJV010000160.1, read as the reverse complement.
CAACGCTCGCGCCAGCCGGCGTGCCTTGGCGTTGGGATCGTTCGCCAGAAATGGATTGATGGGACGGGCGCCCGTCGATGAGCCTCCCATCGACGGCTTAGGCGACGAAGTGGCTCCGGGTGTCGCTGGAGGCGTTGGTGGCGGCATCATCGGCCGCGCCGGCGGCGCAGCGGCCGGAGGCGGAGGCGGAGGGGCAGAGACAGGCCGCGCCGGTGCGGGGGGCGCACCGAACGGGCCGGAAGCTGCAGGCGTTCCGGGTACGGCCGACGAAACGGAAGGCGTTGGCGGACGCATGAAACTTGGCGGCGCGCCCGGACGCGGCGGCTGCGCCGGCAGACTGGCTGGCGTCGGGCGTCCTGTCCCGGAGCCGCCGGCAAAGCCCGGCATCGCGCCGGACGGCCGTCCGAACGCAGGAATCTGAGGCGCTGGTGTCGCGGCACGTGGCGCCATTGGAGGTGGCGGCGTCGCAGCCCGCGGCGGCATTGGCGTCGCGCGCGTCGCCGGCTGTGAAATCGGCTGCTGGGAAATTGGTGGCGTCGGCGCGCTGCCGAATTGCATCGGTGCCGACGCAGCCGCCGGTGTCGCGGCCGCTGGTGTCGCGCGACCAGCGGCTGGCGTCGCGGATCTGGCGCCCGTGCCTGGCGTGAACTCGTCCGCGCTCGACGCGGCGTCACGGGAAATGGTGATTACGCCGCCGCACACCGCGCAGCGCGCCCGAACGCTGGCTCCAACGACTCTCGCCGGATCCACGCGAAACACCGAACGGCACTCGGGACAGGCGACGTTCACGCGCCCTCCCTGCCGGTACTTCCAAGCGCGCCGGCCCGGGCAGGTGGCTCGGCTTCTCCCGCGGTGGCATCGGTGCGGCGATCAATTGAGAACACTGATCCCGGCTGTGTTTTGGCGTAACTCTTCATTTCGGTCGCGAGCTCGCTCACTTGGGCTGCGTGCGTGAAATGCCGTCGTTCATTGGTCACCACTCCGATCGAGACGGTCATCAGCGGGACGCGATGCAATTGCCCCCGACGATCCTTCCCAAAAAAGTAACCTGCCCGTCGATCCTGCTCGGAATACTGGAAGGGGATCAGTGTATCGAAGATCGACACAATCTCGCTGCACACATCGCTGACCCCGGCAACCGGGATGACAAAAATGAAGTCGTCTCCACCGATATGTCCAACAAATCCCAGCTCGCCGGCAATCCCCTTGACCACGTCGTGCAGGATCTTGGCAAGAATACGGATGACGCGATCTCCGTCATAGTACGAATAGCGATCGTTGAACTCCTTGAAATGGTCCAGGTCCGCGTAGCACATGGCGAACAGCTCGCCCGCGTCCAGTCTCCGCTGCACCTCGGCTTCGATCTCGATGGTGCCGGGCAACCGCGTGGAGGGGTGCACGGTCAGATCTCGATCCGATCGGCGCAGCATCGCTTCCAGTCGGGTCGCGACCTCTGGCGGCGTGTCGGCGGGCTTCACCACTTCATCGGCACCGGCTTCGAACGCCCTCTTGAAATCCTCTCCAGCCGAGCTCACCACGGCTGCGCACGGGACGACGCCGGTGTAGGAGTCGGCCTTGATTCGCTTCAGGGCCGCCCACACGACAGGCGCGCTGTCGCGCGCATCGAATAGCACTAACCTCGGGCGGCCGCGTAGCGCCAGCGTCATCAGCTGATCAGCCTCGGCCACCCGCACGACGCTCAGCTTCAAGCCGGCGAGCCAGTCGTTCATCGCGTCCGGCAAAGGAAGGTCGCGGGGAGCGAAGACGACTGATACTGGCTTTGCCGCGCTCACAGGCGAATGCGGGGTGCCGGAGGGGCCAGGTGGCCTAGTGTGCCGGAAGGCCGGCGGGCCGAGGGCGAATGAACGGGCAAGATACCCGCGAAGTCGATCGGCGTCAAACCACAGTCAGACCGCAACTTATGAGGGTGCTCATGCGAGGGGCGTCGCTTCATCTATAAGCATGATCGGAATCCCCTCACGCACCGGATACTTCACGCGGCACTGGTGACACACAAGGGCGGGCTCCTGCTCGCGGTATTCCAACTCGCCTCGACATTTGGGGCAGACCAGTATCTCGAGAAGCTCACGCGGGACGGTCATCACTTTCGCTCCTCCCGCACTCGGTAGCCGAAGCGGGCCATTGCATTCACGTTTTTTCGCCAGTTGGGAAGCACTTTCGCCCACAAATCGAGGTAGACGCTTTGTTCGATGAGCGCTTCCACTTTCTTCCGCGCGACGATGCCAATGCTCCGGATCCGCTCTCCCTTGGTGCCCACCAGTATCCGTTTCTGGCTGTCGCGCTCGACGTGCAGCACGGCCCGAATGTACACCGGCTTCTTCTCCTCGCGAAACTCCTCGATTTCACACGCGATGCTGTAGGGGAGTTCGTCGCTGAGCTGTTCGAGGGCGGTTTCTCGGATCAGTTCCGCCACGAAGAACCTGAGATTCTGCGTGCTGACCTCGTCTTCCGGATACAGAAACGGACTTTCCGGCAGCCGCTCCGAGGCGAGCTCGATGAGTCGCGGGACACCTTCGCCACTGGTGGCCGAGATGAAAACGCCATCCGGGACTTTCTGCGACAGGCCCTCACGCCCGGCATTCGACAGGCGATCCGCCTTGTTCAGCGCGACGATTACCGGAGCCTTGGGCGGTCGCTCGATTCCGGCCGCGACGTGCAGGGGCGGAGGCGGTCCGTCCGTCGCGTCAACGACGTAGACGATGACGTCGGCATCGCCAAGCGCCTGAATGGCCGTCGCGAGCATGTGGCGTTGCAGTTCGTACTTCGGATTGAGCAGTCCGGGCGTGTCGTGGATGATCATCTGCACGTCACCCTGGCTATGGATCCCGACGATGCGATCGCGGGTCGACTGGGGTTTCGGGCTGACGATGCTGAGCTTCTGGCCGACAATGCGGTTCAGCAGTGTGGATTTCCCTGCATTGGGTTTTCCCACCACAGTGACGATGCCGGCGCGAGTCATGACTGATAAGTAACGACTGCGGGAACGGAGAATGGGGACAGGAGAACTGAGACGAGGGAGAGGGAGCGGGAGCGGGAGAGGGTGAGAGGTTGGGATGGATCGGTGTTCAGTTTGCTCTCCCCCTCCCGGCGTCGGTGTTTCCTGTGTTCGCTTTGTAACTCGGGAAGACCTGTACCAAACGAAAAGCCCCCACGGCGTGATGCCGTGGAGGCTTTCCAAGAAGTGCCGGCGACGGCCTACTCTCCCGCGCCCTCTCGGGCGGAGTACCATCGGCGCTGCAGGGCTTAACGGCCGTGTTCGGGATGGGAACGGGTGTGGCCCCTGCGCTCTAGTCACCAGCGTTTTATACAGCGCTCTGGGCTTCGGGTTGTGTGCTTTGGGTTTCCAAAGCTCAGAGCCCAATGCTCAAAGCATGTTGTCATTCGACAGCGAAAAGCATGGTAGATCGCGAAATCTCGAATCCTTTATTCAATGCAATTGCGTGCTCTGCTTGGATTGTTTCCAGTGAAAACTCACTGGGAGTAGTCAAGCCGCACGGGCGATTAGGATCGCTACGCTTGGAGTCCGTTACCGGACGTCCACGGGCGACCTATCGACGTGATGGTCTCTCACGGCCCTTCAGGAGGCTCAAGGCCTCGGGAGAGTTCATCTTGGGGCG
>JANNJV010000108.1:0-5959 GCA_031395945.1 Gemmatimonadota bacterium | reverse complement strand
ATCCGCGCACATGGTTGGTGACAGGCGTTGCGGGGTTCATCGGATCGAACCTCCTCGAGGAGCTCCTGGCTCTGGGCCAACACGTCGTTGGCCTCGACGATTTCTCAACGGGTTATCAGGCGAACCTCGACGACGCGCTGGCGTCGCCGCCTGCCGTGCAGGGTGGCGGTACGTTCCGCTTCATCAAGGGAGACATTCGCGACATCGCGTCCTGCCGCAAGGCGATGAAGGGAATCGACTTTGTGTTGCACCACGCGGCGATGGGCTCCGTGCCGCGCTCAATAGATGATCCCGTCACGACGAATAGCGTCAACGTCGACGGCTTTCTCAGCGTGATGCTCGCTGCGCGCGAAGCGAACGTCACGAGCGTGGTGTATGCCTCCTCATGCGCGGTGTACGGCGATTCGCCGATGTGTCCTCTCACTGAAGACGCAACCGGATCCCTCCTCTCGCCGTACGCCGCGACCAAATTGGCGAACGAGATCTACGCCGATGTCTTCCAGCGGACGTATGGCCTGCAGCTCGTCGGGCTGCGCTACTTCAACATCTTCGGCCCCCGGCAGGACCCCAACGGCGCGTATGCCGCGGTGATTCCGCGCTGGATCGACAAGCTGCTCAACGGCAAGACGTGCGAGATCCTCGGTGATGGCGAAACGAGCCGAGACTTTTGCCATGTTGCAAATGTCGCCAAAGCGAATATCCTTGCGGCCACGTCGGACCGCTCCATTGGCCACTCGCCGGTTTACAATGTTGGCTGCGGCAAAGAAACAACGCTGAACGAGTTGTTCCGCATGATCAGGTTGGGCCTCGTGGGTTTTCAACCCTCGATCTCCGCCTCGCAACCAAAGTACGGTCCGTTCCGCGACGGCGACATTCGCCGATCCGCGGCTGACATCAGCAAGATCCAACAGCAGCTGGACTACGAGCCTACGCATACCATTGCGCAGGGACTTGGGCAGGCGCTCGAATGGTACGTGGAGCACTCGGCGAAGAGTGCGTCAACTGAACAGGAGAGAGTCGTCGCGGCCGCCAGATGAGCGGCGCTGCTCTTGATCTGGCTTCACCCCCGGCAATGTCAAAAGACGCGAAGCAACCTTCCGTCGTTCTGGTCGCGATCGAAGGTGAGTGGGCGGGCCGCTCGCTGGAGAGTGTCCTCGTCGCGAACGGCTACGCAGTATTGCGCGCCGGCGACGGTGAGGACGCGCTTGCCTTGGCCAAGCGTTACCGGCCGGATGCGCTGATTCTCGACGAGCACTTGGTGTCGCTCGGCGGCATTGAAGTGTGCCGCCTGCTGCGGGAGGATCCTGCGTTTGATGCCTCCACGCCGATGGTTATCACCGCGCCGTCGCCAGCGCAGCGCACCGTTCGCGCGGCGGCGTACGAAGCCGGCGCGTGGGACTTCTGCACGCATCCCCTCGACGCGGACACCCTGATTCTCAAACTCGGCACCTTCCTCCGCGCCAGGAGCGCGGTGGCCGATGCGGAAGCGCACGCCCTGATCGACTTGCCCACCGGCGTCTTGACGGCTGCGGGCATGGAACGATGGGCTGAACACATTGCGGCACGCGCGTCGCGCAATCACGAGCCACTCGCGTGCGTCGTCATGATGCCGTCGGGCCAGCACGCAAACTCGGCAACGCACTCGGAGCTCGACACCGTCACTGATGCAGTCAATTCCTTTCTTGAATTGTCGAAGGACGCCTTTCGTCGATCGGATGTCGTGGGACGGATGAACGACGGACGCCTGGCGCTGCTGGCTCCCGATACAGATTCAGACGGTGTGCACGGTCTGCTGGCGCGATTGCGCGGCGCAATTGCCGCGGCGACGGCCGGGCGCCCTGGTCTTCCGTCAGCCACTGAATTCAAAGCCGGTTATTGGGCGGTACAGGATTTTTCGTCGGCACCATTGGAGCCCGCTGAGTTGATGCGCCGCGCGGCACGCGCTCTAGACCATATCAGCAACCCGTCGCCTACCGAGCGACTGGCCATAGGATTCGACCAGCTTCCCATCAGTTGACAACGTAAACCGATGGGCCGTCGCAGCTTACAGTCGCGGCGGCCCATTTTAGTGAACGCATGTGTTCTCAAATGCAGCACGAGTTGCTTACATCCAACATGGCGTTCGTGCAACATTGTGACGCAAGTGCTTGACGCCGGACAGAAACACTGAGATGTTGTACCCCCCTGAGGGCTGGTCCCATTTGTTTAGCCCACTGATACCCCTCCTGACGCAGTCTATCCCGACCGACCAAGCTGTAGTCGAAGTGTCTCGAATAACCGACCTGATCAGTTACTGACTAGCTGTTTTCAGGTTGTGCGAACAAAAAAACCCCTCTCTAACTCAGCGCGACGCCGCCATGAGCTACGAAACCGCAGGTGCTTCTCGTTTTTCCTCGTCCGCAGTAACCGACGAGCCGGAAGTACGGACCCCCGTCCAGGAAGAATCACACGACGGCGGAGGAGTTCCCCGAGACCTGCGATCGAGCATCCGCATTCTCGTCGTCGATGACGACCGCACCTTGCGTGAAGGCTGCGCCAGCGTGCTTCAGGTGGAAGGGTACAACGTCACCTCGTGCGGACGCGGCGACGAAGCCATCGAGATGGTGCGCCGATCACAGTTCGACATCGTGATGGTCGACCTGTACATGACGCCCGTTCCTGGCATGGAGATTCTCAAGGCGGTGCTCGGCGTTCGACCCGATGCCATCGTCGTGATGATGACCGGCAACCCGTCCGTGAACTCCAGCGTCGAAGCGCTTCGCGTTGGCGCGTGGGATTACCTGCCGAAGCCATTCTCGGGTGCACATCTCCAGGTGCTGGTGGGACGCGCCGCGTACGCTGTGAAGGCATCGCGCGAGCGTGATTCTGCCCGGTCGTCCATGCTGGAACAGAGCGGCAACAGCGACAAGATGACGCTGCTGGGCGCGTCGCCGGCGTTCCGCGAGATCGTGGAGCTGGCGCGCAAGGTCGCCCAGACCGATGCCTCCGTGATGCTTGTGGGCGAAAGCGGCACCGGCAAGGAACTGATCGCGCAGTTCGTGCATAGGCACAGCCGGCGCTCCAAGAACCCGCTGGTGCCCCTGAACTGCGCCGCGGTGCCTGAGAACCTGCTCGAGTCCGAAATGTTCGGGCACAAGCGCGGTTCGTTCACTGGCGCCGACCGCGACAAGGTGGGTCTGCTGGAAGTAGCCAACAACGGCACCTTCTTTTTGGATGAGCTCACCGAAATGCCGCTGACGCTGCAGGCAAAGCTGCTGCGCGTCGTGCAGGATGGTGTCCTGCGCCGGGTGGGTAGCGAGACACACGACGCCATCGTGAACGTTCGCTTCATCTCAGCTACCAATCGCGATCCCCGCGAAGCCATCAAGAACAAGAACCTCCGCGAAGATCTGTTTTACCGCCTCAATGTCTTCCCGATCGTGCTTCCTCCGCTCCGAGAGCGCGTCGAAGACATCCCGGTTCTGGCCAGGCACTTTCTGGAACAGAGCTGGCGCCGGCATCACTCGGCGCGGTCGGCGGCGCCGTCGTTCAGCGATTCCGCCATGGATCTGATGCAGTCGCACCACTGGCGCGGAAACGTTAGAGAACTCCAAAACGTGGTGGAGCACGCGGCCGTGCTGGCCAACCCGGGCGGCCTGATTGCGCCCCACGAAGTCCAGCTGCACAATGAGGCCCCATTCGGATCGGACGTCGTCGGTTCCGCCGTCCCTCTGAACGACGCGTACCACCTGGCCAAGGAGCAAGTACTCGCGAAGTTCGAGAAGGAGTACGTCACCCGCCTCGTCGCGCGTGCTTCCGGCAACATGTCGAGAGCCGCCCGCTTGGCGAGCGTCGATCGTACCACGCTGTATCGACTTCTCGAGCGTCACGGCTTCCGCCGCGAGGCCACCGAAGCACCGCTGGTCTAACCCACAATCTGACCGCAGGTTGCTTCGTCGCCAACCCTCGGCGAAGCCGTCTGCGTCGCGATAGAAAACAATGACCACGGCTAGCACTCCAAAACGGTACACACCGCTCTCGGTCGCGATCCACGCGTCGCCAGTCCTTCGGGCGCTGCGTGCGGCGTCTCGCAACGCCGCCGAGCGTCTGGTGGCGAATGGGGTGGAAGGCGCCGAGCAACTCGGCGACGAGTTGATGATTCTGGCCGAGACCGTGTACGGCATGGCGACGGATTCGCTGGCCGCGCCTATCGAGCCTTCGACGGTCGTGTTCTCACGCTCGCTCGTGGACGCGCTCCGCACCGAGTTCATCGCCCGCTTGAACAAGGATCGTTCGCGCCGCATCATGTCGAAGGAGATGCTGGCGGTGTTCGCGGCGATGGAGGAACTGTCGTCCATCGCGGAGAATGCGGCGCCGGACAACGGCTTCGTAGAGAAGCTCGATAGCCCGGATGCCAGCAGGGCGGTGCAGGAGATCGCCCACGACATGCGTTCTCCGCTTTCGGCCATTCTCTTCCTGGTCGACACGCTGCGCGCGGGACAGAGCGGACCTGTCACTCCAGTGCAGGAACGCCAGCTCGGGCTGGTGTATGGCGCCGCGTTGGGGTTGAGCGGCCTGGCGGACGACATCATGGAGTCCACGCGCGGCAGTCTGATAGACAACGTGAAGCCGCAGCCGTTTTCGCTGGCCGAGACGATTCATGACGTGTGCGCCATCGTCGCGCCGGTGGCGGAAGAGAAGCGTCTCATTCTTCAGGAGACCTATCCCACGGCGGACGTCCGGGTGGGCCACGCCAACGCCATCCATCGCGTGCTCCTGAACCTGACCAACAACGCGCTGAAGTACACGCAGAAGGGAACCGTGTCGCTGGGCGCGACGGACGTGGACGGCTCGCGTGTGGAGTTTTGGATAGAGGACACCGGTCGCGGAATTCCAGAGCACGTGCTGGCGATGTTGTTCACCGAATTCCGCCCGGGCGCGTCCGGCATGCGCTTTTCCAGCGCAGGGCTGGGGCTGTCTATTTGCCGCAGCCTGCTTGCGAAGATGAATAGCGCGCTGCGGGTGGATACCGCGCAGGAGCAGGGCACGCGCTTCTCGTTCGTCCTCGACCTGCCGACCGCCTAGCACTTCGGCGTCGTCGCGAGTTCCTCCCGCGACGGTCGGTCGGCGAGGCTCAGGGTGCGCCTGAGGACTCCTGCGCCCCCGAAGCGCTGTCTGAGCGTAGCTCGCCGAACGCTACTGGTACTGGATGTAGATCGGCCGCGGCTTGAGCTGCACCAGCTCGCCGGCCGTCAGCAGCTTGTCGCCCTTCTTGGTGTCGTTCTTATAGAACAGCTTGAACCCGGTGAACTGCACAGGCTCGTCCACTACATAAGCCTTGTATGAGTCGAACTTGAGCCACGGTGCGCCCCAACCGTCCATATGGATGACCACCTGAACGTTCGGGTCGATCTTGATGTCCCTGTACCCGCGGATCATGGGCCGGGTAAAGCGGTGCAACACGAGCACTTTCGGCGGTAGTCCCTTCTCCTTCACCAGCTTCGAGAGCTGGTCGATGGCGTAGTTGATTTCCTTCGACGTCAGGGTGCCGATCTTTTTGCCCGGTAGCACGCCTTCCTGATTGTGGTGCATGTAGAACTCCGGGTCGATGCCAAAATGCACATCGGGGCGTTCCAGAAATTTCATCAGGCGCGGCATCTCTTCCGCCACCGTGCTCCAGCCAGCCTGAATGTCGAGAAACAGCAATGCGTTCCGCTTCTTCGCCCAGCCGTACACTTCTTCGATAGCCGAAGAGTCCATGCGCAGCCGGTATTTGCCGTCCCTTCCTGGGCCGGCTTGGGCAACCACGGAGATGTAGTGCAGCGCGGGCTGTACAGGAGTCTCGGGGTCCGCCGCTTCCCACTCCTTCACGACGGTGTCGAGTTTCGCCAGCATCCGATCCGGTGGCAGTTCGCCCAGAATCCCCATCCGCTTTGAGAGGGGGTTCCCGTAAAACGCGATGATGCGCTTGTTCGGCAGC
>JANNJV010000278.1:0-3276 GCA_031395945.1 Gemmatimonadota bacterium | reverse complement strand
GCTCGCGCGCCCCGCCTTTCCCCACACGTGTTCCACCTCGGGAAAGCGCTTCAGAATGCCGTCCTGGATTCGCAGGATCTCCCGCGCGCGCGCCACGCTGACGCCCGGCAGCGTGGTGGGCATGTACAGCAGGGTTCCCTCGTCGTGCGGCGGCATGAACTCTCCGCCAATCCGCTTCCACGGGATCCACGTGAGGATCAGCGCCGCGCACGCGCCCACGATGACCGGCCAACGGTGCTTGAGCACGAACGCAATCACCGGCCCATACACGCGAATCAGGGCGCGATTGAGCGGGTTGGCTCTTTCCTTATAGATGCGGCCGCGGATGAAGAGTCCCATTGCGACCGGAACCAGTGTCACGGAGAGCAGACTTGCCGCTGCCATCGCGAAGGTCTTGGTGAAGGCGAGGGGTTTGAACATCCGGCCTTCCTGCCCTTCCAGCGCGAACACCGGGAGGAAGGATACAGTGATGATCAACAACGAGAAGAAAAGGGCGGGTCCCACCTCCTTGGAGGATTCGACGACAATTCTCCACCGCTGGGCCGCCGAGAGTTCACTGGTACTAAAGTATTTCGCGTCACTCTTGCCGCTCCCGTCTCCCCCGCCTGCTCCTCCTCCTCCCGCCGCTCGCTCCAGATGCTTGTGCATGTTCTCGATCATCACGATCGCAGCGTCGATCATCGCGCCGATCGCGATGGCGATGCCGCCCAGCGACATGATGTCGGCGCCCACGCCGATCGTGCGCATCGCGATGAAGGCCATCAGGATACCGATGGGCAGCGTAATAATGGCCACGAGCGCTGAGCTGGCGTGCAGCAGGAACAGCACGCAGACCAGCGCGACGATGACGGTCTCCTCCAGCAGCTTCTCGCGCAGCGTCGCGATCGCGCGTTCAATCAGGTCGCTGCGGTCGTACACCGGCACGACTTTCACTCCTGGCGGCAGTCCCTTCTCCGCCTCCGCCAGCTTTGCCTTCACGCGCTCGATGACGGTGAGCGCGTTCTCGCCGAAGCGCATGACCACGATACCGCCGACGGCGTCCCCTCGGCCGTCCAGGTCGGCCACGCCACGACGCACCGCCGGCCCGATGGAGACGGTGCCAAGTTCCGCGACACGAATGGGAGTTCCACGCGCGCTGGCGCCTACCACCACGTTCTCGATGTCGCCGATCGATTTGAGGTAGCCCAAACCGCGCACCATGTACTCACGCTCCGACAACTCCATCACCATCGCGCCTACATCGCTGTTGGCGTTCTGGATTGCCGACATCACCTGCGACACGGGAATTCGGTACGCCAGCAGCTTGGCGGGGTCGATGTCCACCTGATATTGCTTCTCGAATCCGCCGATACTGGCGACCTCGCTCACGCCGGGCACGGCGGTCAGCGCGTAGCGGAGATACCAATCCTGAAGACTGCGCAGCTGCGCGAGGTTAAGCTTGCCAGTGGTATCCTCGATGGCGTACTGATAGACCCAACCGAGTCCTGTGGCGTCAGGTCCCAGCGACGGCGTCACGCTCGCCGGCAACTTCCCCGTGATGCCGTTGAGGTATTCCAGCACTCGGCTGCGGGCCCAGTACAGATCCGTACCGTCCTCGAAGATGACGTACACGAAGCTGACGCCAAAGAACGAGTAGCCGCGCACGGTGCGCGCCCCAGGCACCTTGAGCATCTCGGCCGTGATGGGATAGGTGACCTGATCCTCGACGATACGCGGCGCCTGCTCGCTGTACTGCGCCTCGACGATGACCTGAACGTCACTGAGGTCTGGCAACGCCTCGAGCGGCGTGCTCTTCAGCGCCCAGATGCCTCCGGCAACTGCTGCAAATGTGAACAGCAGGACGATGAGGGTGTTGCGAACCGCCCACTCGATCACACGCTCGAGCATGGCGTCTACTCCGGCTTCTTTGGTGCGGGCATGTCCATACCGGGCATCTCCAGTCTGGCGGCGGCCTTGGGCACGACCTTAGACGCTGCCTTGGGCGCGCCGATGTCCATTCCAGGCATGTTCCCCATACCACCGAGCGCGCTGCCAAGATTGGACTCTGCGTCGATGAGAAATGTCGCGGACGCGACAACCGTGTCGCCTGGCGACAGTCCGCGCCGGATTTCGACGCGATCGTCGGTGGAGCTCCCGACATCCACGAGGCGCGGCTCGAGCATGCCGTCGGGCTTCTTCACGAACACCAGATTGCGTTGCCCGGTGGAGACCACCGCGCTGCGGGGCACGCTCAACGCGGACACCACGCCCGCTCCTGTCCACACGAGCGTCGCGTACATGCCGGGTTTGAGCCGCTGGCCGGGATTCACGAGCGCGACGCGGATGCGCAATGTGCGTGTTTCGGCGTTGAGCGTCGGGTACAGGTAGGTGATCCGGCCGGTGAGGTCGCGTCCGGCGAGCGCGTCCACTTGCACGGTCACAGTCTGTCCCAGTCGTACGCTGGACAGATCACGCTCGAAGACTTCACCCTCAACCCACACGAGGGACAGATCGGCGATCCGGTACAACGGTTCGCCAGCCATGACGCGCTGTCCTTGCTGCACATTCTTCTCGACCACGAAGCCGCTGACCAGCGAGCGCATGATGAGCGTGCGTTGCACCTGTCCCGAGCGCTCGATGCGGGCGATATCTGCCGGCGGAATATCCCAATACGAGAGTCGCCGACGCGCAGATGACAGCAGCGAGGTGGCGTTGGCGCGCGCGTCCGCCGCGCCGCCGGACACGTCCGATTCCAACCGTTTTGCGAGCAGCAATTCTTCCTGGGCCGCTACAAGCATCGGCGAATAGATCGCAAACAACGGCGCTCCCGCCGCCACGGCTTGACCATCGAAATTGACGAACAACTGCTCGACCCACCCATCAATCTTCAGCGACACGGTGCGTACGCGCGTTTCGTCGAACGTTACCTGACCTACGGTGCGAATCTCCCGACCGAGCGGCACGACGCTGGCGACCGCGAAGGTGACGCCGATGCGTCGCGCGTCGGCGGCGGAGATCATGACGGGTGGCGCTACCGAAGCCGCTGCCCCTGATGCCGTCGATGTCGCACCGTCTTTGGCGGACGCACCGGCCTGTGAGCCCGCTCCGGATCCGCGGGTCGCGAAGTAGACGATCACCAGCGCGGCCAGTGGGACAGCCGCGTACGCGCTCCATCGCAGCGCGCGCGCGCGGCGACCTGTCGCTACTGAGTCTTGCGTATCCGTTGACATGGATTATTCCCTCGCCGGCGGCACAGCAGCGCCGGCGTCAGTCTCGGGGTTGAACAGCTCGGCGCCG
>JANNJV010000061.1:0-2925 GCA_031395945.1 Gemmatimonadota bacterium | reverse complement strand
GCCGCGGCCGCGCCGGTCCTCAAGATTGGTGCTCCGTCCCCCAGGGGTCCATTTCATGGCTGGATAGTAGAGCAAAAGCTTTGCCCGTCGTGACGGGACCGCTTCGGACCCGTAACTTTGCTGCGTCGCGAAGCCACCCGTCACCGCCGGCGACACGCCGTGCGTCATGCTAGGTGACCTCGCTCACCCCCTGCCAAGCAGATCCATGCATTCAGCCGGAATCCGCGCTTCGATCATTGTCGTGGCCGCCTCACTCACGCTTGGTGCGCAGCGCCCTCCCGCAGGCGCGCCGACCGTGCCGCCGCAACGTCTCGATTCCTCGCGCCTTCAGTCCGACACGGCCGGCCGCCCGAGCGGTGGACCGTTTGGCGGCGTCCGCTTTCGCTCCATCGGGCCGGCGCTGACGTCAGGGAGGATCAGCGACATCGCGGTGCATCCAACGGATCCGAAAACGTGGTACGTCGCCGTGGCGTCCGGTGGTGTCTGGAAGACGACGAACGCCGGCACCACGTGGGCCCCGGTCTTCGACAACGAGGCGTCGTATTCCGTGGCAAACGTCGTGATCGATGCGCGCAATCCCAACGTGGTGTGGGTTGGAACCGGTGAGAACAACGCGCAACGCTCCGTGGCGTACGGAGATGGCGTCTACAAATCCATCGACGGCGGGCGAACGTGGGCCAACGTCGGGCTCAAGACTTCGGAGCACATCGGCAAGATCGTCATCGATCCAACAAACTCCGACGTCGTTTTTGTTGCCGCGCAGGGTCCGCTTTCGACGAAGGGCGGCGAGCGCGGGCTATTCAAGACAGCGGACGGCGGAAAAACCTGGAAGAAGGTGCTCGACGGCGGGACGTGGGCTGGCGCCAGCGACGTCGTCATGGACCCGCGCAATCACAACGTGCTGCTGGCCAGCACGTGGCAGCGGTACCGCCGCACGTATGGCTACATCGCGGGCGGTCCGGAGTCGGCGCTCTGGCGATCCACCGACGGTGGAGAGACCTGGCGGAAATCGCAGGCCGGCCTGCCGACCACCGAGGACCTGGGTCGCATCGGACTCGCCATCTCGCCGAAAAATCCGGACGTGGCGTACGCCATCGTGGAAGCAGCGAACGCCCGCGGCGGATTCTACCGATCGCGCGACGGAGGCGTGTCGTGGGAGCGGATGAGCGCCCACAATACCATTGGGCTCTACTACGCCGAGATCTTCGCCGACGTTCACGACGTCGATCGGGTCTACTCAATGGACGTGCGGAACATGGTCACTGACGACGGCGGCCGGACGTTTCGGCCGGTTGGTGAGCGCAACAAGCACGTGGACAACCATGTGATGTGGATCGATCCAACCGACGCGGACCACCTGATAAATGGCAACGACGGCGGCCTGTACGAGAGCTTCGACCGCGGCCAGAACTGGAAGTTCTTTGCCAACCTTCCCATCACGCAGTTCTATCGCATCGAGCTGGACAACTCGGCGCCGTTCTATCGCGTCTACGGTGGCACGCAGGACAACTTCTCGCTGGGCGGCCCGTCGAGAACGCGGAGCGAGAGCGGTATTCAGAATTCGGATTGGTTCGTGACCGCCGGCGGCGACGGGTTCCAGACGCGCGTCGATCCGAAAGATCCGAACATCGTGTATTCCGAATCGCAGCACGGGAATCTCCAGCGGTTCAACCTGAAGACGGGCGAGTCGGTCAACATCGTTCCGCAGGAGGAGCCCGGGGATGCGGCCGACCGCTGGTACTGGGACTCGCCGCTCATCATCAGTCCCCACAACAACACGCGCCTGTATTTCGGATCGCAGCGCCTGTACCGCAGCGACGACCGGGGCAACAGCTGGCGTGCGGTGAGCGCCGACCTGTCGCGCCAGATCGACCGGAACCGGCTGCGCATGATGGATCGCGTCTGGCCGGTGGATGCGGTGGCAAAGAACACGTCCAGTTCGTTCTTCGGTGCCATCGTCGCGGTATCCGAGTCTCCACTCAGGGAGGGATTGCTGTGGATTGGCACGGACGACGGCGACATCCATGTGAGTGAAAACGGCGGGCAGAATTGGCGGAAGATCACCGGATTCCCAGGCGTGCCGGACACGACACAGGTGGCGCGCGTGGAGCCGTCGAGCCACAACGCCAATACCGTGTACGCAGCGTTCGACAACCACATGTCGGGCGACTACCGGCCGTACCTGCTCAAGAGCACGGACCTGGGTCGCACGTGGACGTCGATCGCGGGGAACCTCCCGGATCGCGGGACGGTGTACGTGGTCATCGACGATCCCAAGGATGCCGCCCTCCTGTACGCCGGCACTGAATTCGGCGTGTACTTCTCGCGCGACGGCGGCACGCGCTGGACACGTCTGCGCGGAGGGCTGCCCACGATCCAGGTGCGGGACATGGCCATCCACAAGCGCGATGACCAACTAGCGCTCGCTACTTTCGGGCGCGGCTTCTATGTGCTGGACGATCTCGCTCCGTTGCGGGCGCTCACGCCGCAAGTGATCGCGTCAGCGGGACAGCTGCTGCCCGTCAGTCGCGCGCCGCTGTACGTCGAATCGAGTCCACTGGGTGGACGCGGTCCCAGTTTCCAGGGCAGCGCACACTATATCGCGCCGAATCCGGTGCCCGGAGCGACGTTCACGTATTATCTGCGCGACGCCGTGCGCACGCGCCGTGAGCGACGGCAGCAAGCCGAGCGCGCCGCGTCTCGGCGGAATGAAGACGTGCTGTATCCCTCGTGGGACACGCTGCGTGTCGAGGATCGGGAAGAGACGCCGGCGATCATACTGACGGTCACCGATGCGGAAGGCCGAGTGGTGCGTCGCCTCACCGGCCCGGTGGCCGCAGGTGTCCAACGCGTTACCTGGGATCTGCGATACCCCGCGTCCACGCCGCCGCTCGCGGTTGCAGGGGCCAGTGGCGGCGGCGGGGC
>JANNJV010000582.1:0-2782 GCA_031395945.1 Gemmatimonadota bacterium | reverse complement strand
TGCCAGCGCGACTCCGGCATCTCCAGGGACGACGCACGCGTGGTGATGCCCGCGGCGTTCACCAGGATGTCCACCCGCCCGAACGTCTGGATGCAGGCGTCGCGCAGCGCCTCCAGGCTCTTCGGGTTCGTCACGTCGCTTGCGACGCGGAGCGTGCGTCGCCCCGTTGCTTCGATGGCATCCGCCGCGGCATTCACCAGCGCCTGTCGGCGACCTGTGGCGGCGACGTCGGCGCCTGCCTGCGCCAGCCCGCGCGCGATCGCGAGCCCGATCCCGGAGGTCGCGCCGATTACGACGGCGGTTCGTCCGCTGAGGTCCAGCCCAGTGTATGCCACGCGCTATAATGGTCATTTCGCGCATGGCGCGGTAGCATTCAGCGTGTTCGTCACCTTTCGCTGGTTCGGCGACAACGATCCAATCTCACTCGCCAAGATTCGCCAGATCCCCGGAGTGACCGGGATCGTCAGCGCGCTCTACGACGTCGCGGTGGGCGAAACCTGGCCGCGCGACAGCATTCAGCGTCTCGCGGACACCGTCGCCAACGCTGGGTTGCGCCTCTCCGTGATCGAGAGCATTCCCGTTCACGAGGACATCAAGGTCGGACGCCCGACACGGGATCGCCTGATCGCGAATTATGCGGAGAGCATTCGCAACATGGGCGCGGTGGGCGTCCCTGTGCTGTGCTACAACTTCATGCCGGTGTTCGACTGGATGCGCACCGATCTCGCGATGCGTCTTCCGGACGGATCGCTCACCCTGGCGTACGACGACGCGGCATTGTCGCGTGTCGATCTGTCGAAGGGCACCGGTGATCTACCAGGCTGGGCACACGCGTACAGCCGGGATGAACTGGCCGCGCTCATCGCCGCGTATCGCGGCGTCACCGACGAGCAGATGTGGGAGAACCTCGCGTATTTTCTCGAGCGCGTCGTGCCCGTCGCCGAAGCGTCGGGAGTGCGGATGGCCATCCATCCCGATGATCCGCCATGGCCAATTTTTGGGTTGCCGAGGATTGTCACGGATTGTAGTGCGCTCGAGCGGCTGCTCTCGCTCGAGGACCGCGAGGCGAACGGCATCACCTTCTGCACCGGATCGCTCGGCTGCCGCCGCGACAACGACGTCGTCGCCATGGCGCGCACGTTCGCGCGCCGAGGACGGATCCACTTTGCCCATAGCCGCAACGTGAAGATCACTGGCGAGCGTCGCTTTCATGAAGTGCCGCATCCGTCTGCCTATGGCGACGTAGACATGGCCGGCGTGCTCGGCGCGCTGCGCGACGAGGGCTTTGCCGGGCCGATGCGTTCCGACCACGGGCGCATGATCTGGGGCGAGCAGGGAAGGGCCGGCTACGGCCTGCACGACCGCGCGCTGGGAGCTACCTACCTGCTCGGTTTGTGGGAAGGCTTAAGGAAAGCGGTGTGACGCAGCGGCCCCTCCGATTCGCTTACCGCTGGACGATCGTCGCGCTGCTCTTCATCGCGACGACGATCAACTATGTCGATCGCCAGGTGCTCGGCATTCTCGCGCCCACGCTCGCGAGCGAGTTGAACTGGAGCGAGACGGATTACGGCGATATCGTCTCCTGGTTCAGCTTCGCCTACGCGTTCGGCTTCCTCCTTGCCGGCCGGCTCATCGATCGCGTCGGCGTGAAGCGCGGGCTGGGCGCCGCCGTCGTCGCCTGGTCTGTCGCGGCGATGGCGCACGCGCTGGCGCGCACCGCTATGGGATTCTCGTTGGCGCGCGCTGCGCTCGGTCTCGGCGAGTCAGCCATTTTCCCAGGCTCGATCAAGGCGATCGCCGAGTGGTTCCCAAAGCGCGAGCGCGCGCTCGCGGCGGGACTGTTCAACGCGGGAACGAACACCGGCGCGATCGTCGCGCCCATCGTCGTGCCGGCACTGGCGTTGCGCTGGGGGTGGCAGTCGGCGTTCGTGATCACGGGCGCCTTGGGCCTGCTCTGGCTGGCGCTCTGGATTCCGCTGTACAAACAACCAGACGCGCCGCCCGTTGGCGATAGCGATGCGCCTGACGTCGTGCTGTCCACGTCGTGGGTGCGACTGCTCGGATATCGGCAGACGTGGGCGTTCGCAGTCGGGAAACTGCTGGCCGACCCGGTGTGGTGGTTCTATTTGTACTGGCTTCCAAAGTTTCTCGACGCGCGATACGGCATCAAGCTGTCGGGAATCGCCGCGCCGCTCATCGTGATCTACCTGATTGCCGACGTTGGATCCATCGGCGGCGGTTGGCTGTCGAGCGCGCTGATCAAGCGCGGCTGGTCCGTGAATCGCGCGCGCAAGACCGCGATGCTCGGGATGGCACTCCTCATCGTACCGACGGCGCTGGCGCCGTTGGCGTCGAACTTGTGGACCGCGGTGCTCATCGTGGCCTTGGCGGCAGCGGCGCATCAGGCGTGGTCGGCAAACGTGTACACGCTCGCAAGCGACATGTTTCCGCGCTCGGCGGTGGCATCGGTCGTCGGGATCGGTGCGTTTTGCGGAGCGATGGGGGGCGTCTTGTTCCAGCGCGCCGTGGGACGCATTCTCGATGCGAATGGCGGAAACTATGCGCCCATCTTCATCTTCTGTGGGAGCGCATATCTCGTCGCATGGGTGCTGATGCACGTACTTGCGCCCAGACTGGAGCCGGTACGGGCTGCTTGAATGCTTCGCACCTTTCTGGAGGTGTCTCGATGACGTCCGTGATTGCTCGAATCCTCGCTTGCCTTTGGCTGATGCTCGCGTCAGAGGTTGGGGCGCAGTCGGTGCCGAACGCGTTGACGCGGGCC
>JANNJV010000554.1:0-12937 GCA_031395945.1 Gemmatimonadota bacterium | reverse complement strand
TCGCGCAACTCGTCGTCTGTCAGTCGCATTGGAGGGGACGTTTCAACGTGTCGTGCTCCAGGCCAGTGAGTGTACTCTTTGGGCTCTGCGTGTAGGCTATGGGCTTTGGAGACATCCTGCCACCCGCCGAAAGCCCATGGACTCAAAGCTCAAAGCAGAGCCACGCTACCCAACGCCGCCACCTCCCGGCGTCTCGATGGTGAGCACGCTACCCGACACCAACGTCTCGCGGCATTTAGCCGGCAGGTCGCGGCCGTCCAATGTGTTGTGTCCGGTGGCGCCATCCCCGCCGCCATTCGCTCCACGGGGCGCAATGCGCCGCCGCTCCGTGAGCAGCGTCACCGTACTCGGCTCCAACGCGCGATACGCGCGCTTCACGCCGTCCCCGCCCCGCTGTTTTCCGCGACCGCCGGAGTTACGACGCAGCGAATAGGACTCGATGCGCAACGGATACGCGTTCTCCAGGGACTCGACGGGCGTATTGAGCGTATTCGACATCCCCACATGCACACCGCTGGGACCGTCGCCGCGCGCGCTCGCTCCCTGTCCGCCGCCCAGTGTCTCGTAGAACGTCCAGCCGCTGCCGCCGAACGTGACATTGTTCATGGTTCCTTGCCCTTGCGCGGGCACAGCCACCCCCGCGTTCGCGAGAGCGGCGAAGATGGTATCCGTGATCCGCTGCGACATCTCGACGTTGCCAGCCGCGACGGCCGCGGGCCATGCCGCGTTCAGCGCCGAGCCGTCGGGGATCACGAGATCGAGCGCGCGTGCGATACCGTCGTTGGTGGGGACGTCGCCCTGCAGCAGAGTGCGCAACACGAACACCGCGGCCGCGCGCGTCACGGACGCGGGACAGTTGACGTTGCCCGGCACCATGGGTGAGCTACCGGTGAAATCGATGCGAAGGCGCCCTTGCTTCACGGTCACCGCGACGACGACTGGCACGTCGGCATCGCTGACACCGTCGCCTTCCAGGCAATCGTTGGCGGTGCCGCGGATGTCGCCAAGCGCGGCGATGCGCGAGCGCGCGACACGCGTGGTGTACTCCAGTACCGCGGACACGGCGGCCGACACGCGGCGCGTGCCTTCACGTTCGAGTAGCGCCACCCATCCCGCGGCACCGGCCGCGCAGGCAGCCAGCTGCGCGCGCAGATCGCCGCGGCGTTCGTCGGGCGTGCGGACGTTGGCGAGAACCAATCGCAGCAGCTCCTCGTCAAGTACGCCCCTCCTCACGAGGCGCGTTGGCGGAATGACGATGCCTTCCTGCAGCAACTCCGTTGCCCCCTGCGGCATGGAGCCGGGAGACATGCCGCCGACGTCCGCGTGGTGCGCACGAACCGCCGCGTATCCCACGGTTCTGCCGCGATGCGCGATGGCGTGCACCAGGGTGAGATCCGGAAGGTGCGAGCCGCCTTCGTACGGATCGTTCAGCAGGAATACATCATCGGGCCGCGGTCCACAGGATCGCACCGCGCGCACGCTCTCGGGCATTGCACCCAGGTGTACCGGAATGTGCGCGGCCTGCGCCACCATGCGCCCGCCAGCGTCGAACAGCGCGGCGGACGCGTCACGCCGCTCGCGGATGTTCGGCGACAGCGCGCCCCGAATGAGCACCGTGCCCATCTCCTCAGCGATCATGGCGAAGGCATTCGCCATCACGGTGAGCTCGAGCGCGTCGAATTTCATGCGCGCTCCATGTGCCAGGCACCGCTGTCCAGCAGGCGCGCGCGCCAGCCCCGCGCCACGAACAGCGTCGCGTCGGGCAATGTCACCGATGCCGGTCCGGTGACACGACGCATCCCGGGTCGTGCCTCCCGTTCGAACCGTACTTTCCGTCCTTTGCCCATGCCGATGTGACGCACGCTCACCACTTCGGCCCCTGCTTCCGGCAGGACAAAGCCGTAGCGCTGCTGGTGCAGCCGGGAGAACGCGCGCAGGATAGACGCGGTGCGGTCTCCCGGCTTGAGCGGCACATCCAACTCGTGCCCCTGCCCGACGTATCTCATGCGAGCCAGCCACGTCCGCGTTTTGAGCGTTCGAGGCAGCTGCGCGGACAAGCTGGCGAGGAGCGCGGAACGGTCGCCTGACCTCCAGTCGCGCAGCGGCCGCATGACGCTGGCCATGGCTTCGCGTCGCTCTGGGGTCATGGCGAGTCCCAGCGCACTCAGTACGCCCGCATGCGGCGGAACAATGACCCGTGCGATGCCGAGCATGTCCGCCAGGCCGCACGCGTGCAGCGGGCCGCCACCGCCAAACGCGATGAGCACGCATGAGCGCGGATCGATGCCGCGCTCGACGCTCACCCGTCGCAGTGCTCTGGCGATCGCCGCGTTTGCGGTAGCGATGATCGCTGTGGCGACGCGCACGGTGGATTCACCAAGCCCCCTGGCCAGGTCGGACACGCAATCGCGCGCCGCAACGACGTTCACCGATACGCCACCGCTCATGTGCGCGCTTGAAATGCGCTTCAGCGCGACGTACGCGTCGGTGACCGTGGGCCGGGTTCCGCCACGACCAAACGCCACGGGCCCGGGGACGGCGCCGGCGCTGTGCGGTCCCACACGCAACGCCCCCCCCTCGTCCACCCAGGCGATGCTGCCTCCGCCCGCCGAGACGGTCTCCACGAGCACGCGCGGCATGGCGATGGGGACGTCCGCCACGTTGCCGCCGGGTTCCACCAATGGCTGTCCGTCCACGACCAACCCGACGTCTGCGCTGGTACCGCCAATGTCGATGGTGAGCGCCCGCGCGATCTTGAGCTGTCGGGCAATTGCCGCCGCGCCCACCACACCGCCGGCGGGACCGGACAACGCCAGCTGCGCCGCGCTCGACGACGCGTCGTCCATGGAGCGCATCCCACCACTTGATGTCATGACGCCGACCATGCTCGGGCGACCGGTAGGCCGATTGGAGAGCCGGACCTGGAGGTTACGCAGGTATCGGGATACTCCAGGTCGCAAATACGCTTCGGCCATCGTTGTCGCGGCGCGCTCGTACTCGCGTACTTCCGGAAACACGTCCGAGGAGAGCACGACGTCTGTGTCCGGCATTCGTGCCCGTATGGCATCGCGCAACAATCGCTCGTGTGAGGGATCACGATACGAGTGGAGCAGCAGCACGGCTACGATCTCGGGCCGAAGCTTGGCGACCTGCTCGGCAACCCCTCGAGCGGCACCGCCGGTCAGCGGCTTGGTCACTCCCTGTGGCTCGACGCGCTCGGGGACCGCGACGGTCCAATCGTGCGGCGCCAGGGGCGGCGGGTAGTCGGCCGACAGGTCGTACAGCGACGCGCGGTTCTGCCGGCGCAAGTACAGCAGGTCGGTAAATCCTTCGGTCACGCAGAAGACAACCCGTGCGCCTTTGCGCTCGAGCAGCATGTTGGTCGCCACCGTGGTTCCGTGGACGAACCGGTCTATGCTAGGTGTGCCGAGCGCGCGAAGCGAATCGATGACGCCTTCGCTCTGGTCTGCCGGCGTGCTGAGCACTTTTCGCGTTTCCACGCGACCGCTGGCATCGAGCGACACCAGATCCGTGTACGTACCGCCGACGTCAACGCCAAGCCAGAGGCTCATGCGGCTGGCGTGGCCACGAGCGCGCGATCAGTCACGCGGGACGGCACGGCGCCAGAGACCATGCGCGACAGCGAAATGCACTGGCAGCAGCAGCAGGATCATGGGCACGTTGTTCTGCGAGAATCCGGGCACACCCTTTAGCGCCAACGCGAGCGCGCCGAGCATCGCGAGGATCACCGCGCAGATCGCCGCGGGCCGCAGCCACCGCGCGCGGCGCATGGACAGGGGAATGAGGACGGCCAGGAAGAGCGCGAGCGGGTTGAGCAGCAGCAGATTCTCATTGCGAAACCAGAACACGTGTCGCGTGATGAGCCAGGCGAGCAGCAACACGACACCAAGCAGCCCCGTAGCGAAGGCGAGGATCGTCGCCTCGACGCGGAAGACCTTGTCCGCCGCCGACGAACGCTGGCCGACGCGCGCCACTACGTACAGCTCTGCGCCGATGAGCAGCCCCACGATCAGGTAGGGGAGCCAGCGCGTCGGGAAGTCCGTGCGCTCCTGGTGCCCCTTGCTCTGGTACACCACGCGTTCCTCCGCCACCAGGGGCACAAGCACGGCGCCGGCGCCCGGTACACGTATCTCGCGAATGGCGTCGCGCACCCGTGAAGGAACGAACATGTCCTCCCACACGGTCAGCCAACGATCGGCCGGCGGGCCCAGCGCCACGTCGATGCCGAATCGCGTGAGCGGCATGTCGTCCACCAGCCGCAGGCTTTCCAGGCGATACGTTGTTTTCACCCGCGTGTCCGACGTTGCGGACTTGAGCGCGCCCCCCACGGCCAGATCGATGACGTCACGCACGCGTGTGGAGCAGTTGTCACGGAAGTAGTCGTACTGGTAGTACTTGTTCTCCTCGCGCGCATTCCATTGCGCATACAGAAAAGCACGCTGCGCCTGGTCTGCTGTCAGGTTCAGCCGCTGCACCACGATCGTGCGATCGTATTGGCGATAGAAATCCAACAGCAGCTGCGCCGGAACGCCGTCCACCCAATACCGCGTGTCGCCAATGAGCAACCGGCGGAGGAAGCCGGGTTCGTTGAAGTCGAAGGTTCCCCAGTTGTACGCGATGTCCACGCTACGCGCGGGGTCGGAGAACCAGAGGGCATTGTGGCCGAATTTTTCGTAGTACTGGGCGCCTTCGCCGATGGTTACAAGAAAGACCTGGAGAGCGGACGATGCTTGGACCGCTGGGCTTTGTGCAGTGGGTTGAGCTGTGTGCTGTGTGACATGGGCGGTGGGCTGGCCCGAAAGTCCACGACCCAACGCGCAGAGCATCGTTCCCGCAAGAAGCGCCAGCCTCACAAGCGCACTTCTTTCCCTTCCTCGGCGCTCTTGTAAATCGCGTCGAGCACCTTGTGCACCACAATCTGGTCTTCCGGCGGCTCGTATTTGGCGTCTCCGGCCACTACGGCAATGAAGTGCGCCAACTGCGCTCGGTAGGACTGGTAGAACGCGGTCTCACGCGCCGTGGCGCCGCTGGGCGAAACGTCCATCGCGCGGCCATTCAGTTCCTTGATCACGCGCAGCGGCGACAGACGGCCGCTCCCGCGACTCGCGACAATCTCGAACCACAGGCGGTCCTCCTCGCCCATGTAGTTCCAGTTCACGTCGAACGAGAAGCTGATGCCCGCGGCGCACTCCAGTAAAACGAGCATGGAATCTTCCACGGTGCCGGCGCCACGACCGCGATCCATGTGCGCGGTAACGCGCACCGGCTGCGGGAAATCGGCGAACCAGAGGGCCAGATCCAGCAGGGGGTACCCTAGCTCCATAAACGCGCCGCCGCCCGCTTCGGCCCGGCGATAGCGCCAGTCACCGAGCTTGCGCTTGAGCTGATAGGCGCCCGCGCGGATGCCCATGAGCTTGCCCAATTCGCCCCCGTGGAGGAACCGATCGAGCGCCTGGGTGTCAGCGCGGAAGCGATTGTGGTTGTCCACCTGGATGTACCGGCCCGCCTTGGCCGCCGCCGCGAGAATGCGCTCCACGCCGCGCACCGACAGCGCCAGCGGCCGCCCGCACAACACGTGCACATTGGCGCGCAGTGCGGCGAGTACGTGCGGCTCATGCAAGTGATTGGGCGTCGCGATGATCACGGCGTCCAACTGCTCCAGCTCCAGGAGCTCATCGATGTCGGTATAGACATCGGGGACGCCGAAGCGCTGGGCGATGGCCCGGGCCGTGGCGCCGTCGTTGTCGCACAGGGCCACGAGCTTCGCACCACCACGCATTTTCGTGAGGATCGGCAGATGCGCGGTCTGCGGCACCGCGCCTACACCGATCAATCCGAGTCGCACCTCACTGGACTGGGCCAACGGTTGTTCCCGGGTAATAGGTGCCGAGGATGGAACGAAAGGACTGCCCTGCTCGCGACCGACCGATTGCGCCCCACTGGCACATGCCAATGCCATGGCCGTTCCCGCGGCCGCGAAGCGTCACCCGATCCAATTGACCATCGCGCCCATGCTCCGGCTCGACGGAAAAATACGTGCTGGCCAGTATCTCGCCACCGGGCACGCGCATGACATACCGAATGTCGTTGCCACGAAGCTGAAAAGTACCCTGCGCCGCTTCGATCTCGAGCACACCCACTCGTCCGGATGGCGTGCGGCGGACCACGGCTAACGCTCGGGCGTTGCCGGGTCCGGTCGGAGGCACGGCGGTGTACGCCCGCAGGTATTGCTGCAACGCCCCGTTCAGCTCCGCGGCGCTGAGCGTACGCGTCCAGCGATATCTCGGAGCGATGTCGCAGTAGTATCGGTCGGTGTTGCCCACCTGATCGCTGACGCGCCGCAGATACGGCGCGCCCGCGGCGCGCCACACCTCGGATGTCTCCGCGGTCGTGCCGCCGCAGGTGGAAGAGTACGGCGCGTCCACCACGCGTCCTTCATAGAGAAGCACCAGACCGCGCGTGACGTCCACCGCGTCGTTCGCCTGCGCATTCTCGGCGTCCATTCCGCCGTAGGCCTGGTCCGCCACGGTACCCTGAACGTCGTACGGCCGTTCGCGATTATTCAGGCGTATCGTCGCATAACTGCGAGCGGCCACCGCCTGCGCCTGCAACGCCGAACTGTCCTGGCGGGGACGACTTCCCATCTCCACCGCGACAACTCCGCGGAGGTAATCCTCGAGGCCCAGCCGATTGACGACGGCGAACGTGGTATCCCACGGCGCCACGTCCAGCTCGCCGCGATAGCGCTTCTCGTTCACCGTGAGGTGGCCCGCCCCCGTGGTCCGGACGATGATGTTCGGCTGCCACAAGGTGGGAACGCCATCTGGTCGCAGCGCGCGCACGCGCGCGCCGCGCCCGGCCCCTTCCCGCTCCAGAGTCCAGCGCTCTCCCCGGCGCCCTCGAGCCAGCAGCGTGCGTCCGTCGGGCCCAAGCCAGAGGAACTCCGTCGTGCCGCTCAGGATCGGCGCGGGCACCACGAGTCGCACACGGATCTCGCGATCGAACCGCGGATCGACAGGGCCGGCAGCAGGTGCTGGTCGCCCCGTTGCCCGGGTGGAGCACGCGATGAGGGCGAGGACAAGGGCCACTCGCGCGGGAGCGACGCGGTGCTCAGCCGCCGTGATCCGCTTACCCGGGAGCGCGAGAGGTGCACTCTCTCGCCACCGTATCCACGTCACCTGCCGTAGGAGCCGATACTGGCCAGCGGGAGCTGGCGTCGAGAAGGCCGAGTGGTGAGTGTGGAGTGGGATGCACGGGAGGTCACGCCGGTAATGGACGCGTGCAGATCAACATCGTCGACCAGCGCATCGATCGTTACGTCGAGAATGTCACCGCGCCCCACTTCCCACTCCCCCCTGCCCACTGTGGTAATGCCATCGATGTCGTGCGCCTGCCAGATGGTTCGCGCCTCGATGACGCCGCTTTCCGTACGATCAACGATGGCTCGCACGCTACGGCCCACACGCGCTTCGAAGCGTTCGGCGGTGATCATGCGCTGTAGTTCGTTCAACCGCTCCAGGCGCTCCTGTTTCACGGACTCCGGCACGTCATCGCTCAGCAGATGCGCGGCCGTGCCTTCCTGCGCCGAGTAGGTGAACGCGCCCACCCGATCGAATTGCACGTCCTCCAACAGCGCGAGCAGCGTGTCGAAGTCGGCGTCGGTCTCGCCGGGGAACCCGACGATGCACGTGGTGCGGATGGCGACGTCCGGTACCACGTCTCGAATGCGTTGCACCTTCTCGCGAATGGTGCGGTTGCGCTCGGGGCGGCGCATGCGCTTGAGCACCTCGTCCGATCCGTGCTGCATGGGCATATCGAAGTACGGCATCACCCGGGGCTCCGTGGCCACCAGTTCCAGGAGACGCGGCGTGATGCCCGCCGAGTACAGATAGAGCATGCGAATCCAGGGGATGCCGGTCTCGCGGATCAGGGTCTCGAGGAGTAATGGCAGCGACTCGCCGCTGCCGCGCAGATCGCGTCCGTAGTGCGCCAGGTCCTGCGCCACCAGGTTGATCTCGCGCGCGCCCTGGGCTTCGAGCAACCGTGCTTCGCGCACGACGTCGTCCAGCGTGAATGAGCGATGCCGGCCGCGCATCAGCGGGATGGCGCAGAAGGCGCAGCCGTGATCGCAGCCCTCGCTGACCTTCAGGTAGCGAACCTGAGGCATGTCTCCGGAGAAGAAACGGACGCCGGGATGCGCGACAGGCGCCGCGTCGATCAGGCCGCGCTCGATGAGGGCAGGCACCAGCTGATCCATCTGGCTTGCGCCCAGGAAGAGGTCCACCTCGGGGAGAGCGTCCTCGAGCTCGGCGCGGTGTCGCTCCACCATGCACCCAACGGCGACGACGGCTTGCGCTCGTCCATCCTGTTTCAGTCTGCCAGCATGAATGATCGCGTCAATGGATTCCTTCTTCGCCGCGTCGATGAAGCCGCAGGTGTTGACCAGGATGACGTCTGCGTCCTCGGCGATATCCGTCGGTTCGGCGCCGCGGTCAGCCAGTTCTGCCAGATACCGTTCTGAATCCACGGTGTTCTTGTCGCAGCCCAGTGTGATGATGGAAACCTTCACCGGAAATTCCCGAACTTGAGCTCGACGCCGAAATCCTGAGCACGGAGCAAGGTCATGGCTTCCTGAAGGTCATCCTTGGACGGCGACGACACGCGCACCTGCTCGCCCTGGATGGCGGCCTGCACTTTCTTGAGTTTGGCTTCCTTGATGGCGGCAGAGACTTTCTTGGCGGTCTCCGAATCGAGCGCGGTCTTGAGCTTCACGTCGCGGCGTACCGTGTCGTTGCTCGCTGGCTTGTTCTCGCCGATGTCGAGGTTTTTGACCGAGACGCCGCGCTTGATCAGCCTGCCCTGGAGAACGTCGAACAGCGCCTTCATCTGGAAGTCGCTGTCCGCGGCGAGCTCCAACAGCGCCTCGGTGCGCTTGAAGTCGATCGTGGCTTTGGAGCCTTTGAAATCGTAGCGCTGCGCGATCTCCTTCTGCGCCTGATTCACGGCGTTGTCCACTTCCTGCAGGTCGACGCCTGTGGTCACGTCGAACGAAAAGCTCTGAGCCATAGCGTAGAAAGCTATCACCTGCGGATCTCGGCGTTGCGGTCGGGCGCTGCTTCGGGGCGGGAGTCTCCCGTGCCCTCGCACTGACCGTGCGTAGCCGCGCTAGCCGAGGTACGACTCGAGCGCCCGTGCGCGCGAGACGTGCCGCAGGCGCGAGAGCGCCTTTTCCTTGATCTGCCTCACCCGCTCACGAGTGATGCCGAGGAGCGCGCCGATCTGCTCCAGCGTCATGGGCTCCTCGTCGTCCAACCCGAAATACAGGCGCAGGATCTTGGCTTCGCGCTCTTTCAGATGCGACAGTGCTTCCTCGATGGATTCGGTGAGCGCCTTCTCGAAAGTCTGTTCGTCGGGCGTCGGATTGATGAGATCCGGCAGATAGTCGAGGAGCTTGTTGTCCTCGCCCGGCGTGAGCGGCGCATCGAGCGAAAGATGGGTCTGCGAGATGGACATCGTCTTGGCGACTTCCTCTTCCGTGATCTCCATCCCTTCGGCGATTTCCTTGTGCGTCGCCTCGCGTCCCAGTTCCTGCAGCAGCGCGCTGGCGCGCTTGCCAATCCGGTGGAGTGTGCCGGCCCGGTTGAGCGGCACGCGTACGATGCGGGACTGTTCGGCGAGGGCTTGCAGAATGGCCTGGCGAATCCACCACACGGCGTACGAAATGAACTTGATGCCCTTCGTCTCGTCGAATTTGTGCGCGGCGCGAATCAGCCCGAGGTTGCCTTCGTTGATGAGGTCCGCGAGCGACACGCCCTGGTTCTGGTACTTCTTCGCCACCGAGACGACGAAACGCAGGTTGGAGCGCACGAGTTTGTCGAGCGCCTCCTGGTCGTTGACCCGGATTTTCTGCGCCAGTCGCACCTCTTCCTCTCGCGAAATGAGGGGATAGATGCTGATGTCACGCAGATACTGATCGAGCGAGCCTTCCTCGTAGGAAGACTTTTTCGTAACAGGGGGCATGCTTGACTACCGGCTGGCGGTACGGCGGGAACTACGGGACCAACGGGACCTGCGAACACCTATCTATTGCGAACCGGATCGCTCGGCGGCACCGAGCGGCGGCAAAACTCCAAGGTCAGTGCACGAGCTCGCCCAGGCGGCTCCATCGGATGCGGGTCAACCAGGCAAAGCCATGCGCCGAATCCGGAGCATAACTGTAGTAGATGACAAACGGTCGACCCTTCACGAGCGAGTCGGCGACAAAGCCCCAATACCGGCTGTCGCTCGAATTATCACGGTTGTCCCCAAGCACGAAATAATTCTTGCTGGGGACGACCAACGGACCCCAATTGTTTCTTGTCGGAAAGTACTGCACGCTCGCGTTCGCTCGCGGCACGATGTAGTCCCGCTGCCAGCGAAATCGCTCCTCGACACGATCCACATCCGAGTGATGTGTGACGTATCGTTCCGAGAGGCGCGACGAGTTCCGGAATAGCACGCCATCCCTCATTTCGAGCGTGTCACCTGGTAGACCAACCAGGCGCTTCACGTATGTCTTGCTGATATCCTCAGGCGCCTCGAAGACGATGACATCTTCACGGCGGGGCTCGGCCAGCGCCGGCAGCCGCTTTTTGGTGAACGGAATCTCCGCGCCGAACGCGAGCTTGTTCACGAGCAGGAAGTCGCCAATCAGCAGCGTTCGCTCCATGCTGCCGCTGGGAATCTTGAACGCCTCGACGATGAACGTCCGCAGCACCAGAAACAGCGCTACAGAGATCCAGAAAATCTTCGTCCATTCCCACAGGAAGCCCAATCCCCAGCCACGCCGCTGGTTCACGTGCTTCAGCGCTTCGACGCGCTGAGCGGGCGTGATGGGGGTAACCCTGCCGAGGGGAGGGACTTTCGCGTTGGGAGGAGAGACTTCCATTCCGATTTGGAGTTTACTGCCGAAACGGGCTGTGGGCCATGGGGCTATGGGCTCTGGGTCTTGGGCTCTGGGCCCTCGGCTTTAGGCTTCCAAGTCAAAGCCCAAAACCCACAGCCCACAGCACCATTCCAAGGACTGCTCAGTACAGGCTGAAGTATCAATCCGGGGTGTCCAAATAGTTGTCAATTTGGGCCCGCTGGAGCTGCCCCGAGAAGTCGACATATCCCACCTTCGTTTCCGAGTAGAACTCGTACACTTCCCAGCCGCCTTCACGGTGTCCGTTCCCTGTCTGTTTGACACCGCCAAAGGGAAGGTGTGCTTCCGCACCGATGGTCGGCGCATTGATGTAAGTGATGCCGTTGTCCAATTCGTTCAGCGCTCGGAATGCCACGCCAACGTCCTTTGTGTACACAGACGACGAGAGGCCGTACTTCACGCCGTTGTTGATGGCGAAGGCTTCGTCAACGGACTTGAACCGGACCACCGACAGCACCGGGCCGAAGATCTCCTCCTGTTCGATGCGCATTCCTGCCTCGACACGCGCAAAAATCGTGGGTTCGAAGAAGAATCCGTCGTCCAGGCCCTTGCCGGTGGCCCGCCGGCCGCCGGTGAGCAAATCGGCGCCTTCGGCGACGCCGATATCGACGTACTTCTCAACCTTCTTGAGCGCCGGCTCGTTGATGAGCGGGCCAACGTCGGTGCCCTTCGCCCGGCCGTCACCCAGCTTCATGGCCCGCGCACGTCCCGCCAGTTTGCTCACGAACTCGTCGTGCACGCCGCTTTGCACCAGCAAGCGGCTGGTGGCGGTGCACCGTTGGCCCGTCGTGCCAAACGCACCCCACAGCACGCCGTCGAGAGCGAGGTCGACATTGGCGTCGTCCATGACGATCATCGCGTTTTTGCCACCCATCTCGAGCGACAGGCGCTTGTGCATCCGGCCGCAGGTCTCGCCCACGATACGTCCCGTCTCCGTGGAGCCGGTGAACGAGATGAGCGGGACATCAGGATGCTCGACGATGGCCTTGCCGACCGTCTCACCGAGCCCGTGAACGAGCTGGATGACTTCGGGGGGCAGACCAGCCTCGAGCAGGATCTCGACAAGCACTGCGCTGGTGTGCGGAACGTCCTCCGCGGGCTTCAGAATCACCGCGTTTACGCAGGTGATCGCGGGGAACATCTTCCAGGTGGGAATCGCCATCGGGAAGTTGAACGGCGTAATGAGACCGGCGATGCCGATGGGCCGGCGAAAGCTCATTGCCCACTTGTTTTTCAGCTCGCTGGGCACCGTGTGGCCAAACAACCTGCGAGCTTCACTGGCAGCGTAGTACGCTGTGTCGATGCCCTCCTGGACATCACCGCGCGTTTCCTGGAGCGGTTTGCCCATCTCTCGCGTCATCAGATCGGCAATTTCCTCCTTACGGTCGTGCATCAGATCGCCCACGCTGCGCAAGACGTCGCCGCGCGCTGGAGCCGGCGTCGCGCGCCAGATCTCGAATCCCTTTTTTGCGGACTTCACGGCGTCGTCGACGTCCTTCGACGTCGAGAGCGGGAATTTGCCGATCACGTCGCCCCAGTTCGCGGGATTCCGGTTCTCGAAGTACTCGCCACCGGATGGGGCCTGCCATTTACCGCCAATAAAGTTGTGGAACGTTTTCATGCTGCTTCTTTAGCTTCCCGAGGCGTGATGGAGAACCCGAGCATGGACAGACCGCTCGCCATGGTAGGAAGCTAAATAGCCTGCGCGCCCTCGACTATTTGGGAGGTAACGATGCGTCGGATATGCGCGCTCTGTCGATGGACTCAGCTATCGCTCGGACCTGCCAGGAGCTGGTCCAGATGAAATGCCGCTCGCCACATTGCACCAGTTCAAACGGCGCCGCGCGCGCCACAGCAGTGATGAGATCACTTGGCGAGAACTGACAGTTGCCGTCAGAGTGTGTGTGAATCGTTGGCAGTGGTTTGCCGTTAGCGGCGATACAATGCAACTCC
>JANNJV010000516.1:0-5125 GCA_031395945.1 Gemmatimonadota bacterium | reverse complement strand
GCTCTGGCTTGCTGCTGCGGTCCCATGTCGAACAGGAGACGTACCAGCGACAGCGCAACACGAGGACGCGCAGGGCTGTGCGCATAGGTCAGCATGAATCGTTGCAAATAGTCGCTCGCCGCGCGGCGATCGCCCCGCGCTTGTGTCAGCTGCGCCAGTTGTAGCAGCGCGTCCTCGGCCCGTGACGACAGCGGCGACTCGATCAACAGGCGGCGGTACTCCCGCTCGGCCTCCGCGGCGGTCGGCGCGTTCGCGCCGCGCCAGTACAGGGCGTCGGCGTACACGGCGTTGTCCGGCGTCGCAACCTTCAGGACGGAATCGATGATCCTGCGCCCCTCGGCTTCTCTGCCACTCGTCAAGAGTCGCGTGGCGCGCTGCACCACGGAATCGCCGGGCATCCCCAACGTATCGCGACTCTGCGCACCGACATTGGTGGCGAGCAGGCACAGAATCGGAAGCACCGCAAATCTCTTCATCAGGCTGCGTACCGGTGAGCGGCGCCACCACAAATGGTGAGAATGGCGGTCGCGAGAATCTGTTCGTCGGACGAGACGCGGCTCGATTTGAGCGCGAGATCGGTTTGGAGCAATACTTCCAGCGCGTGGTCGAGGTCCGCCGCGCTCCACTTTCCACTCGCCCGTGCCCACGCCGACGCCGCGTCGCCCCACGAGCGCCCGGTGTAGTTGGAGCTGCCGGACTTGAGCACCGCGAAAAAGTCCTGCGACGTTCTGGCCGGACTGCGACGCGCCAAACCTACGGCGAGCGCCAGCATTTGTGTCGTGAGCATCATCACGATCGGCACCGCGCCCGTCTTTGGCTGCTGCAGGACACCGGACAGCAGGGACAACGCCAACGAACTGTCGCGCATGGCAACGGCGTCCAGCAGTCGCCCGGGCGTTTCGTCCCGACGGACTCCCACGATGTCCGCGACAGCCTGCTCATCGATCTCACGGCCGGCGCAGTACGCCGCCAGTTTGTCCAGTTCGACGGCAAGCTGGGACAGATCGGAGCCCACGGCGTCCTGGAGCAATTCCACTGCGCTGGGGGCGATGCTCATGCCGAGCGTTTTTTCCACACGCCCGACGATCCACTTGGGCACCTGCGCTCCCGAGAGCGGCGCGCAATCGACCGGGACGGTCAGATCTAAGAGCGCCTTGTCCGCCTTGGTGTCCGCGGGCACGGTGAGCACCACCAGAAGGTCGGGCGCGGGAGTGCGAAGATATTTCTCCAACTCCGACCTCGCGTCCTTGCGAAGGCCCGTGACGTCGCGGATCACGACCACCCGCCGCTCGGCCATCATCGGTGGCATCGCCAGCAGCGACGCCAGCGATTCAGCGTCCAGCTCGGCTCCCCGTCGCTGATCCAGGTTGAAGTCGCGCGTCGCCGGATCCACCGCGTTGTCCACCAGATAGCGAAGCGCCTCTTCCTTCCGGAATTCCTCTTCGCCGTGCAAGTAGTAGGCGGGAGAGAACTGCTTCTGCTGTACAGCCGCGTGGAGCGCCTTCATTGGCCCCAATTTAGCGCTCGCTCGCCAACTCCGCGGCCACAAAATGCATCTGTGCCTGGCTCGCAAGCATGATGGCGGGCCAGACCGACATTCCGGTTGGCACCGCAGCCACCATCGCAGGCGTGGCCGCTTGTGACGGGTCAAGATCCGGCAACGACGCTACCACGGGTGGCATCTGCACCACCTCGGCCGAAGAACGGCGCGCAACGTCGGTTGCAACGTACGTCAGGAACATGATTCCGGCGGCAGCGGCGGCCACGGCACGAAACGATGGGCGCCAGTGTGGCGCGATCGCGGCCCCCGGAGTGAGCGCGCTGGCGCGAAGCCGCGCCTGCAACCGAGCCTGAAAGTCCGGTGAGGGCTCGATGGTAGGAAGGCTGCGAACCAGCATCAGACTTCGCCGCACCACCGTGTCGTGACGTGAACACTCGGCACAGCGGCGCATGTGCTCGCGCATTTCGTTCTCGTCGAACGAAGAGCACATCAGGTCCACGAGCAGCGAATGTCGGTCTCGAAAGTCTCTACAGTCCATGTCCGGTCCAATTGGTACGGCATCCGGTACCCCCGGTCATTCAAAGGGGTCCGGTGGACGTCATTATGGCCGTATCAACTGCTTTCGGACAAGGTTTATTCGTTTGGTGCTTTAGTCGATATGCGGCTCGATGATCGCCGCGAACGCCGTGCGCGCCCGATTCAACCGGGATTTGACCGTACCGAGATTGCAGTCCGTGATCTCCGCGATTTCCTCGTACGACTTACCCTCGAGCTCCCGTAGAACGAATACCTGCCGATGGTGCTCAGGAAGCTTTGCGACTGTATCCTCCACCAGTTCCCGGAGATGGCGCTTCCTGTACATGTCGTCCGGCCGAGAAGTCGCATCCTCGAACTGAAGGGGACGGTCCTCGTCCTCGTTGCTCCCCTGCATGGTCTGAAACAGCACCAGCGGGTTGCGGGAGCGATTGCGAAGCTCGTTCTTGGCCAGATTCGAGGCGATGGTGTACGCCCAGGTCGAAAACTTCTTCGATCGATCGAAGCGGTGCAGATGGCGGTGTACTCGGATGAACACCTCCTGCACCAGATCTTCCGCGCGATCGCGGTCGCCGATCGTTCTATATACGAAGTTGAGTAGACGAGTTTGATACCGCTCGACAAGCTCCGTGAATGCGCGCTCTTCTCCGGCAAGGAATGCCGTGACGACAGCGGAGTCATCCGCTGCACGGAGCTGTTCGCGAACGGTCGGGCTGGCCTGGAAGCCGGCCTGAGTCGAGCGCTGCATCGCAAGCTTAGCCATATCGTCACCCTCGTAATTAGCTGATACGGGTTACTGGCATCAAATGGCCGGGATGGCCTTCGACCGAACCCCTTCAGCCTTATCGCACCCATGCTCAAGGCAGAGCATGTGCCCTGTATGACGTTGATGGCCCGGGCATGTTAAGCGACTGAAAAACAACGACTTATCGACAAGACATGCCGCCAATCGTCACCGCTGCTGTCTACTATATGAGACGTGCGAGCTGGACGAATTGAGACACGAGCCGAGTTGGGACGGTTTACTGCCCCTCGTTTGGGGCAGTTAACGGCTAAGTCGAAAGCCGGCCACGTAGAGGATCGCCAAGGCGGTCTTGGCATCCCTGAGTTCTCCTGTCCTTATCAACTCCAACGCCTGGGACAGGGTCACGGTCTCGAGAGACATGAACTCGTCGTGCTCATGCGCGACTTCTCCGCGAAGAAGCCCGGTCGCCATGAAAGTGTGGATACGCTCATCCGTGAAGCCGGGCGTCGTGTAAAACGTGTACAGGTGCTCCATGCCTTGTGCGGTGCATCCCGTTTCTTCGGCCAGCTCCCGGTGCGCACACACCAACGGCTCTTCGCCGCCGTCCAGTTTGCCTGCGGGAATCTCGTAAATGAAATCGTCGGCTGCGTGGCGGAATTGCTTGATCAGCAGAATCTGCGGATCGCCCGAGTAAGGATCGCTCAGGAACGGAACCACCGCGCTGGCGCCAGAGTGCCGAACCATCTCGAGTTCACCAACACTGCCATTCGGATACTGAACGGTGTCCTTGTCCACGTTGATGACCTTGCCGCTGTACACTCGCTTCGATCCGAGTTTGCTCATAGCTGATCGCCGTCGGTGTCGTACACGGTGATCGCGCCGAACCTCATCTCTTCCAGCGGACCCTTCACGCTGTCGAGATTCCCGACCACGAGCATCTGAAGCACCGCTGGATCGAGATGCGCGCGCGCTACGCGCAACACGTCAGCCGAGCTCACGGCCCGCACCTGGTCTCGGTAGGTGTCATAGAAGTTGTCGGGAAGGTCGTATCGCACGAGCGCGGCGAGCGCGCCAGCGATGGCGTCCGTGGTCTCGTAGCGGATGGGGAACACGCCGCCGAGATAGCTGGTCGCCAGCGACAGTTCGTCCTCCGTGATTTTGTCATTCCGGATGCGTTCGATCTCGGCGATGGCTTCGAGCGCCGCCGGCGCGGTTGACTCACTCTGCACCGCCGTGGAGACCACGAACGGACCGGCTTGTCTGCGCCAGTCCAGGTGTGAGAATGCCCCGTAGGTGTATCCGTGTTTCTCGCGAAGGTTCAGGTTGATGCGCGACGAAAACAGCCCCCCGAGTACCGCGTTCATCACCACAGCGGCATGGTAATCCGGGTGCGTTCGCGGCAGGAACACGCTGCCAAGGCGCAGCTCGGACTGCTGCGCGTCGGGCTTCGAGATGATGTGCGTTGCCCGGTGCTGTCGCGCCGGTTTGTCGTTCGTCAGCACCGGCTCCAGGACTGCGCCCTCCCAGTCCCCGAACGCCGCATTCGCCATGCGCTCGGCGTCGTCCGTGCTGATGTCACCCGCGATGATGAGTGTCACACATCCAGGCCTGTAGCGCGACTGGTAGAAATGCTGCACCTGTTCACGCGTAATGGCTTCTACCGAACCCTCGCTGCCGCCCTCGGGATGGGAGTAGCGTGAACCGGGCTCGTAGAGAAAGCGGGTGAACATTTCATCGGCCAGGCCGCGCGGCTCGGCTCGCAGTTGCAGCAGGTCCGCCAACCGCTCCGCCTTGAGTCGCTCCACTTCGCGCTGGGGAAACGCCGGCGAGCGAAGCAATTCTCCCAGCAGCGCGACGGCCGGCCCCAGGTGCTCGCGCAGCGCCGTGAGAGTCACGGCCGCACCGTCCCAGTCCGTGGCGGTGTCCACCGATGCGCCCAACCGCTCGAAGCGCTCGACCAGCTCTGCGCCGTCGCTTGTGAGTGTGCCCTCGAGCAGCAGATCCGCGGTCAGAGCCGCGATCCCCTCCTGTCCGCGTTCATCGCATACCGCTCCGGCGTCCACCAGCGCGATGACCGTCGCGATCGGGAGCTTGCGGACCGGCGCCACGACGATCTGCATTCCATTCGCCAGACGCCGGCGTTCGAAACGAGGAAAGTGATAGGGACGCGGCGGCAGCGGCGCTGGACGCTCAGCCCGCGCCCCCGTTGCCCCCCTTTCCCCCCCAGCCCCCCCAGCAACCCCATCCCCCCCAGGTCCCCCAGCACCCCATTCAACCCCAGCCCCCCTACCCCCCCAAACCCGGCCGCCCCCAAGGAGCGTAGCCAGCCAGAATTAAACGGCGCC
>JANNJV010000504.1:0-2611 GCA_031395945.1 Gemmatimonadota bacterium | reverse complement strand
CCGAGATAGCCGCGCGGAATACGGTATTCCGTGGTGGCGCTCGTCGACCGGATGACCAATTCACCATCCCCCACGAGC
Source organism: Gemmatimonadota bacterium (assembly GCA_031395945.1). Taxonomy (GTDB): domain Bacteria; phylum Gemmatimonadota; class Gemmatimonadetes; order Gemmatimonadales; family Gemmatimonadaceae; genus DASPMP01. The sequence continues at coordinate 2,533 of JANNJV010000504.1, read as the reverse complement.
GGGGCGATCGAATAGGCTGCCCACTTACCATCATTTGTCAGCGCCGCACCAGTGATGGACTTCCATCGATCCCAGTCGGCCTGGGTCAACGCGCGCTTCTGCGCAAGCGCGGAGGCCGGGAGCAGCAGCAGGGAGAGCAGGGCAAGGTGCCGAATCACTCGCATGGGTTGGAACACCAGGAAGGGGGTCTCCCTAACGTACGGCCTGCCGCACCATGCCGCTGAACGGCTACGCTTTCGGAAATCCGGCTGAGAACATCGGCTGAGCCACGCGCTGGCCTTGCGTTCCGTTCAGCACGAGTATCGACGTGAACTCGATGTCGCCAGCCAGCGACGCCGCCACCGTGCAGTATTTCTCGATCGACAGCGCAATCGCACGCTCCGCTCGCTCGGCGTCGATTCCGGCTCCGTCCACGACGAAGGTGACTTCGAGCGACATCACCCGGCGCGGGAATTCGGCGCGCCGCGTGGCCACGACATTCACCTCCATGCGTTGCACGGGCGTCCGCTGCTTGGCCAGAATGTCGATGACGTCGCTTGCGGCGCACGTGCCCAAGCTGTTGAGCAACGTCTCTACCGGAGACGGCGCGACTGTCGAGTTGCCGTCGATTGCATGCGTCCGCTCGCCCACGCCCGCCTCGAAGACCAGCCCGCCCTTCCATACGGCGTGCGATCGCGTAATGGGATTACCGGTGGACGGACGCGCAGGGGGTTTGGTGTTCGGTGTCGTCATATCAATTCCTGTCTGTCAGGCGATCCGCGTGCCATCGGGGACGCGCTGATCCGGCTTCAGCAGCACTACCTCGGACGGCTGGGGCACCGCACCGAGCACCAGCACCTGACTGTCGAATGCGGCAATCCGGCGTGTGCCCAGGTTCACCGCCGCAACCACCTGACGCCCGATGAGCTCCTCTGGATTGTAATGGGTCGTGATCTGCGCGCTGGACCGCTTCACGCCTAACTCCGGTCCGAAATCGATCGTGAGTTTGATCGCCGGCTTTCGTGCCTCGGGGAACGGCTCGGCGGTGAGTACCGTCCCAACGCGGATGTCGACCGCGCCAAAATCCACATCTGTCATGATTTCGTGGGCAGCGAATCCATCCAGGTCACGATGTCCGAGCAGGGTCCCTCCCAGCCGGGCTCTGTGAGAATGTGGTGCGCGAACGCCGGGTATTCCTTGAACGTCGCCTTGTATTTCTTCGCCAGCGCGCGTGCCACGCGTGGGACGACGAAATGGTCATCGAGTCCCGTGAGTACCAGCACCGGCGACGTCACCCGCCACTCATGTACCGCCTCCACGCCAAAGCTCAGCTCGAATCCAGCGCGTCCGCTCTCGGCGACAAGCAGCGGGTACTGCGCGTCGCGTTCCGGGACCGGGGTGTGATTGAACATCAGCACGTCCGCGTCGTCGCGGTCAGGCAGCAGTGGTTCGAACAGCAGCAGCTGCCGAGTGTACTTGAGCTGTCGCTTGAGCAGCAGCCAACTCACCACAGGAATCCAGCGCGGCGGTGCGGACGCCACCAGAACCAGCCCGCGACCTACACCGGCCTCAGCGACCTTCTGAGCCATGACGCCGCCCATCGAGTGCCCCATCACGATGGGGCGGTCGAGCGTCCGCGCCACTTCCAGCGCATCATCGATGTACTCGCCGAGCGTCACCTTGCCGATATCCGCCACCGGGCGGCTGCCGTGATGACCGCGCAGGTTGATGGCGTGGCTCTCGTACCCGTGCGTCGCGAGCAGTGACTGGTAGCGCTCCCACTGCCACGATCCACCGAACATGCCGTGGATCATGAAGACGGGTGGCTTTCCGCCGGGCGCGCTCGGGCGTTCGACGGCGACCGTCAGGTCGCCAACGCGAGTGATTTGCGGGGCCAGGTCATCCTCCGGTTGAGAACGCGACCGCTGCTCGCGAGTATACCGCGATGCAGCCGACGATGGAACCTTACAGCCGGCACGTGCTGGTGTGCACGGGCGGCTATTGTTCGCCGAACCGCGGCGGACGCGAGTTGTACGCGTTGCTGCCGACGCTGCTGGAGCGCGAGAACATGCTTTTCGGCCCGAATCGCGTGAAGCGTGGCGAAACGCCATGCCTGGGCGTCTGCGCGGGCGGTCCCATCGTCGTCGTCTACCCCGACGGCGTTTGGTACGGCGGAGTGACGCCAGGACTGCTCGATCGCATCGTCACCGAACACCTGCGCGACGGCCGAGTGGTCGAGGACGCCGTGTTTTACCGCCTATAGCCCAAAGCCCAAAGCCAAAGCCCAAAGCCCTATCGCTGCCCCTTCGTCCGCATCAGGCCGGCGATGGCCCTATCGTCGTCGGCCTCCGCCTTGAGCGCCGCGATAACGTCCGCCTCGCTCGCGCCTTGTACATGCTTCAGCGGTGGTGGAGCGCCGCCATCTTTCTCGCGCGGTGTGCCTGCCCGACGATCGACATCGAGCACCGCGATGACCGGCGTGACCCCGGGGGCACTGGTGCGACGAATGCGCACCTCGGGGCCGTGCGGGAGCTTGCGGCGGTACAGAATGTCG
>JANNJV010000465.1:0-2464 GCA_031395945.1 Gemmatimonadota bacterium | reverse complement strand
TCAGTGCTCGATCGACTGCCCATACGAAGCGATCACCATGCTGCCGCGAGCGGATGGCCGGGCCGAGGAGGTTGCGCGCGTGGATCCCGCCCTGTGCGTAAGCTGCGGGATATGTGCCGGGTCCTGCGCTCCTATGGGCGTCGGACCTCCGGGGCGTACGGGACGCGATCAGCTCGCTCGCGTGCGCGCATTCATCGCGCAACCGGAGCGCCGATCGGGCGAAGTTGTGGTCATCTGCTGTGAGCACGGCGCTGGCCGATTGAAGAGCGACCTTGAGGCGGCAGGGGCGGCGTTCTATCCGGTGGATTGCGCCGGAAGTCTGCATACCTCGGTGATCGAGCTGCTCGTGCGGAGTGGGAGCGCAGGCGTGCTGACCCTCGCCTGTCCGCCGCGGGACTGCTGGAACCGGGAAGGTCCGGGTTGGCTGAGCGAACGTGTGTATCACGGCAGGGAGGCGGAGCTCAAGGAGCGCGTAGACCGGCGTCGGGTGAAGATCGCATTTGTCAATGGGAGCGAACCGGGCGCCGCCCGCGCGTCGCTCCGTGAGTTTCAGGCGCAACTTGCGGCGATTGGGGTGCAGGCCGGGGAGTCATCGGTCGCCATCGACCTGGAGTGCGAACCTGTGCCGCTCGCGGAGGCCAAATGAAGTTTGCTTTCCGCGCCGTTGGTGTCGTGCTGGCCGCGATCATCCTTGCGGCAATGGCGTGGGCATCAACGGCACCGCTCTCAATCGCCGCCACCGATCAGGCGATTGTGCGGCTTTCGCTGGGCGCGCGCCCGGAACGCATCGAGACCTGCAGCACGCAGAGCGACGAGGCGCTGGCGAAAGTGGCGCCGCAGATGCGGCAGCGGGTGGTATGCGAGGGAGTGACCGCGCGGTATCGGCTGGAGGTCCGTCGCAACGGCGAACTGTTGCACTCCCAGCTGGTGCGTGGGGGCGGGCTGCGTCACGATCGGCGCCTGTACGTCTCACGCGAACTCATCGTTCCGCCTGGCCCCGCCGCGTTCGAGGTCCATCTCGTCCGCATCGATACCGTTGCGACGCAACAGGAAGCCGAGCGGAGCGACCGCGACGAAGCGGAAGAGGAGGAAGGGGGCATGCCCGGCCGCGAGAGGCGTGAAGCAGAAGAGCGCCGCCGCCGGCGGGAAGAGGGCGTCCCCGCCGAGCTGCACCTTGCGCTCCAGGCCACACTCGCGGCCCGCGAGGTTCTGCTCGTGAGCTACGATCCCGAAGGCCGTCGCTTGATAGCCAGACGCGGCGACGCGAATGCGCCGTGATGTGAAACACGACCCTGAAGCAGGGAAGTCCGTGTAATCACGGGGCTGGACGAATCGAAAACGACGACACCTTGCCGTCGGGTGCCAAACCCAGTCGCACGAAGCGCGTGCCATTGTCGAAGACGACCTGATACAAATAGATACGGTCGTCGCCGATCTCCGTGCGCTCGAATAACGACGCGCGTTTGACCGCACCGAGTGGTACGAGCTGGTCGCCGTAGTACTTGGCGGCACCAGGAAAGAAACCCGCGCGCACGTACGCAAAGTCGGCCGGTGTCAGTTGTCCTTGCCGCAGTTTGTTCAGCACGTTGAGGAGCTGCGACGCCACAGCGGGCTCGCGGTCCTCGACGGGCGCGGTGGGGGTGGGTCGTCCCGCGAGCGCGGGATCGAGCAACGCGGCAATCCCATCGGAGAACCTCGACGGATCGGCCTCTCCCAGGTTGGCGAGGACGATGATCGTGAGGTCAGTGCCGATAAAGCGCGAGAGCTGTGTCTTGAATCCCTGCCACGCGCCGCCGTGCGAATGCAACGGCTGCCCGCCGCGCGCGTCCACGCTCCAGCCAAAGCCGTACGGATACGTCTTGCCGCTGACGAGCCGTACCGGGGTGAGCACCTGCTGCCAACTCTCGGGCCGAAGGATCTTGCGCGCGCGCACGCCCGCCTCCCACGCCAGCAGGTCGCGCAGCGAGAAGTACAGTGAACCGTCGGCGGTGGTGTTCAGCTTCGGCGCCACCCACTCCTGATTCTTGAGCGTGCCACCGTCCAGCCGGTATCCCGCGGCCCGATTGGGGACGATGTCCTCCTCGGTGATGATTCGCGTGGTGCTCATCCCGAGCGGCGCGAAGATGCGGTCCCGCAGCTGGTCGCCATAAAACCGTCCACCCACTTTTCCCGCGATGATGCCGAGCAGCACGTAGCCGGTGTTGCTGTAATTCCAGCGCGATCCGGCGGGGAATTCCGGCTTCATGTCGAACGCAAACGCGGCCAGCTGCTCTTCGGTGTAGTCCGCCCGGTAGTTGAACGAGTCGTTGGTGTAATCCGGGATGCCGGACGTGTGCGTGAGCAGATGCCGTACAGTGATGGACCGCCACGCCGCTGGCGCGGCTGGGAAGAACTTCGTGAGCGTGTCCGACAGCGACAGCTTGCCGTCTTCCACGAGCAGCATCACCAGCGCCGACGTGAACAT
>JANNJV010000458.1:0-2229 GCA_031395945.1 Gemmatimonadota bacterium | reverse complement strand
GCATGGCGCGCAGCACATCGAAAAACACCTCGGGCTGCACATCGCCCGGCCCCTGGTTAAGCATCATCACCAGCGACTTGAGCATCGCCGACAGCGCAGCATGCTCGTCCAAAATGATGCGAATGGTTGCGGGTGCCATGGTCTTTCCTGCGGGAGTGAGTTCGGTGGACTGATTCCGTTTCCAAATCATTCGTGAACGCGAAGGCGAAAGGGCGTGTCGAGTTCCAGGCGTGACCGGCCTGCGCTCCGGATGGATCTCACAGCCCATGGCGTCTTCCTTTCTTGGCGACCCCAATCGGGTTCGGGTATTTCTCGACGGCCTCGAGTTGGTCGAGCTCGACCCACGCGCGAGAGGGGTGTGGGACCTGACGCAGATTCCGCTATGGGCGCTGGATGACATCAGGGTCGAGCGCGGTGCGTCGGAGGTCAGGATTCACCTGAGGAGTTGGCGCGTTGACCGCACGACGCCGTTTACACGCACCGACGTCTACACTGGCGACCAGGCGACGAACCTGTATCGCGGCTTGTTCGGTCGCCGCTACCAGAACGGTGAAGTGCTGCAGGTGGCCGGCCAACAATACGCCACCGATCCGGGGCGGCTGATCGAAAGCAGCGATCAACTGGCGTTGCTGGCGCGTGTCGGAATTGCGCGCAAGCGCTGGAGCGCTGACGGGTTCCTTGTCAGGAACGACCGCAATCGCGGACGCACTTTCAGCGACAACATCGCGGATACCATCCCGTCTACTGAGAGCACCCGGTCAGACGCGTACCTGCGCTTCGGATGGGGCTCGTCGGAAAAGGGCGCCTGGATGCAAGCGCTCGCGCACGGATCGAAATACGCGTACGGAGGCAAAGGCGCGACGGGCAATGTTGCAGGCGCCGATACTACCCGGTTCGAATCTCAATACGTACTCACTGGCGGCTACGCGCTGGGCGCCTGGAGAGCAAGCTTCGCCCAGCGCTACCGCGCGGGCCTACAGCGACGCATCGCAACACCGTCCGCGCGTTTTGGGCTCGAAACGCGTCTGCTGACCTTGTCCGCCTTTGCCGAAGGCCGCGGCACCGACTCGACGCGGCGACTGGAAGCGTCCGCCGTCGTCCGTCCACTGTCCTTCGTGTTCCTTGCCGGGTCGATGGGAGTCGAGCGCCCGCTGCCGCTGCCGGACTCCCTCCAGACGCCGGATACGCCAGCGGCGCCAACCTTCCTGCGAGCCGAGGCGGGACTTCGGCTTCGCGATCTCTGGCTAAGCGGCGGGGTGGTGCGTCGAGACCCGGTTGTGCTCGATCCCCCCGTCCTGTTCAGACGCGCCACAGTTCCGGTCATCGATTCGGTGCAGCAGGGGGTGTTCGCCGCGGTGCGGGGGCGACTCTGGAAATCCCTGTACGCCGACGCGCAAGTCATGCAATGGAGCGATTCCGGCGGGTTCTATCGTCCCAAGTATCAGACGCGCAGCGAACTCTATGTGAGCACCTCGCTGCCTCGGCGGTTCCCCAGCGGGAACTTTCACTTGTTGGCATCCGCGATTCACGAGTATCGCTCCAGTTCGTTGTGGCCGGACTCCACCGGAACGATTCGCATTCGCGGCTATCGTACGATTTCCACGCTCATTCAGGTCCGGATTCTGTCAGCCGAAGTGTTCTGGAATTTCCGGAACCTCTTGAGCGAGAGATACTCGCAGATTCCTGGCTACGCGATGCCCCGACAAAGCAATATCTACGGCGTCCGCTGGGAGTTCTGGAATTGACAAATCTCTTTGTCACTCCATAACTTAGGCGCCTTCACATGATTCGAAGCATGACGGGGTTCGGAACAGCCGAGGGCACCGTCGGCGCCACGCGCGTGGCCGTGGAAGTCCGGTCCGTCAATCACCGCTTTTTCAATCCCTCCATCAAGCTTCCGTCCACGCTTTCCAAGTGGGAAACGGAAGTCCGTGAAGCGCTTCGACGGACCATCAACCGCGGCCACGTTACCGTTACCGCCAGGGTAGAACGGCCCCAGGCGGGTGAGGCGGCCATCAACGAGGCAAAGTTTGGTCTCTACGTGAAACGACTCACTGAGCTGAAAGAGCGATATGCCATGGATGGCCCTATCGACATGGCGACTTTGCTCCGGCTACCCGACGTGATTTCCAACGATGACTCGGAGGATCAGGGGACGCCCGCCGAACTAGTGGCCATCGTGGAACGGGCAGTAGCTGCACTGGCGCTCAGCAGAGAGGCAGAGGGGAA
>JANNJV010000419.1:0-1742 GCA_031395945.1 Gemmatimonadota bacterium | reverse complement strand
CACTGGCGCCGTCCGCCGATTCCACCTCGCACCCGGCCCACTGCAGCATCTCCACCAGCACGCGCCGGTTCAGCGGGTGATCGTCCACCACAAGCACACGCCGGCCACGCAGGTCACGCAAGTCCACTGGCTCCGGCGACTCGTGTGGATGGGGCTCCCGGCTGGCGACGAGATCGATATCGAAATAGAAATCGCTCCCTTTCCCAAGGTCACTCGTGATCTTCAGTGACCCGCCCATCATCTGAACCAGGCTCCGCGAGATGGACAGACCGAGTCCCGTTCCGCCGTAGTGTCGCGTGGTGGACGCATCCACCTGCTTGAAGGGTTCGAAGATGCGCTCCAGGTGCTCCGGCTTGATGCCGATACCTGAATCACGCACGCTGAACCGCACGCGATTGACCCCTTCGGCGGCGGTACTCAGAACGCGCACGCTGACCACCACCTCGCCCGCCTCGGTGAACTTCACGGCGTTGCCAATGAGGTTGGAGAGCGCCTGGCGCATCCGGTGCGGGTCGCCGGTCACCCACTGCGGCACGTCGCCACCCACGTCGCTCACCAATTCGATGTCACCGTCGTGCGCCTTGAGCATGAATAACCGAACGCTCGAATGCACCACCTGATGCAAGTCGAATGAGACGATTTCCAGGTCCAGCTGACCCGCCTCGATCTTGGACAGGTCCAGCACGTCGTTGATGGTATTGAGCAGCGTATCGCCCGACGTCGCGATCAGTTCGGCGCTGCGCCGTTGCTCGGGCGTGAGCTCCGTGTCCAGCAGCAGCTCCACCATGCCGAGAATGCCGTTCAGCGGCGTCCTGATCTCGTGGCTGGTGTTCGCCAGGAACGCGCTCTTGGCGGCCGTGGCCTGCTGCGCCGAGTCGTGCGCTGCCTGCAGTGCCACGCGCACCGCGACCTGGTCAGAGACGTCTCTCGCAATTGCGGACTGACTCTCGACGTTTCCGTCCGCGTCCTTCTGCACCAGCGCCACGACCGAGACGGGAACTTCATGGCCGTCGCGGTGCTGCAGCGCGGTCTCGCCCTTCCATGACCCTTCCTGCGCGGCCAACGCCATCTGTGTTATCGCCTGATCCCGAAGGCGCGGTGGAAGCAGGTCCAGCACCGTGAGGCGCGAGATGTCCTCGTCCGGCCCGATGCCAACCATTTCTCGGCCCGCACGATTGAGATAGCGCATCCCGCCGTCCGGTCCGGCGATGCTCACGTGATCCGTGGTGGCCTCGATCACCCGGCCCAACCGCTGCGCGGCAACCCGCGCCTCACTCGCAGCGCGCTCCGTGAGCTCCAGCCGCTTGGCCACGCGAAACTGGTTGGTGAGCGCCGCGTGTGCCCGGCCGAAGTACGAGACCATGAGGACGGCGAACATCGCCACGAGCGCAATGCCCAGGCCGTGTGAGCCCGGCTGCTTGTTCATTGCGATTGCTCCCGCAACTGATCCCAGCAGCAACACGAGCAGCATATGGAAGGAGACCTTGTCTGGCAGCAGGGAAAGCGTTGCGATAGACACGGCGCCCGCGAATATCACCGCCAGCCACGCCAGCGATTCCATCGGCAGGTACGGGCCCATCGAAAGAATTCCCGCACCCCATGCCAATCCCAGCGCAAGCACGCCCTTCCGGACGGCATGCACCACGGCGGGAGATTCCGGATCCCTGCTGCTCGCTCGCCGGCGGTAGAATGCTCGCCCAAAGGCCGACACCCACACGGCATTCACCACCAGCAGTACTTGC
>JANNJV010000240.1:0-1529 GCA_031395945.1 Gemmatimonadota bacterium | reverse complement strand
CGAGACGATCATGCAGCCGGACATCTTCGTCGTGCCGAACGACGTGGTTCCCGCGAATGAGCCGCTGCGGTGGCCGCATGTCAGCCGCCTGCTGCTAGCTGTCGAAGTACTCTCGCCGTCCACGCTCCGGCAGGATCGCGTTGCCAAGCGCGACTTTTATCTTGCCAATGGCGTCGAGGAGTACTGGGTCGTGGATAGCAACGCTCGGATCATCGAGCGTTGGACAACCAGTAGCGACACGCCAGATATCCGACCAGCCGAACTGGTGTGGAGGCCGCAGGGATCGAGCACATCGTTCTTGCTCGACGTCCCCGCCTTCTTCCAGAGCAATAGGGCGTTGGTGCCCCGTAGCTGATATCGGGCGCTACGAGCGTGGCGGCCGGGCTCTTCGACCTTTGGGACGACGCGCTACTATAGAAGTGTCCGCAATACCGAGGGCACTGCATGGCCATCCGCGTCGTTCGACTGGGCACTGAGCGTGTGGCGGACGAAGGACTCCGCCTTGGCACGGTGCGCCGGCCGCCTCGCGGCGTACGCAAGGAAGATTTCAGCCGCCTGGACTATTACGACCTGTGGCTGCCTGACCTGGCGCCCTCCGCGACGCTCGTGTCGCGGGCGCTCTCCGAACCGTGGACAGACACGCGCTGGTCGCGCTTCGCGCGCCAGTATGCGGCGGAGATGAAGAAGCCGGAGCCACGGCGCCTGTTGCTGTTGCTGGCTGCGCTGTCGAAGCAGACGAACTTCTCCGTCGGTTGCTATTGCGAAGATGAGGCGCGCTGCCATCGGTCGCTGTTGCGCGACCTGCTGCGGCAGTACGACGCGAGTATCGTCTAGCTGCGGTCGATCCCGTAGATCAGGTACGGGATGCCGACCAGTTCGGCGTTGCCCTCCACACGCTCTCCGAGTTTCTCGGCCACTTTTTTGGAAGGCGTGTTCTCATCGTGGATGAGGCTGATCACGTGTGGCTGATCCAGCTCTTCGAACGCGTACCGCAACAGCATGCGTGCGGCCTCGGTCGCATAGCCTCGTCCCTGATATTCAGGGGCGATCGTCCAGCCCAGCTCGAACGCCGGAAACCCGGGTTGATTCGTGTATCCCACGCGGCCGATCAGGTTGCCGGTGGACTTTTCTTCTACCGCGTAGTAGCCGTAGCCGAGCAGCGCCCAGTGGCCCATGAGATTCGACATGTGCCGCCACGCCAGCAGGCGCTCCAGCGCTTTGCCGCCGATGTAGCGCATGACGTCGATGTTGGCGCACCACTTCTCGTAGGTCGGGAAGTCGCTGGCGCGAAACATCCGGAAATTCAGGCGCTCAGTTTCGAGTTCCCTGGCTGCCTGGAGCATGCGGGGTTGAGTTTGAGCTGAGGTCGTCATAGGGCCTTGCCGTTGGGCATATATCGACGACAAAAGTTGAAAGGATCAATCGAGAACAGCGGATGACACCGATCAAACCCTTGGTTTTTCTTGTTGTGATCGGGGTGATTCTCGTCCATCGATTGATCCTGTTCACCTTTGTCGTGAATGCTTGTT
>JANNJV010000333.1:0-5879 GCA_031395945.1 Gemmatimonadota bacterium | reverse complement strand
CCCGGTGCGGTCGCTCGCGCCGGTTGGCAGAGTAATGATGATGGACTGAGTGTGGCGAATGCGAGAGTGCGACACTGTGCCGCTCGTCACTTCCGCGGTGCTCGTGTACGCTGCGGGCTTGCTCTCCGGTGCGGGTCTGCCCCTGGTGTGGACCACGGGGGCGGTCGCGCTGGTCGTGTGGCACGGGGCCACCGCGCGAGGGGATCGGCTGGCGCTGGTGGCGATTGCCGTGAGCGGATGCGCCCTCGCGAACGTCATGCGGGACGCAGAGTCCTCCTGCCTGTCCCGGCTTGCCCGCGCGAGCACCTGGCAAATCACGCTGCTCGCTCACGCGTCGCCTGGCGCATTCGTGGCGGGGCGGCATGACTGCGGCGTCCGGATGCGGCTGGCGGTGGTCAGCGGGCGGGCAGCGGAGGGTGCGCGTGTCATCGTCCGCGGGCAGGCGATTCCTGCCCGCGGCGCGATGGTTGTCATGCGCGCGGACGTGTGGCAGGTTCGGCCTCCCGGCGCACTTTCGCGATGGCGAGCGGCGATTGGCCGAGGCATCGACGCCAGCTTCGGCGCCGACGCTCCGTTGGTCCGCGCGCTGCTGATCGCGGACATGCGCGACTTGTCGCCCACGATACGGGACCGTTTCGCCGCGGCAGGGCTGTCGCACATGCTCTCGGTTTCCGGACTGCACGTCGGGCTCATCGCGGTAGCGGCGTCGCTGGTTGCGCAGCTCGCGGGACTGTCGCGTCGCCGAGGTGATCTAGTAGTGGTGTTGTTGACCACGGCGTATGTCCTGGTGATCGGCGCCCCGCTTCCAGCGGTTCGCGCCGCGATGATGCTGGGCGCCGTCTCGTTGAGCGTTGCCGTGCAGCGCCCCACGTCGCCGTGGGCGGTCCTTGCCGTTGGCGCTCTGCTGCCGCTGCTGGACCCGGCGGCCGTGCTCGATCTGGGCTACCAGCTGAGCGTTGTTGGCATGGTCGCGCTCGTAGCGGCGGGTGCGGTGAGCAAACGCTGGAAGTGGCTTGCCGCCGGCGGCTGGCGCGGATCACTGCGGCGCGGGCTGGTGGCTTCGGTGATGGCCACCCTGCTCACCGCACCGTTGGTGGCGGCGACCTTCGGACGCATCAGCCTCGTGGCACCACTGACGAATCTCGTGGCGGTTCCCGTGATGGCTCTGGCGCAGCCGATGTTGTTCCTCGCCGCGCTTCTGCTACCCGTGCACGGGGCCGCAGCGTTCGTGGCGGATGCAGCGCATCCCCTGTTGGCAGTCATCGAGCGTATCGCGGAGTTCGGGGCAGCGCTGCCCGGCGCCGCCGTGGCCGTGACGATCGACGACGTCAGCACGCTCCTGGCCTGCGCCGCGGCCACCGCGTTCGTCGTGGCGTGCGTGGCGCGGTTCCCGGGCCGGTCGATGATTCTCGGTGCCTGTTGCGTCGCGGCGCTCGCCTGGCGCCCGCTCATTCCCGGCCGCGCGGGGGTCACCGAACTCCATGTCATCGATGTGGGTCAGGGCGACGCCATCGCGTTGCGCACCGCGCAGGGTCGCTGGGTGCTCTTTGACGCCGGACGCGATTGGCGCGGTGGGGACGCCGGTCAGCGCGACGTTGTGCCGTACATCGGGAAGCGCGGCGGGCCGCTGGTGGGATTCGTGCTTTCCCATCCACACTCGGACCATGTGGGCGGCGCGGCCAGCGTCGTGCGCGCGCTCGAGCCCGACTGGTACCTGGATCCCGGATTTGCCGGCGGAGCTCCTGCGTATCGTGCCTCGCTGGCGGCGGCTCGAACGGCGGCTGCACACTGGCGCCGGGTTTGGCCGGGCGATTCGATTGTCGTGGACGAAGCCACGCTGACGTTGCTCGCCCCTGACTCGGCCTGGGCGGATGCCCTACGCGATCCAAACGACGCAAGCGTCGTCGTGCGCATCCGCGTCGGCGAGGTGACAATGCTGCTCACCGGGGACGCCGAGCGCGGCGAGGAGGACTGGCTGCTGACACATCACTCGGCGCTCCTGGACGCCGACGTGCTCAAGGTTGCGCACCACGGGAGCAACACCAGCAGCACACCGTCCTTTCTTGAGGCGGTCACACCGCGCCTTGCGATTGTGTCGGTGGGCGCCGGAAATCTGTACGGCCATCCCAGCCCCGCGATCATGAATTCACTCGCAGCGCACGGCGCGGTGACACTGCGAACAGACCTGCACGGTACCATTGTGGTTCGCACCAATGGGCGCGGCATCGAGGTCGAAGCCGCGGGTGAGCGGTGGCCATTGCGCCCAGATGGTTAAATACGAGAAAACACTTGCACTTACGCTGTCGTGCAGGGAAGTTTTGTGGTGTCCTAACTCGACCGGACAATACCGCATTGCTTCAGAACAAAGCGACGTCAGTTGTCACCATAGACCGGTATATCATCGAGCAGGAGCGGTTGCACCCGGAAGCCACGGGACAACTCTCCGGCATCCTGTACGATATGGCGCTGGCTGCCAAGATGATCGCGAACAAGGTGCGCAGCGCGGGTTTGGCTGACGTGCTTGGCTCCGCCGGCGAGGAAAACGTGCAGGGCGAGATGCAGCAGAAGCTCGATGTCTTCGCGAACGAAACCATCGTGAAGGCGATGGATCACAGCGGGCGCCTCTGCGGCATGGCGTCGGAAGAAGAAGCGGGAATCATTCCCATTCCTGAGCAGTTTCGGTGTGGCAAGTATTGCCTGATGTTCGACCCGCTCGACGGCTCGTCGAACATCGACGTGAACGTCCCGGTGGGAACGATCTTCTCCATCGTGCAGAAGATCACGCGCGGCAAGCATGCCGAGGACGAGGACTTCCTGCAGCCGGGCCGCCGACAGGTGGCCGCTGGCTATGTCATCTACGGATCCAGCACGATGCTGGTGTACACCACCGGTCAGGGCGCGCATGGGTTCACCCTGGATCCCTCCATCGGCGAGTTTCTGCTCTCGCATCCCAACATCAGCATTCCCACCGAGGGCCGGTATCTATCGGTGAACGATTCCTACGAGCAGCACTGGGATAGCCAGGTGAAGCAGCTGATGCGCCACTACCGCGCGTTGGAGGGAGATCGCAAGGCGTTGAACGTGCGCTACGTCGGCTCCCTGGTCGCGGACTTCCACCGGAACCTGCTGGGTGGCGGTGTCTTCTGTTATCCGCCGAACCGCAAGAATCCGCGCGGCAAGCTGCGGCTGCTCTACGAGGCGAATCCGCTGGCGTTCATCGTCGAGCAGGCGGGCGGGTCGGCCATCGACGGATCGCAACGCATCCTGGATATCCAGCCCACCGAACTGCACCAGCGCGTGCCGCTGTACATCGGAACCAAGAAGGACGTGGATCTCGCCATGCGTCTGCTCGCCAAGAGCCCCGAGCTGGTCGGCACCTGAAGGACCGCCACTCTCCCTCCGGCCTGCCCATCGCCCCCGTCTATCGTCCGGAGGACGGAGCGACGCACTACGCCGAGCTGGGAGATCCGGGCGCGTTCCCCTTCACCAGGGGTGTGCAGCCCACGATGTACCGGGGTCGCCTCTGGACCATGCGACAGTACGCCGGGTTCGGCACGGCGCAGGACACGAACAGGCGCTTCCGGTTGCTGCTGGACGCCGGTCAAACGGGGCTGTCCGTCGCGTTCGACCTGCCCACGCAGATGGGTATCGACTCCGACGACCCGCGAGCGCTGGGCGAAGTTGGTCGGGTAGGTGTCGCGATCAATACCGTCGAGGACATGCACACGTTGCTCGACGGCATCCCGCTGGATCGAGTGTCTACGTCGATGACCATCAACGCGACGGCGACGACCCTGCTGGCGATGTACGTCGTGGTCGCCGAGGAGCGTGGCATCGCGCGTGACGCGTTGAGCGGCACGATCCAGAACGACATCCTCAAGGAGTACATCGCGCGCGGCACGTACATTTATCCGCCGCAGCCATCGCTGGCGCTCATCGCGGACACGTTCAGGTTCTGCGCCGATGAGCTGCCGAACTGGAACCCGATCTCCATTTCCGGCTATCACATTCGCGAGGCCGGCGCCACCGCGGTGCAGGAGCTGGCGTTCACCTTCGCCAACGCGATGGAATACGTGCGGTGCGCGGTGGATGCCGGCCTCGAGGTGGACCGCTTTGCCCCCAGACTGTCGTTCTTCTTCGCGGCCCACAACGACCTGTTCGAGGAGGCAGCCAAGTTCCGCGCGGCGCGCCGGATGTACGCGCGCCTCATGCGCGACCGCTTCAACGCCAACGACGCGAGCGCCAAACTCCGCTTCCACACGCAGACCGGCGGCGTGACGCTCCAGGCACAGCAACCGCTCAACAATGTCGTCCGCGTGGCCATTCAGGGATTGTCGGCCGTGTTGGGTGGCACGCAGTCACTGCACACCAACGGATATGACGAGGCGCTGACGCTGCCCAGCGAGCAGGCCGCCACGCTGGCGCTTCGCACGCAGCAGATCATCGCGCACGAATCGGGCGCCGCGCTCACCGCGGATCCGCTCGCGGGGAGCTACTACGTGGAACATCTGACGACAGCGCTCGAGACGCAGGCGACGGCGCTGCTGGCTCGAGTGGATGCGCTTGGCGGTGCGGCCAAAGCCATCGCGGCGTCGTTCTTCCAGGAAGAAATTGGCCGGAGCGCCTACGAGCACCAGATGCGCGTGGAGCGTGGCGAGACGGTGATCGTGGGCGTCAACAAGTTCGCGGACGCCACGGAGCACCCGGTCGTGCCCACACCGGACTACTCCCGTCTGGAGCAGGAGCAGGTCGCGCGCCTGCGCGGCGTGAAAGCAAAACGCGACAAGGGCGCCGCCACGATCGCGCTCGAGCATTTGGGCAAGACCGCCGATCGCTTCGGACAGCATGGGGACATCAAAGGCGTGTCGTTGGTCCCTGCGATCGTCGACGCCGTGCGGGCGCGCGCTTCCGTCGGCGAGATCGCGAATGTTCTCCGTTCTCGCTGGGGCACGTACCGACCGTCTACCTGAAGCGCTACATTTGCAGGTAGACAGTAAGTCCAGAGGACATGCCTACTTACGAGTTTCGCTGCCCCAAGGGGCACGAATTCGAGCAATTCTATAAGACAATCAGCTCCGCACCATCGGTCGTGACTTGTCCGGAGTGCGGCGTTATCGCCGAGCGCAAGCTGTCCGTTGGGGGTTTGGTCTTTAAGGGCTCAGGATTCTACCTCACGGATTACGGCAAGAACGCGCACCGCGGTGAGAAGCAAAGAACCGAGGGCGCGACGTCCGACAGCGGCAAGGGGGAAGGCTCGAAGGCGGAAGGCTCTAAGAGCGAGGGCTCCAAGAGCGAAGGCTCCAAGAGCGAGGGCTCCAAGAGCGAAAGCTCCAAGAGCGAAGGCTCCAAGAGCGAAAGCACAAAGAGCGAAAGCTCCAAGCGCGAAGGGTCCAGGAGCGAAGGCTCGAAAATCGAAGGCGCAAAGCCCAAAGCCCAGAGCTCAGAGCCCAAGGCCCAAAGCCCTGCGCCCAAATCCCAGAAGAAGAACGAGTGACGACCCAGGAAGACGAGCTGCGCGCCGAGCTGACGCGTGCGGCGCGCGCGGTAGGTGCGCCCGACGATTTCGAAGTCATCATCGAGCGCCCGCGCGACCCGTCGTTCGGAGATTGGGCGACCAACGCCGCCATGGTGTTGGCCAAGCCGCTGCGCAAGAAGCCGCGCGAGATCGCCGAGGCGCTGGTGCGCGAACTGGATCGGGCGCGCGCCGGACTGAGCGCGGCGGAGATCGCGGGTCCGGGGTTCATCAACTTTCGCGTGGCAACGGACAGCATCGCGAAGGGCCTCACAGCCATCGTCGCCGCTGGCGACCGTTTCGGTACGTCCACCGTTGGCGCACAGCGACCGGTCAACATCGAGTTCGTCTCCGCCAATCCCACCGG
>JANNJV010000325.1:0-1808 GCA_031395945.1 Gemmatimonadota bacterium | reverse complement strand
CCTCATCACCAAGGAAGGCGGCACCAACTTCCTGGTGGCGCGTCCCGGCCGTACGATCGTCCCGGCTCGCGTGCTCGACGCCAAGTCGTTCACGCCCATCGATCAGCGCGAAGTGCGCACGATCGCCGTGCCGGACACCACGCGTCGCTATCGCATCGTGTCACGCCAGAGCCTCGACGCGGCCAGCGTGCCGTGGCGCGACGCCACCTCGTTCAAGGGCAACCTCAAGATCGAGAAGCCCGACGAATTCTGGGCGCCTTCGCGATTCCTGATTCTGGTGCAGATGTAAAGGGCTGTGTGCTGTGGGTCGTGGGCTGTGGGTGGTGGGTCGTGGGCTGTGGGTCGTGGGCTGTGGGCTAAGGGCTCTGGGTTTTGCGCTGTGGGCTTTGAGTTCAGAGCTCAGAGCCCAAAGCCCAGAGCCCTCTTCGCTTCGTGTGGTTGTCACTGCTGTTGCAGCCTTCCCGCTCGAGAACGCCGTTGTCAGCCTGGACTCCATACGCAGCGAACGCTTCACGAATTCGCGCGGTGAGGCGGTTTTTCCTGACGTAGCACCGGGCAGCACCGTGGTGCGCGTTCGGCGGATCGGATATCTGCCGAAGGACACGACGGTCGAGATCGTGGCGGGCACTGCGACGACGGTGAGCCTTGCCCTCGACCGCGTCGCCATCGCTCTGGAACCGATCCGCGTCGTCGCCACCGAGCTCTGTCGCCATCCTGGACCTCCCAAGGACGACAACGATATCGCGCTCATCGCGGCGTTCGCCCAGCTGCGTATCAATGCCGCGCAGTATCTCACCCTCGCGGAGACGTATCCGTTCAACTACCTGATGCGGAACTACCACGGCTTCCAGCGGCGCGACAGCACCGTAACCGTGACGAATGTGGACAGCGCCGCTATTTCAGGCGTTCCGCAATGGAAGTACGCCCCGGGAGCCGTCATCTCGCGCCAGCGGGAAGGTCGGCGGGGCCAATCGCTCTTTCTGCACTTACCAACGGTCGAGGTGTTTGCCGACCCGGCGTTCATCGCATCGCATTGCTTCCACAACGGCGGCGTCACGCAAATGGATACGGCTGCCTATTTTCGCATCGACTTCGTGGCGGCGGAGAAAATCAGAACGCCGGATATCGAAGGCTCGATCTACCTGGACACGGAAACGCTGCAGGTGCGGCGATCGGTGGTGCGACTTTCCAGGCTGCCGGCGATCCGTGGCCTCACCCGCATGGAGGTCACAACGCTATTCTCCGAGGTGCTTCCGTCAATTCCGTTGATCCGCAACGTGTCGTCGCGACAGGTATTTGACGTCAGGCGCGCGACATATCCGGTGTTGTTCGAGGAGCAACGACTCGTGCGCGTCCATTTCCTGAAAGGAATGCCGGGAGATCCATAGGTACATGCCGATTCTTGCCGGGACCAGCGGCTTCGCATTCAAGGAGTGGAAGGGTTCATTCTATCCCGCGGACGTGAAGAACGCCGGGATGCTCGCGTACTACGCCAGCCAATTCCCGACGGTCGAGATCAACAACACCTTCTATCGTCTCCCGAACGAGAAGGTACTGCTCGACTGGGCCGCGCAGGTGCCGGAGAACTTCTCCTTCGCCATCAAGGCTAGCCAGCGGATAACGCACTTTCAGCGTCTCAAGCCGG
The DNA here is from genome assembly GCA_031395945.1 of Gemmatimonadota bacterium. GTDB lineage: Bacteria > Gemmatimonadota > Gemmatimonadetes > Gemmatimonadales > Gemmatimonadaceae > DASPMP01. Next base: position 163 of record JANNJV010000325.1, on the reverse strand, counting down.
AGTCCGCCGAGGTGGTGGACTATCTGGTCAAGACCGTGTCCGTGCTGGGCGATCGCCTGGGGCCCATCCTGTTCCAGCTTCCGCCGAACCTGAAAAAGGACATGGAGCGCCTGCGTCCCTTTCTCGATCGGCTGCCGAAGGACAAGCGCTTCACCATGGAGTT
>JANNJV010000225.1:0-2802 GCA_031395945.1 Gemmatimonadota bacterium | reverse complement strand
GGCGGCTTTTTTCTTGTACGGCGGCGATGCCGGCGCCTGCTTTGCTCGGCGTGAGGCTCTGCCTCACGGCGTTCGTGGGCGGTTCGATCCCGGTCTGGTCCACCAACACCCTAACATCTTTGTAGTCAGCAGTTTGCCGGCTCGGGCTGCGCGTGGTGCGTTCAACTCGTGATGCGGGCGACGTGTTACGATGTCTTACATGAAGACGTCGACCATCACGATTCGCCTGGACGACGCACTCGAACGTGAGCTCGATCAGGCGTGCGCACGCACAGGTCGAACACGGAGTGACCTCGCCCGTGACGCGCTGCGACGGCAACTCGCGCTGTGGCGATTCGAGCGCGTGCGCCGCCGCGTGCTGCCGCTGGCCGAATCGCAGGGTTACCTGACAGACGACGACGTCTTTCGCGACGTGTCGTGAAGGTCTTCTTCGACACCAACGTGCTCATCGCCGCGTTCGCCACACGGGGCCTGTGCGCCGACTTGTTCGCGCACGTACTACTCGAGCACGACTTGGTGGTTGGCGAAGTGGTCCTGACCGAGCTGCGGACGAAGCTCCGCACGAAGCTCAAGTTGCCAAAGAAAACCATTGACGAGATCGAAGCGCAGCTGCGGGAGGGTCTCGTCGTGAAGGCGCCAGCGAAGCACTTGAGTCTTGGAATCAGCGATCCGGACGATGAATGGGTGGTGGCGTCGGCAGTCGCCGGCGGCGCCGACGTGCTCGTGACCGGCGATGCGGCAGTCCTGAAGCTTGGCAAACGTGCGCCGCTGCCGATCCTCTCGCCGCGCGGCCTGTGGGAGTTGCTTCGCGGCCCTCGACCCGGGTAGCGAGCCCGAAAACGTCGAGAGAGGATCTCCACAGTCGACCGCCGGCTGACGGCCTTCAGACAACTTGGCCTGCCGCCCTCATGCCCGCGAGTTGCCGGAGCCAGACGACCGTCCGGTTCCAACTGGCGCTGGTCTGGTCCACCATCCTTCGCTCGCCCTTCGGGCGAGCTTCGGATGGCAAGCCCCTCTCAGGCCATCACACCGAGCTCTCCCGTACGCGAAGGATGTCACCATAGCGGCGCAGCCGCGAAGGTGGACTGGCAAGCAAAATCTTCCTCATTCCCCTCCGCCCCAGGTCGCAGGAACTGCGCTCCATCCGTACGCGCGGAGTAACCTCACGCGGTTTCCAGCTTGGCAAGCCTGGCGGCTGATTTGCGGTATCGACTTTGGCGGGCCTTTCCAAGTGCATCGTCTACGTCCTCAAGAGTGAGACCGATCCATTTCGGTACTACACCGGTCTGAGCTCTAACCTCGCTGCCCGACTGGATGCGCACAACGCGGGAAGGTGTTCGTATACCGCCTCGGGCCGACCTTGGATCGTTGATGTCGTCGTGGAGTTCTCCGACGAGCGTCGTGCGGTGGCGTTTGAGCGCTATTTGAAGTCTGGCTCTGGTGTGGCGTTCGCGATGCGCCACTTCAGATGACCGAGCTCAACGTCCGCGTCATGCGGGTAGAGGTGGTTCCAAAGAATTCTCATCACCTCGCAATGGGAAGTCCGGGTGTGCCCGCTGCTGTGGCGTCGTGCTCGGCACGCGACCGGACAGCACTGCCTACACGCGGTAGAACAAGTCCTCTGAAACCAGCGGCTCGAAGTCACCACGCTTCGCGCGAACGTCGTACTCGGTCACGTCCACGACGCGCCGGCATAGAGCTGGTTGCGCAGCAGCACGCCGATCGCTTGCGATGTGAGCGGACAGCCGCGCCGGTTGGTCAAGCCCCAGGCTCTTGACTGCTTGAGGAGCTGTTGCTTGGTGAAGCGCCCGGTCGCGTACTCCTCGAATGCTCGCCGCACAAGCGGCGCCCGCTCAGGATCGGGCATCAGGCTCTTGCCCATCGCGCGCGGGGCGTTCAAATACCCGATCGGCGCCAGGAACGTCCATCGTCCAAGTTCCAGCGCCGCCTTCATGCCGGCGCGGGTCCGATCTGAGCGAGGGAGTTTATCCGGCAGAAGCTGGCCACGAAGTTGGGGAAGTTTGCGACGTCGATCGAGCGCGTGAGCGTCCGCGTGACCGATGCGAACGGGCCGCGCGGCGAGGTCGACCAAGTGTGCAGCGTGAAGGTGGTCCTCAGCGGGCTCCCGAGCGTGGTGATCGAACGGCGACACACTGCGCTGCACGCTGCCATCGACGCCGCTCTGCCTGCGACGGAGCAGGCGGTCCGGAGCAGTGTTCTTCGCAGGCGCATGAAGCCGCTTCGTGGCAGGAACTCAGCGGTCAGGCGGTGAAATCGCGTCCGCGCCGCTGCTGTAGGGACGAGCCGGACGGCGTCAGCGCAAGGCGAGCGCAGTTGGATCGGGCCGCATGGCCAGGGCCTTCATATAGCGGAGCGCGGTTTCCTGGTCTACCCGCTGATCGCGGACGAACGTCGCCCAAAGCGCGCCTTCTCTCTTCCGGGCTTCACGTTCGTCGGCTCCCTCGGCGTGCGCCATCTCGTGCCACAGCACCGCCGCCAGCGCGTGGGTGTGGAAGGTCGAACCGGCAACCGCTCCCCGCAGCAGGGCACCCTGCTTGACGACATAGACGACGGGACTGCCGCGGAGAATGAAGGCCTCGAGCTTCAGGAGTGTCGGCTGGACGTCGGGCTTGGCCTCGGTCGCATCGATGACCGCCACGCGCGGCGGGAGGACGGGGAGCAGCCGCAGCGCGCTGATGAGGGCCGCGCGCTCCATGTCGCCGTCGGGCCCGTCGCAGACGATGAGCCATCGCCAGTCCGGACGTTCGACCGCCGCCCCCGCAAGCTGGCTGACGAGCACCG
>JANNJV010000247.1:0-9608 GCA_031395945.1 Gemmatimonadota bacterium | reverse complement strand
CATGCCCATACTCTATCGCCTCGGCCCATCAGGGTGCTCGAGTCGGACCGCTTTGACCACGAGGAGCGCGGGTTCATTGTGCGGCGTCTTGAACGTCCAGCTGAGCATGCGCCGCTGTCGACCACTGCGCTCAGCTCAGGGAACTGTGTCGCGCAAGACAGCGCGGTTGCTGCTGTACGGCGCAAAGCCCTGACCCCAGTCCACGCTCAGCACTTCCAGCGACAGACGGTCGCCGTCGACGTGCACGATGACGTAGTGGTAGGGATTGTCACCCCGAGACATGCCGGGTCGTACCAGGTGCTGGACGCGCGCGGAGTCGGCGCCAGTCGCCGCGCGATAGGCGCGGAGATCGGGCTCGCCCATGTACGGATAGAGCGGCGCGCCCCCGCCACCGGTGACCAGTTGGTCCATGCGCCGCGGCGCGCCGCTGGCGTCGCGGTAGCGTTCCACCCAATGCTCATAGAGATGCTCGTGCCCGGTGACGAGCAGCTTCACCTGGTGGCGACGGAAGAGCGGCATCCACTTGTCGCGCAGGATGGCCGTGGGACGCTCGACGATCGCGGCGCCGTGCGGTCCCGATGAGAACACGGGATGGTGGAAGAACACGACAACGTTGCGATAGCGCGTGCGATCGAGCCCGGCGAGCTGCGCGCCGGCCCACGCGAACTGTGCCGAGTCGTCGGCAATGTTCGAGTCGATGGCGAGCACGAAGGTGTTGCCGAAACCGAACGCGTACGTCGGGTAGCCATCCAGCCGGCGCGAGGCGCCATTCGGCGGGATGAGATGCCTGTTGGCGCTCAGGTAGTTCGCAAGTCCTTCACGCCGGCCGGGGTTGTCCAGCTCCGCGGCGCTGGTGACGTCGTGGTTGCCGGGGGCGAGGAAATACGGCACGCCACCCTGCGTGGTGAGTCGGTTGATCAGGCCGACGAAGCTCAGGTTCCATTGCCTGGCGTCGCGTCCGTTCACGACTGCGTCGCCCGACTGAAGTACGAACCGCACGGGGTCGGGACCGTTCGCCAACGACGTGATGGAGCGCAGCATGGCATCCACGATCAGCGAATGCTCGTATTGCGGATCCACGCCGTCCCGGCGTCCACGGGTGTCGCCATAGACGATGAAGGAGAATCGGTTAATGCCAGCGCTTACTACCTCTGATGGCAGGGGCCGGGTGGGCGGTGCGATCGCGATGACGGTATCCGCCGGCCGCGGCGACCCGGGCGCTACCTGCGACTGTATCGTCGCCGGGAGCGACACGAGTACCTGAACAAGAACCGCGGATAAGACGCGCATTTGCATCGCTCAATGCTGGCCGCATCCACCGGACCGTGGCAAGATCGGCCTCGTCACGATCAGGTCAGCGTTGCCGAGTCGCTCGCGTCAGTGCACGATCGAGCGCGTTGGCAAAGGCTTGCTTCTCGCGCGCGCCATAGGGCGCATGGCCGCCAGTGTCGACGCCCGCCCCCCGAAGTCCGTCCATGAAGTTCCGAACGGAGAGGCGCTCGCCGATGCTCTCGGACGTGTACTGCTCGCCGCGCGGGTCCAGGACGACGACCCCTTTCGGAACCAGGAGCGCCGCCAGTGGGATGTCCGCTGTGACGGCGACGTCGCCCGCGACCGCGTGTTCGGCGATGTAGCGATCGGCCACGTCCGGACCGCCATCCACTCGCACCGCTGAGAGGTGCCTGTACCCTGTGGGAAGCTGGATACGTTGGTTGGCCACCAGGACAGTCGCGAGGGAAAGTCGGTCGGAGGCGCGGAAGCAGATGTCCTTCACCTCTCGCGGAGCCGCGTCGGCGTCGATCCAGAGCGTCATGCCCACGCGTCAAGATAATCGTTGTGATCCGGCGTTCCTCACAGGTCAGCGGACGATTTGTCGCCCCGCTCCGGAATCAGTGCGGCGAGGCGAGCAGGACCGGCCGTTCGGAGGATGCCCGTTTATCAACGACATAGGTGATCAGGCAGTGTATCATCTTAAGTCGTGAACTCGCACTCAGACCCTAAGCCCATCGCGCCCGCGCGCTCGCTGATCATCCCCGCCGAGTTCGTGCCGGATCGGGCGGGCACCGTCGCGTTTCTCAGCAGCCAGGGACGGCGCGGCGATTGGATGCTCCCCCGACTATTCCGCGTGGTGTCGGTTTTTGGCAATGTCGAGATCGATCTGACGCGTGCCCGAGTCGGGCCCGGTACGTCGCGCATCGAGGTCCGGGCAATGATGGGGAACGTGGAGATCATCGTGCCTCCCGAACTGCGGGTGGAATGCGACGGCTCCGGCATTCTCGCAAACTTCGAAGTGGACACCAAGGCACAGTCGTTGGTCCCATGGGACGCGCCGCTGATCAGCATCGGAGGCACGGCCTTCATGGCGAACGTCGAGGTCAAGGTCGTGGACCCTAATGCCCCGGATTGGCTCGAGCGGCTGGCCACGCGCTTGAAGAAATAGGCTGGCGTTTGGCGGTCAGGGTGACTTTGACGTTGACGGAGGGTAGTTAGCGCTACAGACTGTTCTTCCCTCTTCGCTGTACGCCGCCCTTCCCTCATGGCTTTCCGCCCCTCGCGCGACATCACTCTTTCCGGGCTTACCCTGCTCGGCGGACGCGCGCGCGGCACTGGGGTGGGCCTGCTGGAAGTTCTGCGTTTTGTGGGCTCGTGCGTCCGCGCTTTCGCGACAACGCCCCGCAACGCCCGCTCCCTGGCCCGCCGTAACTTGTTGTTGCAGGTGCGGTTCACCGCTGCAGACGCCATGCCGATGATCGCAGGCCTGGCCCTGCTTATCGGCGGATTGGTCATCGCGCAGGCCCAGGCGCAGGCGGTGCGCTTCGGCGTGTCCGAAGCACTGGGGCAGCTGCTGGCCACCATCATCGTTCGAGAGCTTGGCCCACTGTTCGCGGCCATCATCGTCGTCGCCCGCTCCGGGACGGCGATCGCCTCCGAGTTGGCCACCGCGCGCGTCATGGGCGAGGTCACGGCGCTCGAGGCGCTGGGGGTTGACCCGGTGCAGTATATGGTATTGCCGCGCATCGTCGGATCGGCGATCTCGGTGGCACTGCTGGCGGTCTACTTCGACGCCATCGCGGTCATCGGTGGCATGGTGGTGACGTCGTGGCTGGCCCACCTGCCTCCGGCGGATTACCTGGAGTCGCTGCGCATGGGCATGTCCGCCACCGACGTGGTCATCGTCATGGTGAAGGGCGCGATGTTCGGCCTGGGCACCGCCGCGATCTGTTGCTGGGCGGGGCTGCGCGCGGCGCGCAACCCGTCCGCGATTCCTCAGAGCGTCACGCGCGGAGTGGTGCTGGCGATGGTCTACGTCTTTTCGGTGTCGGCACTGTTCACGGTTGGCCAGGCGATATGGACGTCATAGTCGACTTTAACCTGGTGCAGGGCGAAGCCCGCTCGGTGCGCTGGCCGCAACCAGTGAGCTTTCAGGTACCACGCGGACAATTGCTGCTGATCCGCACCAAGTCGGCCTTCTCTGCTCCGCTCTTCCGTCTGTGCCTGGGATTCTCCGAACCGAACGGCGGAACGGTGACGGTGCAGTGCAAGGTGCCGAGCGCGCTGGAGCGGAACGCCGTGCGCGACTTGCGGCGCACGATGGGGTGCACGCTGGATCCCGACGGAGTGGTCGCCAACATGACGATCCGGATGAATCTCGTCGTGCCGCTGGTGTATGCAACGGGCCTGCCGCTGGAAGAAGCCGAAGCGCGCGCTGACAACATGTTGAACGTGATGCACATCGCCATGTGGAGCGAAATGCGTCCCGCGTCCGTGCCCGTGGAGATCCGGCAGACGGCGGCGCTAGCGCGCGCGTTGTGTCCCCGGCCGTCGCTGTTGTTGCTGGAGAACCCGCTAGGCTCCGTAGAGAAGAGGGAAACGCGCCGGCTGCTGTCGCTCTGTCGTGCGCAGGCGGAGACGATCCTGATCACCACGCCCAGGAGCGACGGCGTGCTGGACGAGTTCGCGGATGCGGTGTGGGACTGGAATGATGAGGGATTCACGAGCGCACCACAGGCGGCCTAGATGAAGTGGGACAGCACCGATCTCAAAGTGGGGCTCATGGTATTCGGCGCGTTCGTCGTCGCCGTGGTGAGCTTCCTGTGGGTGGGCAAGCAGTGGGGACGTAGCGTGGCGCCGCTGTACACCGACGTTGCTGACGTGCAGGGCATTGGCGCCGAGAGTCCCGTGTTCCTGAATGGTTTCAACGTGGGCCGGGTGAGCAATGTGCGCCCCCGCGTAGGCCCGGAGGGGCAGCTGCTGTTCCGCGTGCGCATGGACATCATGTGGAAACTGGACGACAAGTCGCCCATGCCGCTGAAAGAAGGACTGCGCGCGCGCGTGGTTCCGCCAGCGCTGGACATCGGGCGCGGCTCCATCGTGCTGGAAATGAAGCAGCAGACTGGTGCGACGCAGCTGGCGCTGAAGCCCGGGGACGTGGTACCCAGCGTCATGATCGGCGGGACGACAAACCGGATGCAGCTGGTGGTGGACAGCGTCGGACGCGACCTGCGCTTGGTCATCGCGCAAGTGGCCGATCTCGTGAAATCGCTGGACGTGACGGTCGCATCGGCGGCGAGCACCGTGCGCAGCGCCAACGGGATGCTCGTGACGGTGAACAAGGAGATGCCGCTGATCGCGTCGAGCGTGCGCGCCAATCTGGCGTCGGCGGATTCCCTTATAAAGAGCTTACACACAGTTGCGCCAGCCACCGTGGCGACACTGGATTCCGTGCGCGCCCTGCTTGGCGACTCGCGCGTGGCCATCAACCGGGCGACGCAGTTCCTGGACGCCAACGAGCCGCAGCTCGCCAGCACCATCGCGAACCTCGATCAGGCCAGCGCGGTGCTGAACAATCTGCTCCGCGAGGTATCGCGCCGGCCCATCAAGGCGCTCACCGGCGTGAAACCGCCACCAGTGCTCGGCAACGGCGACGTGCGTCAAACGGGGGGCACAGGCTCCGCAAAGACAGCCTCGGCCAAGCCGTAAGGGCTTTCGACCGAGACGCAGAGGACACGGAGCCGCGACCAGACTTTTTACCACAGCGGACACAGAGGACACGGAGGAGATCGAGAGTTGGTCCTTGCTTGTCGTCCCTCTGTGTCCTCTGTGTCCTCTGTGGTGACCCTCTGCCCTGTGTGGTTATTCCCTCTGTGTCCTCTCTGGTTAGTCCCGCTGTGTCCTCTGTGGTTAGTCCCGCTGTGTCCTCTAGGGTCCAGACGCGAGAACTACGCTGATCGCATCCGCGAAACGCTCATGTGCCCCAGGCGAGTGCCGCAGGAAGAGATCCGGCTCGATACACTCGATTTCCATGAGCATGAAGCCGCGCGGAGTCTCCACGCCGTCGATGCGCGCATAGAGCCAGGGTTTCGGAATCAGCTCGGCCACTGCCGCCGCTGAACGCACCAGTTCCGCCGACGCCACCGCGGGGTCGGCGCTACCGCCCAACTCTACCTGTACGCGAAAGTCGCCTGCGCGCGGACGTTTGAGTGACGCGTGACTGAACTCGCCGCCGAGGAAGACGAGCGACCACTCCCCTGCCTCGGCGATCTGTGGAATGACTTCCTGCACCAGCACGTCGGCCCGTTCCATTGACTCGCGATACCGTTGGTCGTCCGCAAGCGTATCGCCCGAGGTCAGCCAGGTATCGGTGGCTGACGCCGAGATCGCAGGTTTGACGATGGCCTTGGTCCAGCCACGGTGGCGCATGATCGCGGACAGCGGCCGGGGGTCCGCACGCGAAAGCCACTCGGTGGCGGGAATCAGTACTCCCCTTCCGGCCAGCTCGCGCAGATAGCGCTTGTGCAGGTTCCATCGCACCACGGGTGCCGGATTCCACAGCGCGATGTCCGCCGCCGAGATCATCTCGAGCCAGTCCACGAACTCGCGCGGACGCAGGTGGTAGTCCCAGGTGGATCGCAGCACCAACGCCCGAAAGTCCGCCCAGCGAACGTCGGGGTCGTCCCAACGGACCGCCTGCGCAGCCACCCCACGGGCGACCAACAGATCGAGCACGGGCCGGTCGTCGGCCGTCAGGAGCGGCTGCTTGGCATATGTCACGAGGCCGATCATCGGACAAAACTAAATGATCCTGGTTGACAGCCCGCGGTCCGGCCCATATCTAGCTAGCTACACATAGCAAGCTAGGTATCGGTGGCCAGGGCCAGGAACGACATCTTGCAAGGCACGCTGGACATGCTGGTGCTGCGGACGCTGTCGGCGGCCGGCACGATGCATGGCTACGCGATCACGTCACACATCCGTCGCGTATCCTCGGAGTTGCTTCGCGTGGAGGAGGGGTCGCTTTACCCTGCCCTGCACCGCATGGAGCAGGACGGCTGGTTGCGCGCGTCGTGGGGAGTGACCGAGAAGAACCGTGAAGCCCGGTTCTACGACATCACCGCCAAGGGCAAACGCCAGCTCGAGGCGGAGCGCGAGAGTTGGTCGCGGCTCACCGAAGGCGTGGGCAGGGTGCTGCGCTATGCGTAATCGTACATCCATGAGGGTTGTCCCATGTCGCTGATCCGCCGCCTGCTCAACCTTGGCCGCGACGAGCGGCTCTCACGCGACGTGCAGCGGGAGCTGCAGTTCCACATCGCCGAGCGCGCCGAGGAATTGCGCGCGCAAGGGATGTCGGAGCAGGACGCCCTGCGCGAAGCGCGCAAACGGTTCGGCAACCCCACGTTTCAGGGGGAGCGCACCCGCGACGCGAACATCGTCACCTGGCTGGACTCGCTGCGTGGCGACGTCCGCTACGCACTGCGCGCGCTGCGGCGCTCACCGGCGTTCACGATCGTGGCAATCGCGTCGCTGGCGCTGGGTATCGGCGCGAACACCGCCATTTACACGCTCATCGACGCCGTCGTGCTTCGCGAACTTCCAGTCCCGCGGCCCGAGGAGCTGGTCCAGGTCGGGATGGACGACAATGACCCGGACGGCTACTTCACGAATCCGCTGTGGGAGCAACTGCGCGACCGCCAGACGGGGTTCAGCACCCTCACCGCGTTCTCCGAGACCGACTTCAACATCGCGGATGGAGGCGAGGTGCGACACGTCCGCAGCGCCTGGGTGAGCGGCGACTTCTTCGCGCAGTTCGGCATGCGACCGGCACTGGGCCGGCTGCTCACGCGCGCCGACGACGTGCGCGGGTGTCCGGCGACGACCGTGCTGGGACACGGCTTCTGGCAGAGCGAGTACGGCGGCAAGCCTGACGTGGTCGGCAAGACGATCGCCATTGACGGGAAACCCTTCCAGATTGTCGGCGTGGCCGCGCCCGGGTTCAGCATACCGGAGGTCGGCCGACAGACGCAGCTCTACGCGCCCATCTGCACCGAGGCGGTGCTGCGCGGGAAGAACAGCACCCTGGACGCCCGCAGCAACTGGTGGCTGCGCGTCATCGGTCGCCGCGCGCCTGACATGTCCTTCGAACAGCTGCGGCACCGGGTCAAGGCAATCGCGCCTGCGTCGTACGCCGCCACCATTCCACCAGGATGGGCGGAGGCGGACAAGAAGCACTATCTCAATCGCACGTTCGGCGTGCGCCCTGTCGAGAAGGGACTGTCCTCGGTGCGCTCGCGGTACAGCAAGCCGTTGCTGATCATGATGGGCGCGGTGGGTCTGGTGCTGCTCATCGCCTGCGCCAACGTCGCCAACCTTCTGTTGGCGCGGGCAGCCGCGCGACAGCGCGAGGTGGCCATTCGGCTGGCGATCGGCGCGGCGCGCAAGCGTGTGATGCGGCAGCTGCTCACCGAGAGCGCCATCCTCGCCATCGTCGGAGCGGTGGCCGGGATGTTCGTGGCGCGATGGGGGACGAGCGGCCGGGTGGCATTGATCTCCAGCGCCAACGATCCCGTGTGGTTGGATCTCTCGTTCAACCCGCGGGTGCTGGGCTTCACCGCCCTCATCGCAACCGTGACGGCACTGATCTTCGGGCTGATCCCTGCGTGGCGCGGAACGCGCGTCAGTCCGCAGACCGCCATGAAGGCCGGCGGCCGTGGCGTGGCCGAGGGACATGGACGCTTTACCATCGGCAAGTCGCTGGTGGTGGCGCAGGTGGCCCTGTCGCTGACCCTTCTGGTCGGTGCTGGCCTGCTCGTGGGCTCGCTCCGGAACCTCAGCACGCTGGACCCTGGGTTCAGCGCACAGGGAGTGCTCATCGTGGACGCCGGCTTTCGTCGCGCGGGAATTCCGAACGAGCAGTTCCCCGCCATCCGGCGCGGCGTAATGGAGCGCGTGCGCGCCCTGCCCGGCGTGAAGTCGGCGAGCGCGTCAGATCTGACACCAGTAGGCGGCAGCAGCTGGAACGACATGATTTACGCCGACGGGTATACCGCTACGACTGGACGCGATGGCTACATCTGGTTCAATGAGATCAGCGACGGCTACTTCACCACGATGGACACGCGACTGCTCGCGGGTCGCGACTTCAATGCGACCGACGTTCCCGGCGGCCAGCGGGTCGCGATCGTGAACCAGGCCACGGCGAGCATGGTGTTTGGCAGCGCGTCTCCGCTGGGCAAGCCGTTTCGCACCAAGGCCGGCGACACGTTCAGCGAGCCGTACACGATCGTTGGCGTCGTGGAGAGCGCGAAGTACAACAACCTGCGCGAGACCAATAGCGCGACCATTTATCTGCCCAACTCGCAGAACGCGAACCCCAGCCCCTCGATCACGATGGAGGTCCGCGCCGACGGTGATCCACTCGCGTTGGTACCGGGCATCAAGAGCATCGTCGCCGACGTACACCGCTCCGCGACGCTGGACATCCGGACGCTGGAATCGCAGTTGGCACGGTCGCTGGCGCGCGAGCGGATGCTCGCAGTGTTGTCGGCGCTGTTCGGCGGGGTGGCGCTGGCGCTGTCGATGCTCGGACTGTACGGCGTGATGGCGTACACCGTGGCGCGCCGCCGCAACGAGATCGGCGTGCGCATCGCGCTGGGCGCTGACCAGACTCGGGTTCTGCGCATGGTGCTGGGCGACGTGGCGCGCGTCGTAACCCTTGGCCTGGTCCTCGGTGCGGCGGGCGCCATAGCGAGCGGCAAGCTGGTGACCGCCTTCCTCTACGGTATGGAGCCTACGGAACCCGCGGTGTTGGCTACGGCCGCAGTGGTGTTGATGGCGGTGGCGCTTGGCGCCGGGCTGGTACCCGCGTGGCGTGCGTCGCGCGTAGACCCCGTAGCCGCGCTGCGCGAGGACTAGCCGAGCACTGGCGATGACGCGACGCTGACGCGGGCCGTCAGCTTGCCGAACGATTGCGTGCGAAACGCAACGGTTGCGGTACCACGCGACTGAAGCGGTAGAGTCGTCGCCCGACCCACAGTGAGTCGGCGACGCTCGCGGGCCGGAGATCTCGTGAGCTGTTCGATGCGAGTTTCTCCCTAGAGGTCAATCACATGAAGGTGGCCACAGGTATTGCTGGAGGCGTGATCGTTGTGACCATGCTGAGCATCGCAGCGTGTAGCGACTCGATGTCCACAGACGCGCGTATCGCGTGGTCGCCCGACGGTGCCGCGATACATCCGCCGGGCATCGCGGCGAGTGCCGTCCGAGCACGAAATGCTCTGCACCGGCGCAATTCCGAGGATTGGGTGGGGATTGCTCATAACAAGATGCTGGAC
>JANNJV010000179.1:0-4092 GCA_031395945.1 Gemmatimonadota bacterium | reverse complement strand
GGGGAACCGCGACAGTAGCTACGATCTCATCTGCCAGTTGAGTGCCTGAATCTATTGCCGGCCACTAGCCCGCAGCCCTGCCATTTCGGCATAATTGCTCCATGACCGTCCTGATCACGCTGCACGACGTCGAGCCCGCCGTGCGGTTGAACGCACTGCTGGAGCGGGAGAAAATCCTCACGGAGATCGTCTCGCCGCTGGACGACATCCGCGGCGCGATGAAGCGAGCGAAGCCCGACGTTATGGTGATCACGGGTGACCTCACCGACCGGCTCACGGAGTTGCTGGTGCAGGAACAGCTCTGGGGAGGCGCGTCCGCCATCGGCCTCACCGATGTGCGCGACGAGAAGCAGTTGGAGCGCCTGCGGGCGACCGGGTACTCGGAGCTGTTCGTGAAACCGGTGGAGATGTCAGAGCTGGCGGCGGCAGTGAAGCGAATGCTGGCGCGCCGCAAGCTGCAGCGCGAAACCGGACTCATTGGCGAGAGCGCGGCGTTGCGCGAAGTGATGGTGAAGATCGAGCAGATGGCGCCGGTCACCAGCACGGTGCTCATCGAGGGTGAGAGCGGGACCGGGAAGGAGCTCGTGGCGCGCGCGCTGCACCGGTTGTCCGCGCGACGCAACAAGCCGTTCATCGCGGAGAACGTGGGCGCGCTTCCCGAAACGTTGCTCGAGAGCGAGCTCTTTGGTCACGAGAAGGGAGCCTTTACCGGTGCCGCGGAACGTCGCATCGGCCGTTTCGAGCTGGCGCACACCGGCACGCTGTTTCTCGACGAGACGGGCGACATCCCGATTGCCACGCAGGTGAAACTGCTGCGCGTGCTGGAGCAGCGCGAGTTCCTGCGGCTGGGCGGTACGCAGCCCATTCGCGTAGACGTCCGCGTGATCACGGCCACCAACCGGCCACTCCGGCAGCAAGTGGAGGAGGGGACGTTTCGCCCGGACCTGTTCTACCGGCTCAACGTCCTTTCCATATACCTGCCGCCGTTGCGCGAGCGCCCCGAGGACGTGCCGCACCTGGTGCGCCGGTTCATCACTGAGTACTCGGCGCAGCACGACCGGGTGTTCCACGGCATCAGCGCGCCGGCCATGACGCTGTTGATGGAGTATCCGTGGCCGGGCAACGTGCGCGAGCTGCGTAACCTGGTGGAGAGCATGGTAGTGCTCTCGCCGGGCCGGGAGATTCAGCCGGACGATCTGCCGCGCCATATTCGCGACGGTGGCAAGGCGCGCTGGCTTCCCGTGCCCATCGGTCACGTGGCGCGCGGGCAGGACGCCGCGGCTGGCGACGGCGGCGGCCGCGAGCTGGAGTTCATCCTGCGCTCGCTGCTGGAGCTGCGACTACAGATGGAAGACCTGAGACGAAAAGTGGGGAGTGCACAATGGGAGGTGGGAAGTGCCGAAAACGGTTTTATCGGCGAGATCCGTCCCTCTGCCCATTACCCACTACCCACGCAGCAGTTGCCACTCGCTCCGCGCGAGACGGAGCCGCTGCCGAACATCGTCACCGTGCAGCCGGGAACGAAGATGGCGGAGGTCGAGCGACGTGTGATCGAGGCGGCGCTCAAAGAGGCGCGCGGCAACCGGCGTCGCGCCAGCGAAATGCTGGGCATTGGCGAGCGCACGTTGTATCGAAAGATCAAGGAGTACAAACTGCCGGAAGGGGTGTACGCAGCGGACTGAGCCACAGGCGTTGGGCGGCGAAGCAGTAACCTCGCGGCCGGCTATTAATTCTTTGTAGCGTGCCGATACTGGATGGGAGAAGCGAATCCCATCAGTAGCTCAGGACGCCATGCAGTGGACCGGTAGTGGCCCCACGCCAGCGCACACCGGGGGCCTGACGCCCGTCCTCGAGCTTCGAAAAGGCAGTCCCGCCATTTTCGTCGTGGACGACGATCCCGTGCAGCGGCTGCTCATCTCAGCCACGCTCCAGAAGCACGGTTTTCGTGTTGCGCAGGCGGCGGACGGTCTTGCCGCGTTGGACCGGCTCACGGGCGGCGAGGAATGCGCGCTGCTGCTCACCGACCTGCACATGCCCCACATGGACGGCGACGAGCTGGTGAGGCGTCTGCGAGCCAATGCCCTCACGGCGTCGCTTCCGATCGTGATCCTCACCGGATCGGTGGGAGCGGAGCATGAATCAGAACTTTCTCACCTGGGCGCCCAGGGCTTCATCCTCAAGCCCGTAGATCCGTCCCAACTGCTGGCCAATGTGCGCGCCGCTTTGCCCCGCGCGTCATGAACACCGCCCGTCACCCACATCGAACACACCGCAGGTCCTCCCCTTTCGCAGGTGAATTACATGAAGACGTTCGTTCGGCTCGTAGCACTCCTGACGCTGGCTGCCGTGCCGGCCACTGGCGTTGCGCAGCAACCGGCACCGCCGGCCGTTTCGCCGGTCACCATTCACGGCTACCTCACCCAGGCATACGGGATCACTGACCGCCACAAGATTGCTGGCCTCACCGATGCCGGCACGGCCGACTATCGCCGCGCGGCCGTCCTGGCGCGCTACACGGTCTCCCCGAAGGACAACTTCGTCGTGCAAGTCGGCCACCGCCGCCTTGGCGACAGCCCGACCATGCAGTTCGAGGACAACATCAAAGTGGACATGGCGTTCTACGAGCGCCGCTTCGGCTCGGACAACAAGCTGCGCGTCGGCAAAATCCTCATGCCGTTCGGCATCTTCAACGAAATTCGATATGCGGGCACGCTGCTCCCCTTCTACCGCGCTCCGATGTCGGTCTACTGGGAAGGCACGTTTACCAACGAAACGATCGATGGCGTGTCGTTCTCGCATCAGTTTCGGACCGGTGAGTCGTGGGCGCTGTCCGCGGACCTTTTCGGCGGCAGCTACAGCCTGCTGGAGTTCCTCACCGTTCCAACCGGGCCCACAACCGCCATGTACGCCGGCGCCAAACTCGAGGCGAAGAACGCGTTCGGTGGGCAGCTCTGGTTGACGACGCCAATCGATGGCCTTCGCCTTGGACTCAATGGCAGAAGCCACAAGGACGTCGGCGGCATCCAGCCACGCGGCGATGGTGTGAGAAGCAACGAATGGAATGCCAGCATCGACGGTGCGTTCGAGAAGTGGCAGCTTCGCGCCGAGGCGCTGCGTACCACGTCGGTTAACGTCCTGCTGCTGACGCGTTACGCGCAGGTGGGCTATCGCCCTGTGGAATTCCTGGCGGTGAACGCCCAAGCGGAGTACTCGAACGTCTCCGGCTCCGATGCAGGCGGGCCGTGGAACTTCAACATGATGCGTGACCATGCACTCGGCATCAACCTGTTCCTCGGTCCCATGGCCGTATGGAAGCTCGAGGGGCACGCCACGAAAGGCGTCAACTACGAACAAGTGACAAACATGCGCGGTGCGCCGCTCAGCAACGCCTACGTCATCAGCAGCTTCTCCGTCAGCTTCTAGGCTCGGCCCCATGTCCATTCATCAATTCGTTCTCGGCGCCTCCGCGCGCCGGGTGGTGATCGGGACGCTGGGCGTCCTGGGCACCATCGCGCTCGTCGCGGCGGCGTCTCCCGGCGCCGCGGCGCGGACGGCCGCCGCCGAGTTCGTCGTGGTGGTGCACGAAGACAATCCGCTCACCACCATCGAGCGCGAGCACCTGTCGAAACTCTTTCTCAAGCGCATCAACAAGTGGCCCGGCGGCCGGCCCGTGGAGCCGATGGACCTCACGCCCACCGCGGTCTCGCGCGTCGCGTTCACCAAAGCCGTGCACAAGAAATCGGTGGCAGCCATTCGCGCGTTCTGGCAACAGCAGATCTTTTCCGGGCGCGACATTCCGCCTCCCGAGAAGGGCACCGAGGAACAGGTGGTGGAGTACATCCGGTTTCACCCGGACGCCGTCGGGTACGTCTCACCCGACGCGGTACTCGGCGCAGGCGTCAAGAGCGTCACGATAGGGAACGCGCCGTGAACGACGACGTTGTTGCGCCGGCTGCGGGTACGTGGCAGCATGAGTTTGCGCAGCAACCGTTCCGAAAAAAGCTCACCTGGCTTCCGAATCTCGCCGCGGCCGCGTTGGCCATTACGCTGCTGGTCAGCGTGACGTTCGGCCTCATTAACGGCAATCGCCTC
>JANNJV010000151.1:0-11441 GCA_031395945.1 Gemmatimonadota bacterium | reverse complement strand
TATCTCATCCTTCTTCCAGCGCTTCTGGTTGTCGCGACGGCGTGCTCGCAGCGATCGCCCCGGCGGGTCGTGACGTCGCTCCCGACACGCGCGACCGCCCCATCGCGAGCGCGGCCAGCGGAGGTGGTGTCGGCGGGGGCGCCAGCGCTATCCATCGTTGCCGCGGCGCCGGCCGATGCAACGCTCGTGGCCGAGGTCGGGAGCCTGTACTTCCCAGTTTCAGGAATGGAAAACTCGCCACTGGATGACTCCTTCCACGACGCGCGCGACGGCGGAGCTCGCAAGCACCACGCGATCGACATCATGGCGCCGCGCGGCACGCCGGTACTGTCCGTACAGGACGGACGCGTCCTGCGGCTTTCCACCAGCGACAAGGGCGGGATCACCATCTACGCAACGAATCTCGAAGAGCGTTTCGTGTTTTACTACGCGCACCTTGAGCGGTATCACCAGAACATGTACGCGGGACGCCCAGTGATGCGCGGCGACACGATCGGCTTTGTGGGAACCAGCGGCAATGCGCCAAAGACGGTGCCGCACCTGCATTTTCAAATGATGCGAATGCCAGCCGACCGGAAGTACTGGAACGGCGAAGCGATCAACCCGTATCCGCTGCTGCGTCAGACCACATCGGCATCCACCGGCCGATGACGTTGACGTCCAAGCAGCGCGCCGAGCTTCGGGCGCAAGCGCACCACCTGCCCGTCATCGTCCACGTGGGCCATCAGGGATTGAGCGAAACTCTGCGTCAGTCGCTGGACGACGCCCTTCGCACCAGGGAGTTGGTCAAGGTCCAGTTCTCCAAGAACGCGGACGCGAAAGCCAAGGATGTGGCGAACGATCTCGCGGTACAGATGCAGGCGGACGTCGTTCAGACGATTGGTCGCACGGCGACGCTGTACAGGCAAAATCCGGAGCTGCACAAGTAGCTGCGTCCGTGCCTAGCCCGCCGCTAGCGACGTGAGCACGCGCCATGGGGTGAGCGGCAACTCGAGCATGTCGACGCCGATCGCGTCCGCCACCGCATTCGCAATCGCCGGCGCCACTCCAATGATCGGCGGCTCGGCCAACCCTTTCGCCCCGGTGTGATTCGCGACCGTGTCAGCGCCAGGAATGAAGAAGGCCTCGATGTCCGGCACATCAGCCAGCGTGGGAATCTTGTAGTCGTGCATGGTCGGATTGAGCGGGACGCCGAGTGACTCGTCCAGCACCCGCTCTTCGTACAACGCGTAGCCGATGCCCTGAATGATGCCGCCTTGCAGCTGGCTTTCGGCGAGCCGCGGATTGATGATCCGTCCGCTGTCGTGCGCCGCCACGAATCTCAAAACGCGAACGCGGCCGGTTTCTACGTCCACTTCAACCTCGGCGAACTGTGCCCCAAACGCGGACATCGCGGTTTTCGCCGGATTGGGGCCGCGCATGCCCTGGCCCTGGATCATGACATCGCCAAGTCGCACGCCGATGTCCGCGAAGCTGATGCTTTTGTCGCGATGGTCGCGGACGGTGATAATGCTCGCTCGCGCCTCGAGATCAGCGGGCGTTACGTCGAGCATTTGCGCGGCGGCGTCGAACAGCTTCGCGCGCGCGTCTTCGGCGGCCATGCGCACCGCGGGCCCCACGGACGCGGTGGTCTGCGAGCCCCAGGAGTTCCCGGTGTAGGGAAGTCGCTCGGTATCGCCCAGCACTGTGCGAACGTCCTGGATCCTCGCGCCGATGGCTTCGGCGGCGATCTGGGCGAACACGGTGCGCGTGCCAGTGCCCAGATCCTGTGATCCCGTGAGAACGTCGACGGTGCCGTCCGGATTCACTCGCACGGTGGCATACGCTGGTGGCCCCCCGCCCGCGCCCCAGCTGATGGACGCCATGCCGCGGCCGCGGCGAAACCGTTCTCGGCCCGCCGTCGCGATGGGTGAATGCGACGGCGGTAGGTTCTCGGCGCCGCGCTTCGCGCGGCGGTGGGCCTCGAGAGGCAGCCATCCAAATCGTTTGGCACCCTCGTCGTAGCACTTGTCGAGGTTCTTGTCCGAGTAAGGGCGGCTCTTCTCCTGATCGTGATCCGCGTAATTGCGCCGGCGCAACTCCAGCGGATCCATCTTCAACTCGCGCGCGAGCGCGTCCATGCTGCACTCCAGGCCAAACGCGCCTTCCACGTGGCCAGGCGCCCGGAACGACGCCATCGCGCCGGTGTGGGTGTACACGAAGGTCTCGTTGGAGCGGACGTTGGGGCACGCGTACAGCTCGTGGTAGATCTTGCCCGGCCCCGCGAACCAGCCGCCGGTACCCATCGCGATCTCGGCATCCACCATGATCACCGTCAACCTGCCGTCGCGTGTGGCACCCAGCGTGACATGCTGGGTTGTCGCAGACCGGTTGCCCGCGTCCGTCTGCTCGCCCTCGCGATCATAGACGCATCGCACCGCGGCGCCTGCTTTGCGGGCGAGCGCCACCGCGATGTACGTAGACGCGGGCGCCCGGTTCTTCGCGCCGAATCCGCCGCCCATGTAGTCCTTGATGACGCGCACCTGGGTGTGTTTGAGGCCGAACGCCTGCGCCACATCGCTGCGCGTATTGAAGATGCCCTGCGTCGATTCCCAGATGGTCACGTGCCCGCCGCTCCACTCGGCCACCGCGCCGTGCGGCTCGAGCGCCGTATGCAACGCCGTGGGCGTCCTGAAGTCGCGCCTGACCACGACGTCGGCGGTGCGCAGTCCGGCGTCCACATCGCCGCGAACCGTGACGCGCGGAGAATTCTTGCTCGTGTTGCCTTTGGGTCGCACCAACGGTGCATCCGCGGCCAGCGCGGCCTCGATGGTCACGGCATGGCGCTCGGTATCGACGCGGACGACAGCTGCCTTCGCCGCGCGCAGCGCTGCCTCCGGCGTATCCGCGCATACGGCGGCGAGCGGCTGGCCGGCGAAACGGATGGTCTGATCGAACAGTTGGCCGCTGTCGTACCGGATGCCATCCACGTCCGGGCGCTGCAACACGGCGCGCACGCCAGCGATCTCGAGGGCGGGAGCCAGGTCCAGGCTCACGACGCGGCCATGTGCAATGGGAGCACGGATGATTTCCGCGTACAGCATTCCAGTTCGGCGAACATCCGCGGTGTACACCGCCTGCCCCGTGACCTTTTCGCGCGCGTCCATGCGGGGCACGCACTCGCCCACCACATCCATCGGTGCGTCAGCGGTCCACGGAGCCGGCTCGAAGTCGGGAACCTCGACGACGCGTGTCTCCTCGCGCCCCTCGACCTCGACCTTCGTGACCACAAAGCGCTTATCCGCCATCCGCCATCCTCCGTGCGGCATCCTGCACGGCGAGCACGATGTTGGGATACGTGCCGCAGCGGCAGAGGTTGCCGCTCATGCCCTTGCGGATCTCCAATTCGTTCGGGGACGGATTCTCGTCCAGGAGGGCCAGCGCGGCGAGCACCTGACCAGGGGTACAGAAGCCGCACTGCACCGCGTCTCGTGCGATGAAGGCTTGCTGCAGCGGATGTGCGGCGCCGTTCGTGAGACCCTCGATGGTCGTGACGGAAGCGCGGTCACAGCCATTGGCTAGCGTGAGACAGGAGTAGACAGCACGACGCGGGGCACCCGGTGTGTCCAGCAGTACGGTACATGCACCGCATTCTCCGCGTCCGCACGAGAGCTTTGTGCCCGTGAGTCCCAGCTGCTCGCGCAGGACGGCGAGGAGCGTCTCGTGGCCGGTGACCTCGAGCTCGTGCGTGATCCCGTTGACAGTCAGTTGCATAAGGGGACGGTGCCTGGCGCTGCCGGTTTCATTATCTTAGCCCGTACGTATAAGCTCCGCAGCACCACAGAGGTTCGACCATGCCATACGTCATCACTGAAGCCTGCATCAACACCAAGGACCGCGCCTGCGTGGACGTGTGTCCGGTGGATTGCATATATGAGGGTCCCGAACAGCTCTTCATTCACCCGGACGAGTGTATCGACTGCGGCGCCTGTGAGCCGGAGTGCCCGGTGACCGCGATCTTTCCGGAAGAGGACGTGCCCGCCAACCTCAAGCAGTACGTCGAGAAGAACCGCGAGGTGTTTCAGTCGGCCAATCCACCGGGGCGGCCGCAGCGCGGGTGAACCGGCCCGACGGTTCGAGTCCGACCGTCGCTAGGCCAGCCGGTTTTTGACGTAGAAGGCGACCGCGAGCGCCGCGTACTGGGCGAACGTCGAGACTTCGCTCCGCAGCGCTTCGCCCAGATCGTGCTCACCCGCTGAAGTCGAAGCTGGTGGCCGCGGAAACCAACGCGGCGTGCGCTTCTTGTACTC
The DNA here is from genome assembly GCA_031395945.1 of Gemmatimonadota bacterium. Lineage (GTDB taxonomy): Bacteria > Gemmatimonadota > Gemmatimonadetes > Gemmatimonadales > Gemmatimonadaceae > DASPMP01. The sequence goes on along the minus strand of JANNJV010000151.1, from coordinate 7,152 downwards.
CACGTACTCGCCGCCGAAGATCGACTCCAGGACGCCCTCCTCGTAGCGCACGATCAGCGAATACTCGACGGCGAACAGGATCACGGCTACCGGCACGAACCAGAGCACGCCGGATCCGATGACGAACCCGATCCAGATGAGGAAGTTTCCCACGTACAGCGGATTTCGCATCCAGGCGAACACGCCGTAGGTCACCAGACGTTGAACGGCCCGCGAACGCCGTCGCGTGACACTGCCGGCGGCCGAAACACCGGCCAGCCGCAACGCCTCGCCCGCCAGGATGAAGAAAACGGCGACGACCCAGCCGTCGCGTGACTGCTCGCCGGGCACGAGCAGCGGGATGAGCAGAAATGGGACGGGGAGGAAACCCCGATAGCGGAACAACACGGCGCCAACGCGCGCGGCCCGCGTCTGTTCGGCGGAAGAAACCGGCGAGGGTGGTGTCGTCACGGGCCGGAATCTATCGCGGCTGCGCTCAGGACGCCGTGAGCGACACCAGGAACTCCGTGAGCACGTGATTGAACGCGGCGGGACGCTCCAGGTTGGACAGGTGGCCCGCGCCGGAGATGATTTCCAGGGTGCTGCCGGTGATGCGCTCATGCATCGCGCGGGCCTCCTTGGGGGGCGTTGGCACGTCCTCGTCGCCGACGATGACCAGTGTCGGCACGTCGATGGTCGCGAGGGTCGCCGTGGAGTCCGGTCGCAACATCATGGCGCCAATGGCGCCCACGATGCCTTCCGCGGGCGCCTGCGCCATCGTGCGATGGACGGAGTCGTAAATGTCAGGCTGCTTCTCTCGCGTCGTCTTGCCCACGAGACTGGGGATCTGCGCGTTGGCCACCGCCGTCGCGCCTTCCGTGCGCGCGAGTTCGATCAGCTGGCGGCGTCGCGACATGGCTTCCTCCGAGTCCGCACCCGCCCGCGTGTCGGCGAGCACCAGTGCGCGCACCCGATCCCGATGGCGGCGCCAAAACGCGAATGACACGTAGCCCCCCATGGAGCAGCCGACGAACACCACCTTGTCGATGCGAAGCACATCAAGGAGATGGGCCAGGTCATCGGCGTATTGCTCCATGGAATACGGCGGCATCACGGATGTGTTGCCGAAGCCGCGAAAATCCGCGGCCACGCAACGCGAGCGCTCCACGAGCGCGCTCACCTGCGGCGCCCACATGGTGCGATTCAACGGAAATGCGTGCGCGAACAACAGCGGCGCCCCGACACCAGCACCGACGTCGTCATAGCCCATCTCGATCGAATCAATGACAGCGATCAAAACGCGGCCTCCGGCCAATGGGGCAGCATCTCGCGCCAGGAATCAGGCACTTTCACGGGACGTCCATCCTGTCCGACGGCGACGAACACGATATTTGCCTCGGCGACCTTCTCGTCGTTCTGGGCCTTCCAGACTTCCTGACGCACGATGTAGCTGGTGTTCCTCACCGCGAGCAGCCCGGACCGCACGATGAGGTCTTCGCCGGGAAGAGACTGCGCCAGGTAGCCGATGTCCACATGGCGCACCACGGAATACGCCGGCTGCCGCGTCCAGTTTCGGAGATCGATCTGCGGCTCGAGCAGCGCCCACCGCGCTCGCTCGAGAAAGCCCAGCATCGTGGCGTGATTCAGATGCCCGAGCATGTCGCAATCGGTCGGATAAATGTGAAACCGTACTTCGGGAAGACGCATAGGCAGGTCAATCCTGCAGCAATCGGCCGTCGAAGGTAAGCCACAACAGGGTCCGGTGGTCTCGTTGCGCCACGGCACACGCGAAGGCCTTGCGACTGTAGGTGTCGTCGAGACGGACGCCGATGGATTCCAGTGTCTCTTCATCGCGACCCTTCCATGCCAGCGGTCGACCATACCCGCCCCCATAGAACGAGTGGTCCACCGTGATGCTCTCGCGGCCCACGCCTGGCACCCGTTCGCCGGTCGCGCGCGAAATGAGCGACGCTGTTTCGCGAACCAGGCGCAGCAACCGCCCAATCCGTCCAATGATCCTGGGCACGACGCGAACGGCCACCACGTGAATGCCAAGTCCCGCGATGTGCAGGCCGAGCGCGATGCCGGCAACGGTTCCCCCCGTGCCCAACGGTACGACGATCCGCTCCGGAACGTCGCATTCGTCCCGGGCGATCTGTCCGGCGAGTTCGAGTGCGGCATTCACATGACCCAGCAGCGCCGCGGGTGACGCTCCGCCCGCCGGAATCCATCGCGCACCGCGAGCCCGCGATGCGGCCGCCATGGCGTAGGCGGCGGGCACGACGCGCGCGTCGATGACGTCCGCCGCTTTCCGCAGACGCGTATCCACGATGCGCGCGGCGGAATTCATCTCCTGATCCCAGCGGAATACCGTGGCGCGCGCGCCCAGTTGAGCGGCGTAGGTCGCTGTGAGCAAGGCGTGCGTGGACCCACGCGGGCCCACGGTGACCACGCGATCCCCGGCGCGAACCTCGCCCAGCAACCATTCGAGCCCGCGCACCTTGTTTCCTCCGGCCCTCGGGCCTGAGCGATCGTCGCGCTTGATGAGAAGTTGCCGGCCGTCGCCCAGGGTGATGCTGTCGACCGGTGTAGGGAACGCGCCCAGCTGCGCCCGTGGAATCGTTGCGAGCGCGGGGAACCGCCGCAGCAGCGGCAGCTCAGCCACTCTCGGATTTTTTCAGCACGGCTATGTCGTCGCCCACGACGCGCTCGACGTACAGCATCTTCACCGCAACCATCAGCGCGGCAAGGGCAGGCACGGCGACCATCAGCCCCAGGAACCCAAAGAGCAGCGTGAACAACGCCTGGCCGAGAATGGTCAGCACCGGCGGGACGTCCACCCCGCCCTTCATGAGCATGGGAATCAGCAGGTGATTCTCCATGAATTGGATTCCCACGTACACGGCGCCGACGGTGAGCGCCTTCTCAGGTGAGTCCAGAAACGCCATCGCGATCGCTGGCACCGCGCTCAGTATCGGGCCCACCGTGGGGATGAACTCCAGCAATCCCGCGATCAGGCCCAACGCGAATGGAGCCTTCACGCCGAGAATAAGGAGCGCGATAGTGGTGACGGTCCCGATGACCACCATGGCGATGAGCTGAGTCACCAGCCAGCGCCGGAGTACCATGGCGATAGCGCTCAGCACGTCTCCCGCACGCGCTCGCACGGGATGCGGAAAGAGATGCATCAAACCGCGGTGATACGTGTTCGGATCCGCGGCGATGTAGATCGCCATGAAAATGATGAGCAAGATCCCGGCGATCACGGCGAATGTTTGAGACAGGAAGGGGAAGACGTAGCGAGTCACGCTGCCCAACTGCTTGCCGAGACTGCCGCGCAGCGTTTCGGTCGGCGTCGGAGCGCTGGCGTCCCGCGAACTATCCGCAGCCGCCGGTGCTGTGTCTCTCGCGGGGGCGGGGGCGGGGGCCGTGGCGGTGGCGCCCGTGCGGCCTGCGCTGGTGTCTGATGGTATGGCGGCGGCGGTGGTCTGACCGGTTGGTTGCGAGCCGCCAAAGAACGCGCCGAACATGCCGCTCTGGCGGCGTTTCACCCATTCCTCGATACGATCGACCGCTTCGGGAATCTTGGTCCGGAGTACGGTGCTCTGTTCGCGGATGGTTGGCGTGATCATCGCGCCCACGCCAACCAGCATCCCGAAAAAGCCAAGGACGATCATCGCCGCGCCAATTCCGCGGGGTATCCGAAAACGCTCCAGCCTGTCCACGCCCGCTTCGACGGCGAGACCGAACAGCAATCCCAGAAAAGCGACGAGCACCAAGGGGTTCGCGAACCACAGCAGTTGAATGCCGAGGTAAATCGCCATGACCAGCGCGGCAGAGCGCGCAACGTCCTTGCTGTGCCATCCCACGGTACGGTCACGCCGTTCGTGCCCCGAGTAGCCTGGCGGCCCGGGTGGCTCGTCCGGCGGCAACCCCCCCGACGTGGATGATGGTGCCGCGCCTGATTCCGGTGTGGTCATGTCAGCCCCTGTCGTGGCAAGCGAAGTGCCTGGCGGATTGAAGCGTGAAGACTAAGTAATGTTCAGTCGTGGAAACGCATACCCCTCTGTTCCTGGACCGACCGGACGCAGCCACGCGCCAGCTGGCCGCCATCGCGTCCACCAAGGAGCTGGCCCTGGACACCGAGGGCGCAAGCTTCCACCGGTTCGTGGATCGCATCTATCTGCTGCAGCTTTCGACGCGTGAGCACTCGGCGATCGTCGACCCCTTGAGCGTGTCGGGCGACGTCCTCGCGCCGCTGGGCAAGTTGTTGGAGGATCGCGCAGTCGAGGTAGTGCTGCACGACGCGGACTACGACTTGCGGCTGCTGCACAGCGATTACGGCTGGAATGTGCGGAACATCTTTGATACGCGAGTGGCGGCCCAGCTTCTCGGCCTCAAGGCGTTCGGCCTGGCCGCGCTGCTCGATCGCTACTTCGGCGTCAAGCTGGATAAGAAGCACCAGCGCGCCGATTGGTCCATGCGTCCACTGCCACAGGACATGCTCGCGTACGCGGCACAGGACACGATGTACTTGCTCGAACTTCGCGATCGCATGAAGGACGAATTGGCGAAGCAGGGGCGGCTGGAGTGGGCGCGTGAGGAATTCGGCCGTTTGGAGGGGACGAAGTGGGGAGAAGACGACGCTGGCGGCGCCTATCTTCGAATGAAGGGCGCGCGTGACCTGAGCCGGCGCGAGCTGGCCGTGTTGCGAGAACTGGTGCCGTGGCGCGACTCCGTGGCGAGCGGCATGGACAGAGCGACTTTTCGCGTAATCGGGAATGAGCAACTGCTGGAGATCGCGCGCGCGCAGCCCGCCAATCGTGAGGCACTCGGCAAGATTCGCGGAATTGCGAGGGGCATCCTGGAGACTCGCTCGCAGGACATCATCGGCGCCGTGCGTCGCGGTCTCGACGTTCCCGAAGCCGATCTGCCCAAGTTCCCCAAATCAGCCCGTTGGGATCGGGATCCGCATTTCGACACGAAGGTCAACGCGCTCAAGACCGTTCGCGATGACGTCTCGCAGAAACTCAATATGGATCCGGGAGTGCTGGCGTCGCGCGAGCGGCTGGAAGCCGTTGCACGCAGAAACCCGAAGAGCATGGAAGAGCTGGAGGGTGTGGAGGAGCTGAGGAACTGGCAGCGCGAGGTCCTGGGGGACGGTTTCGTCCAGGCGCTGCGTGAGCTCGGGCAAAAAATCTGACTGCGTTGGGCGTGTGAAGTTTGACGTTGGAGGTTTGACGTCAAACCTCAGACATCAACCTTCCAACCTCGAAAGCAGTTGCTGTTTCTTGTTTTCTACATGCCCATGTATGCGCGCACCTTCGGCTCGATGCGCTCCGGGGTCCAGTACGGCTCCCACACCAGGTTGATCACGACCTTGCCGACTCCCGGGAGCGCCTGAATCGTTCGCTCGACGTCTCCCATGATCTGAGGCCCCGCGGGACACCCCGGTGAGGTGAGCGACATGTCTACGATCACCTTGTTGCCCTCATCCACGGTAATGGTGTAGACCAGCCCCAGGTCGATGATGTTGAGGTTGAGCTCGGGGTCCTTGACCTTGCGCAGCGCCAGGCGCACCGAATCCTCGGTTATGTCGCTCGCCGGGTCGGGCAATTCGGGCGAAGTGGGTGGTTGCATCTCGTCAATCACGATATCACTATCGCCAACTGCCCCAGACTGGAGCAAGTCGTGAGAGCGAAACACATCGTCACCACCTGCAGTCGCTGGTCGCTAGCCGCTCGATGCCGCAGCCTTGGTCGACGCGACGCTCTTCTTGGCCGGGGCCTTGGCCGCCGGCTTCTTGCTCGACTTGGCGCCGGACGCGCGTTTGGAACGCGACGACTTGGACCGTACCGGCCGATTCCATCCCGCGGCCTTGTCGGCGCGGAACGGCGCGGAACGACGCTGGCATCGCGCGCAACTCGCCGTTCGCATTGCGAATCGAGAGAGCCGCCGCGTCAGCCACGTCGGCGCGAATGTCGGCGATCACCTTGGCGGGCCGGCGCGCGCGAGCCGCGTGCACCCGGTTGGTCAGCAGGATCACGAACAGATCGCGGTCAGGATCGATCCAGAGTGACGTCCCGGTGAAACCCGTGTGCCCGTACGCCCGCTCACTGAGGTACTTGCCACAGCTGCCGTCGTGTCCGCAGGTGTCCCAGCCCAGCGCACGAGTGCCACGCGATGGCGTTCTGGCGGTGAACAGCGCAATCGTGCTGTCCGAGACGATTCGCACGCCGTTGAACTCGCCGCCGTTCAGCATCATCTGCGCGAAAATGGCCAGGTCAGTGGCGGTGCTGAAGAGTCCAGCGTGGCCGGCGACGCCGCCGAGCGCGAAGGCGTTCTCGTCATGCACCTCACCACGCAAGGGATAGCCGCGCGGCGGCGTGAGCTCGGTGGGCGCGATGCGATCGCGCAACGTCCAGTGCGGCCGGAAATACGAGTCCTGCATCCCAAGCGGCGTCAGGACACGCTCCTGCATGAAGACATCCAGGCGCTTCCCCGAAATGTTCTCGACCAGAAACCCGAGGACGTCCGCGCCAAGGTCGGAGTAGATGTAGCACTGCCCCGGACTGCACTCCAGCGGCGTCGTGATCGCGGCGCGCCGCGCCTCGTCGGCCGTCATGGAAATGCGCCAGAGGTCCCGACCCGCCGGCAGCCCCGAGCGGTGCTCGAGTAGCTGGCCGACCGTGATGTCGTCCTTCGCGCCGCCGCCAAACTCGGGCAGATACTTCGCGACCGGATCCTCGAGGCGGATCTTCCCCTCGTCGAAGAGGATCATCACCGCCGTGGTTGTCGCCACGACTTTGGTGAGGGATGCGAGATCGTAAATCGTTCGTGATGCCACCACTGGGGTCTTGTTGCTCCAGCTCAAGTTGCCGTAGCCCTTCTCCATGACCGTGGCGCCGCGGCGTCCGATGACCACTGCGCCGCCCGGGAACCCGCCGGCCTTGATGGCGCGAGCGAGCATCTTGTCGATCCTTTGAAGCCGCGCAGCCGACATCCCGACCGCTGAAGGCTCCTTCGAGGGCAGTCCACCCTCAGAGCCACCAGAGCCCGCGGCGAAGAAAAGCGATGTGAGAAGTGACGTCAGCAATGCTGCAACCTGTGTCCCGTTGGTGTCGCGAAAATGACTGAACCGGCTATGCCAGTGCTATCAAAGGAGATACAACC